>WHTC01000107.1 GCA_009379795.1 Nitriliruptorales bacterium | reverse complement strand
TTCCAAGACCGCGCCATAGGCCAGACTAGGCGACGACTCCGGAAGCGGGCTTCCACCGCTCGGGGCAGTATAGCCATAACGAGCCCGCGCCAGAGGCTGGCCAAGGAGCCGCATCTCGATGAGTGACACCCAGCGCCAGGCCCCTCCTAAGCGGCCGCGATCCGCCGGGTTCCTGGGCGGCGCTCGCACCCTGTTCCACGTGCGCGGCATCCCCGTGCGCGCGGATGTCTCGCTGCTGCTCATGGCGGGACTTGTGATCTTCATCGTCTACGGTCAGCTCACCCGGCCGGCTGGCGGGCCTCTGCTCGGCCAATCCACGACCGTCGTGATCGTGGCGGCCGCGGCCTACGCGCTGCTGTTCTTCGCCAGCATCCTCGCCCACGAGTTCGGTCACGCGTTCACCAGCCTCGACCGCGACATCCCCGTCCTGGGGATCACGCTGTTCGCCCTCGGCGGGGTGACCGAGTCCGCGCGGGAGGCCGACCGTGCCCGCGACGAGTTCGTGATCGTCGGAATCGGCCCATTCATCTCGCTGCTGCTGGCCGCGGCCGCGGGCCTGCTGTACGTGCTCTTCGAGCCCTACCAGGTGCCTGCGGCCGTTCTGGGGTACATCGCCTGGACGAACCTGCTCCTGGCGATCTTCAACCTAGTGCCCGGTTACCCGCTGGACGGCGGGCGCCTGCTGCGCTCGGTGCTGTGGGCCATCACCAGGCGGCCGCATCGCGCCACCCGCTGGGCGGCTCGGGTCGGGCAGGTCTTCGCGCTCTCCCTGATCCTGATCGGCATCGCCGGGTTCCTGCGGTTGGACGTGCTTCCGATCGGCGGGCTGTGGGAGGCGCTGATCGGGTTCTTTCTGCTGCGCGGGGCGACCGATGCCCACCGCAGGGCCCGCGTGCGCGAGCGGTTGGCCGAGCGGACCGTGCGCCAACTCATGGGCAGTGTCCCGCCCACCCTGGCTGCCAACCTGGCTGTTGGTGAAGCCGTGGAACAGGTCTCCAGCCGGCCTTCGCTGCTCTGGCCGGTGGGCTCACCATTGGTCGGCGCGGTCACGCTCGCCCAACTCGATCGCGTGCCGGACGGGGCCTGGCCGACCACGACGGTTGCCGACGTGGCATTCCCCGCGGATCAGGTCACGATCGATGCCGATGCCTCGATGGACAAGGCGCTGGATCGGATCGCCGATGCGCCCGGCAACATGCTGCTCGTGATGAACGGCACGACGCCGATCGGCCTGCTGACCCCCAGCCTGGTCACGCACGTCGCCTCTTGATGGACGTCCTGCGCCGGGCCTTCCTGCCCCTCTCCCTGGTCACCCTGCTGTCAGCGTCCCTGATCGTCCCGCTCCCGGTCTTCCTGGAGCAGCCCCGCGCACCACTCGATCTCGCCGAGGTTGTCAGCGTTGACGCGCCCGACGCCCAGCCGGTCGAGGGCAGCTTCCTGCTGACTGCGGTCAACCTCCGGCGGGCCTCCACCGCTGACCTGATGCGGGGTTGGCTGGATGATGACATGGCGCTGGTCCCTGTGCAGAGCGTCGTGCCGCCGGGACAGCAGCCCAGGACCTTCTTCGACGACCAGCGGGAGTTGTTCGCCCGCAGCGCCGACCTGGCCGCGGGGATCGGGCTGGAGGCGGCGGGCTACCGGTCGTTCAGCGGGGACGGCACCCGGGTGGTCCAGGTGCTGCCCGACGCGCCCGCGGACGGCGTCCTGGAGGTCGGTGACGTTATCGTCGGCATCGACGAACGGCCGGTGGCCACGGCGCTGGACCTGATCGCGGCGCTGACCGATTCCCAGGCGGCGCAGCCCGAGCGGGAACTGCTGGTCCAACGGGGTGACCAGGAGATCGTCGCGCGGGTGACGCCGCGAGCGATCACCCGCGACGCGCCCCAATTGGGGATTGGCACCGAAACGGTGGAGGCGCGCATCGAGCTGCCCTTCAGCGTCGAGGTGGACAGCGGGCGCATCGGAGGTCCCAGCGCGGGACTGATGATCGCCCTGACCGTCTTCGACATCGCCGACCAGGCCGACCTGGCCGGCGGCCGCCGGATCGCCGGGACCGGGGCGGTGGACGATGCGGGGAACGTGTTGCCGATCGGTGGGCTGGAGCAGAAGGTGATCGCCGCCGCGCGCGGCGGCGCGGACGTGTTCCTTGCTCCCGCCCCCCAGGTGGATGCCGCAATCGAGGCGGTCCCGACGCGCAGCGAACTCCAGGTTGTGGGCGTGGCCACCGTCGAGGATGCCCTTACCGCGCTCCAGGACGGCGGTGAGCCCACCGCCTGACGCCCGGCCTGGCGGTCAGTCCGCTGCGGGAGTCAGGCCGGTGAAGTGGTGGTCGCGGCAGTCGATGGTGCCGGTGGCCCACGGGTCCTCGGCCTTGCCGCCCCCGTCTTCCTGCACACCGAAGAGCGCGATGTCGACAGGGTCGCCGAGGGTGCCGTAGGTCAGCTGCACGGTGTGCAGGCCGAGCGGGATCAAGCTCAACAGCTTCCCGATCACCTCATCGCGGTCGTCGAGCTCGGCGAGTAAGCGGTCCAGCACTTCCCGGTCTTGCTCGTTCGCAGCGTCCGTGAGCGCTGTGGCGAGTTCCGCCGTGGCCGGCCACTCGCACGTATCGGAGAAGTCATCTTCGTTGCCCCCGACGACCACGACGACTGGGGGCTTGGTCGGCGTGGGCTCTGGGCTCGGCTTGGGGCTCGGGCTGGGTTTGTGGCTGGGGCTCGGGCTCGGTTTGGGGCTCGGGCTGGGGCTCGGCTTGGGGCTTGGGCTCGGCTTGGGGCTGGTGGTGGGGCTCGGCTTGGGGCTGGTGGTGGGGCTGGGACTCGGACTGGGTCTGGGGTTCGTGGTGGGGCTGGGTGCGGGCGAACTCGGACTCGTGGAGCCGCCCGCCCCGCTGGGCGTCGTACCAGGCGGGTTCGAGCGCGGTGAACGCGTCGGGGGGACCGTCTGCGGCGGACGCTCATCGCCCAGGGTCTGGCCCGGCAGCTGGTGGGCGACCTGCTTCCGTGATGGCCGCTGGGCGGTGGTCGGGCTCGGCAACGGGGTCACGACGCCTTGGTCGCTGGGATCGGTGCCCGCGTAGGTCGCGATCCAGCCCATGACCACGCGGACGTAGTCGTGTGAGCGGTTGTAGCTGAACAGGGCTCTGGCGAGCTGATCCGGGTCGTCATAGTCGCCCGGTCCGGAGCGGCACAGGTGCGCCACGGCTGCCAGGGTGGCGTCGAAGACGTTGTTGGGGTCTTTGATCCCGTCGTCGTTGCCGTCTTGACCGAACAGTCGCCAACTGGACGGGATGAACTGCATCGGGCCGACGGCGCGGTCCCAGACGGTGTCGCCGTCCCAGCGGCCGTCGTCGGTGTCGCGGATGGCGGCGTTGCCGGGCCTGCCGTCCAGTGGCGCGCCGATGATCGGCGGTGTCACTCGTCCGTCTTGCGTGATCACGGTGTTCGATCCGTGGCGGGCGTGGCCGGATTCCACGCGGCCGATGCCGGCCAGGACGTACCAGGGGACGTGGCAGCCGGGCGCGACTTCGCCGGAGCGCTGTTCGGCGTTGCGGTAGGCGGCCAGGACGATGGGTGGGATCCCGGTGGGCCGTCCGCTCACCGGTCCCGCGCCGACGGCCTGGAAGGACGAGTCTGCCTCCTCGCCGAACGCGAACCGGCCCCCGGGCGAGTCCCCGTCTGGTGAGCCTTCGGCGGCGTCCCTCCTCGCGACCCGGTAGCGGTCTTCGCGATCATTGGGCTCACTGCCCTTCCCGAGCGACTGCAACAGCCGCGAGGCGGTGAGGGCGGGGTAGAACAGGCTGCCCTGGCGGGCGATGTCGGCTTCCGCGACGAGGGCGAACGCGGGTGCCATGGCAGGCAGTTGGGTGGCGCAGGCCAGCATCCAGCACAGCGCCAACACCGTAATGCGAACCAGGCCCGGCACCCTCATCCCCCTTCGGTCCCACCCTCACTGCGACCAGTGCATACCTACAGAGACGGGATGTAGTGAAGAAACGATGCGGGCCGGACGCCAGGGCGTCAAGGGTTTTGGGCGAAGAATCCCAAAACCCTTGCTCCGTCATCATGACGTCACGCGACGGAGGTACATGAGGAGGCTGACATGCGAGAACGTTCCCGACGGGCGGGGTCGGCGCCAGCCAGGCTTCGGACGCCGGGCTGCCCCCGTGGTAGTCTCGCCGTCCGCTGCGGTCAGCACCGGGCGGGTGACGGGTGGGGCGCCGTGCGACGTCGCACCGTGAACCTGGTCAGGGCCGGAAGGCAGCAGCCATAAGCGGTCTGTGACGGGTGCGTGGAAGGCCGCACCTGCTCATCCGTCCGGTGGTGGCCGTGGCGTCTGAACGCTGCGCCGCCGGTGCGCCCGCCTCCCCGTCGCGACCCTGCCGAGGGGCGCCCGGCCGGTGCCGCGTCCACCCGGCGGCGAGGGTCACCCGAGGCCGGCGCTGGCCGAGCCCGTCGGAAAGCGCTGATCGAGGACGCTGTGGCCTACGTCTCCCTGTACCGCAAGTACCGGCCGCAGACCTTCGCCGAGGTCGTGGGCCAGGAGCACGTCACCCGAACGCTGGCCAAGGCCGTCGCCGAGGGCCGCCCCCACCATGCGTACCTGTTCACCGGCCCGCGCGGGACCGGTAAGACCTCCACCGCCCGCATCCTGGCGAAGGCCCTGAACTGCGAGGCAGGACCGACTGCCGAGCCGGACAACACCTGTCATCAGTGCCTGGCCATCACCGAGAGCGCCTCGGTCGACGTCATCGAGATCGATGCGGCCAGCCACGGCGGCGTGGACGACGTGCGGGAACTGCGCGACCGGGTGGCCTTCGCTCCTGCCTCCGCGCGGACCAAGGTCTACATCGTCGACGAGTGCCACATGCTGTCCACGGCCGGTTGGAACGCCTTCCTCAAGACGGTCGAGGAGCCGCCGGGACATGTGGTCTTCGTCTTCGCCACCACGGAGCCGCACAAGGTCCTGCCCACGATCCTGTCGCGCACCCAGCGCTTCGACTTCCGGCAGGTGCCCGCCGATCAGTTGGCCGCGCACTGCGAGGACCTGGGCAGGCGCGAGGGCGTGGAGTTCGAGCCGGGCGCGCTGGACCTGATCGTGCGCGCCGGGGACGGCAGCGTGCGTGACACCTTGAGCGTCCTGGATCAGGCCGTTGCATTCGCGGGCACCCAGGTGACATTGGCGGCTTGCGCGGAGGCCCTCGGGGCCGTCTCCGAGGAACTGCTCATCGAAGCGGCGGACGCCATAGCCGCCGGCGATGTCCCCGCCCTGTGCGTCCTGGTTCAGCGATTGGCGGACGGTGGGGTCGACATGCGCCAGTTCGCCCGCGAAACGGTGGAGCACCTGAGGGCGCTGTTCCTGCTGTCCGCCGCGCCCGACGCCGGGTTGGTCGAGACCACGCCTGAGCGGTTGCAGCGTCTCACCGCACAGGCCGGCCGCCTCGGCACCGCCGAGTTGCTGCGTGCCGTGGAACTGTTGAGCGAGGCCCAGGTGCAGATGCGACGTGGCAACACTCGACTGCCTCTCGAACTCGCGCTCGTCAAGGCGGCACTGCCCGAGGCGTCGGGAGACGCGGCGGCGCTGGCCGCGCGGATCGACCGGCTGGAGCGGCGAACCGGCCAGGACGCCGCGGCCGGCACCACCCAGGCACCCACCACTCCTGGATCACGCAGCCCCCAGTCTCAGGCTGACGTCGCCGCATCTCCGGCGCCGCCGGCAGCACCCGAGCAGCCGGCCCAGCACGCGCCAGCAGCAGCCAGTCCGGCCCCGGCGGAACCGGCCCCGGCCGCGTCGGTCGACCTCGACCTGGTCCGCTCCAGTTGGCCGGCGGTGCTGGACGCGGTGAAGCGCCGCAAGCGGCGGCTGCACGCGTGGCTGAGCGAGGGGCAACCCCATGCGGTCGAGGGAGACGTGCTCACCCTGGCGTTCCGCTCGGGCTATGCCTTCCACGCCGAGAACGTGGCGGACGCCGAGTGGGCGGAGGCGTTCGCTGCGGTGTTCTCCGAATCGTTCGGCGTACCCCTGCGCGTGCGCACGGTGGTGGATGACGGTGACCCGGAGCCCCGTCAGGAGCCGGCCGATGAGACCGCGGCGCGCTTCGCCGAGCAGGCCCGGGAGGTGGCCGAGACCGAGGCCGCCGAAGCGGCCGGTGAGATGCCGGACGACGACGCCGCGCACGACCTCGCGATCGCCAGGCTGGAGCGCGATCTGGGCGCGACCATGCTGGAGGACTCGGCGGGGAAGCGGCGCGGGCGCTGACCGATCCGGGCCGGCGCCAGAACGCCCCAGGGGCCAGCTAGGCTTGCGTTGATCCGCCCGCAACGACCGCCACGACGCGGTCACTGGAAGGCCCACCAGATGGCCAATATGAACAACATGATGCGCCAGGCCCAGGCGCTGCAGCGCAAGCTGATGGAGGCGCAGGACGAACTGGCGGAGCTCGAGGTGTCCGGATCGGCCGGGGGCGGGATGGTGACGGCGACGGTCACCGGCGCAGGCGAGCTGCGCGGCATCGAGATCGTGCCCAACGTGGTGGACCCGGACGATGTCGAACTGCTGCAGGACATGGTGACCGCTGCGGTCAACGAGGCCCTGCGCAGCGCCAAGCAGCTCGAGCAGGAGCGTCTGGGAGGGCTCACCAGCGGGATGGGCCTTCCCCCTGGGCTGCTGTAGCAGCGCAGTTCGGGCATCGCGATGAGCTACGAGGGGCCGGTCCAGGATCTCATCGAGGAGTTCGGGCGCCTGCCCGGCGTGGGCCCCAAGAGCGCCCAGCGGCTGGCCTTCCACCTGCTGACCATGGACGCCGCCGACGCGGAGCGGATGGCCAAGGCCATCCTCGCGGTGAAGGAGCGGGTGCGCTTCTGCGCGCGGTGCTTCAACGTCAGCGAGTTTGAGGAGTGCCGTATCTGCCGGGACTCGCGCCGCGATTCGACCGTGCTGTGCGTGGTCGAGGAACCCCGGGACGTCATGGCGATCGAGAAGACCGCCGAGTTCCAGGGCCGCTACCACGTCCTCGGTGGCGCGATCAGCCCGATCGACGGGATCGGACCTGATCAGCTCCATATCAAGGAATTGGTCGCGCGGGTCGGCTCGGAGGAGGTCACCGAACTGGTCCTGGCCACCAACCCGAACATCGAGGGGGAGGCCACGGCCAGCTACCTGGCCCGGCTGCTGAAGTCGATGGGCGTACGCGTGAGCCGCATCGCCTCGGGCCTGCCGGTCGGCGGGGACCTGGAGTACGCCGACGAGGTTACCCTCGGTCGGGCGTTCAGCGGCCGCCGCGAGGTCTGAGGAGCGTACGCGAAGTGATCGTGGTCCATAAGTACGGCGGCACCTCCGTTGCCGACACCGACTGCATCAAGCGAGTCGCCCACCGGGTGACTCAGGCCAAGCGCAACGGCCGCGATGTCGTGGTCGTGGTGTCCGCGATGGGCAAGACCACTGACGTGCTGCTTGGCCAGGCCTACGACATCGCTCGGATGCCGGCCGGGCGGGAGCTCGACATGCTCCTGACCGCCGGGGAACGGATCTCGATGTCGCTGCTGGCCATGGCCATCCACGAGGCGGGCTGCACGGCGCGCAGCTTCACCGGCAGCCAGGCCGGCATCATCACCGACACCGTGCACGGCAAGGCGCGGATCCTGGACATCACGCCCGGCCGGATCACCGAGGCGCTGGCGGACGGTCATATCGTCATCGTGGCCGGGTTCCAGGGGGTCAGCCGCGACTCCAAAGACGTCACGACGTTGGGCCGGGGTGGCAGCGACACCACGGCAGTGGCGTTGGCCGCTGCGCTGGGCGCCGAGGTCTGCGAGATTTACACCGACGTGGACGGCGTCTACACCGCCGACCCGCGTATCGTGCCGGACGCCCGGCGCCTGTCACGGGTGTCGCACGAGGAGATGCTGGAGTTGGCCGCCGGCGGCGCGCAGGTGCTGCAGGTCCGCAGCGTGGAGTACGCGCGCAACCATGGCGTCGCGGTGCACGTCCGCAGTTCGTTCACGTATACCGAAGGCACCTGGATCACCGAGGAGGGCCGGGTTCCAGAAGGGGAAACCGTGGAGTCAGCGATCATCTCAGGTGTCGCGCACGACACCAGCGAGGGTAAGCTGGTCATCCGCCGTGTTCCGGACAGGCCGGGGATCGCCGCCCGGATCTTCACCGCTCTCGCGAGCCAGTCGATCAACGTCGACATGATCGTGCAGAACGTCGCGCAGGACGGGACGACGGACATCTCCTTCACCCTGCCGCTCGATGACGGGCCGCGCGCCCTCGCGCTCCTGGAGGGGCTGCGTACCGAGGTGGGCCTGGAGGACGTCATCTTCGACGAGCGGATCGGCAAGGTATCGCTCGTCGGCGCCGGCATGAAGACCCATCCCGGGGTGGCCGCCGAGATGTTCTCCGCGCTGTCCGACGCCGGGGTGAATATCGAGATGATCTCCACATCGACGATCCGCGTCTCGGTGGTGGTCCGGGAGGCGGACGTGCGGACCGCGGTGCGCGCGATCCACACACGGTTCGGGTTGGGAAGCGAGAGGCCCGAGATGGAGGTGGCGCGATGAGGGTTGCCGTCGTAGGAGCTACCGGGGCGGTGGGCCGGGACCTGCGACGCCTTCTGGAGGAGCGAACGTTTCCCTGCGATGAGGTCGTGCTCGTCGCGTCCGAGCGGAGCGCCGGTGGCGTGCTGCCTTTCCGCGGCCGGGACCAGGTGATCCGTGCACTGACCGACCGTGACGTGTTCGACGGCGTCGACCTGGCGCTGTTCAGCGCGGGCGGGTCGACATCCCGCGAGCATGCTCCTCGGGCGGTCGAGGCCGGCGCGCTGGTGGTCGACAACTCGTCGGCCTGGCGCATGGACGACGAGGTGCCGCTGGTCGTGGTCGAGGTCAACCCTGACACGGTCGGAACTCCGCACCGCCCGCCGCCGAAGGGCATCATCGCCAACCCAAACTGCACGACGATGACCGCCATGCTGCCGCTGAAGGCGCTGCACGACGCCTTCGACCTCGTCGGCTTCACGGCCACCAGCTTCCAGGCCGCCGGCGGCGCTGGGCAGAAAGGCATCGACGAGTTGGCCGCCCAGATTGAGCCGCTGTTCGCCGCGGGCGACCTGTTGCGCAGCGATGGGCGCAGCGCGGCCAAGCTGGTCGAGCATCACGTCCACGAGGCGACGCTGGCGTTCAACGTCGTGCCGCTGCTGGGCGCCGAGGCCGCCGACGGCTACACCGACGAAGAGCTCAAGCTCGTCAACGAGTCGCGCAAGATCCTTGGCCTGCCCGATCTCGTGGTGACCCCGACGTGCGTGCGGGTGCCGGTGACGGTGGGTCATTCGATCGCGATCAGCGCGACCTTCCAGCGCCAGGTGACGGCCGCCGCCGCCCTGTCCCGTATGGAGGGCTTCCCCGGTCTGGTGGTGGAGCACGTCCCCACGCCGCTGGAGTTCGCGGGCCGTGACGAGGTCGCGGTGGGTCGCGTGCGCGCCGACCTGTTCGACCCGCACGTGCTCAACTTCTTCGTGGTCGGCGACAACCTGCTCAAGGGCGCCGCGCTCAATACGGTGCAGATCGCGGAACTGCTGCTGGCCCGGGGGTTGATCACCGCGAAGCAGCGGTAGGCCCCGGACTCGTTGCGGGGTGCGACGCGCCCCGTGGCACACCGCGCACATAGTCTGGCTGCCGCCATGACCGGTCCTCGTTCGGCTTCCGCTGCGTCCGCGCTTCCAGGCGATGGCGTGCCCGCCGTCTCCGCCCGTGCGGTCGTCAAGCGCTACGGCGATTTCCACGCCGTTGACCACGTGAACCTCGAAGTCCTGTCGGGCGGCTGCTTCGGCGTACTCGGCCCCAACGGGGCGGGCAAGACCACGCTGATGCGCATGATCTGCTGCGTGTCCCCGCTCGACGGCGGCAGGCTCGAGGTGCTCGGCGCCGACGTGCGCGGGGACCGGCGGGCGTTGAAGCGCCGGTTAGGCGTCGTGCCGCAGGGCCAGACGCTCGACGATGCGCTGACCGTGCGCGAGAACCTCACCACTTTCGCGACCTACCACGACGTGCCGCGCACTGTCGCTGGTGAGCGTGCCGACGGGCTGCTGGAGTTCGCGCAGTTGGCGGCGAGGGCCGACGACCGCACCGATCAGTTGTCCGGCGGGATGCAGCGGCGGCTGCTGATCGCTCGGGCCCTGGTGAACGATCCTGAGCTGGTGGTGCTCGACGAGCCCACGACCGGGCTGGACCCGCAGGCGCGGCAGCTGGTGTGGCAGCGGCTGCGCATGCTGGTCGCCGGCGGCAAGACGCTGCTGCTGACCACGCACTACATGGAGGAGGCGGCCCAACTCTGTGACCAGCTCGTCGTCATGGACCAGGGCCGCATCATCGCCGAGGGCTCGCCGCGCGAGCTGATCGAGGCGACCGTGCCTCCGCGAGCGGTCGAGGTGCTCGGCGCCGACGGGCTGACGGACGCCGTCCGCCACACGCTCGGCGATCTCGCCGCCGACATCGACGGCGTGGGGAACCGGCTGCTCGTGGCCACCGCTGACAGCGACCAGGTACTCGCTGGGCTGCGCGAGGCTCGACTGGAGGGGCGGGGGCTGCTGGTGCGCGACGCCACGCTCGAGGACGTGTTCCTCCGTCTTACCGGAAGGGCGTTGATCGAATGAGCTCCACCGCTCCGGCACGGCTGCGCGAGGGCGAGCACCTGTGGGATCTGTGGCGCGTCCCGCGCATCGTCCCCCGGTCCGCCTTCCGCATGTGGCAGCGCGATGCGACCCTGTACAAGCGGTCGTGGAAGATGAACGTGCTGCCGAACTTCTTCGAACCGCTGCTCTACCTGCTGGCGATCGGCTTCGGTCTCGGCTTGTACGTGGGGCGGCAGATCGAGGGTGTGGAGTACATCCGTTTCATCGCGCC
>WHTC01000366.1 GCA_009379795.1 Nitriliruptorales bacterium | reverse complement strand
CCGAATTCTCCAACCCCGTGTTCCAGGCCTTCGCGCTGCTGCGGGTGGGCTTCACCGCGGCGCCAATCCTGTTCGGGCTCGATAAGTTCTTCGAGGTGACGGCCGACTGGTCGGCCTACCTGTGGTCCGGCGTCGACTCGGCCCTGCCCGGGAGCGCCGACGACTTGATGCTGGCCGTCGGCGTCGTCGAGATCGTCGCCGGGATCCTGGTCGCCATCCGGCCTCGCGTCGGCGGCTACGTCGTGGCCGCCTGGCTGGCGGGGATCATCGTCAACCTGCTGCTGCTCGGTGACTTCTACGACATCGCCCTGCGCGACTTCGGGCTGCTGCTCGGCGCGCTGACCCTGGCGCGGCTGGCTGCGGCGTTCCCACATGCCGGCTCCCTGGGCGAGGATGCGCGGTGACGGCGCTCACACCCCTGACCTCCCCGGCAGCGCAGCGGCCATGGCTGCGGGCCGTCCACGACAGGCCGGCGGTCGATCTGGACGCCGCCGAGCGGGCAGTGGCCGACCTGCTGGTGGCCCTCGGCAAGGCCCCGGATTCTGCGCATCTGGCCGACACGCCACGCCGGGTGGCCCGCTCGTACGCCGAGTTGCTCACCCCCAACGAGTTCGACATCACCACCTTTTCCAACGACGAGGGCTACGACGAGCTGGTGCTGGCCAGGGGCATCCCGTTCCAGTCGCTGTGTCAGCACCATCTCCTGCCGTTCCACGGGGCAGCCCACGTCGGCTATCTTCCCGGGGAGCGCATCTTGGGGCTGTCCAAGCTTGCCCGCGTGGTGCATCTGTTCGCCCGGGATCTGCAGGTCCAGGAGCGCCTCACCCAGCACGTGGCCGACTGGCTGGAGCGCCACCTTGCCCCCAAAGGGGTGGGGGTGGTGCTCGAAGCCGAGCATCTGTGCATGTCTCTGCGCGGCGTCCAGGCCGCCGGGTCACGGACCGTCACCTCGGCCGTGCGGGGGCTGCTGCGCGACGACCCTCGCTCCCGCCAAGAGTTCTTCGCGCTCACCAGGGTCACAGCATGAGCCCGCCGCAGACGATCGTGATCGTCGGCGCGAGCCTGGCTGGCGCCAAGGCCGCCGAGACGCTGCGCACCGAGGGCTTCGACGGACGGGTAGTCCTGGTGGGCGAGGAGCCCGAACGCCCCTATGAACGGCCGCCGCTGTCCAAGGGCTACCTGCGGGGTGAGCACGACCGGGCCAAGATCTACGTCCACGACGAGGGCTTCTACGAGGCGCATGACATCGAGCTGCGCACCTCCTCCCGGGTGACCGGCATCGACGCGACCGCCAGCGAGGTGATCCTCGGCACCGCGGACCGGGTCCGCTACGACCGGCTGCTGCTCACTACCGGCGCCGTCCCCCGGCGGCTGGGCGTCCCGGGCGCCGACCTCCGGGGATCCGCTACCTGCGCAGCGTGGAGGACTCCGACGGCCTGCAGGAGGCCATTCGCCAGGCCAGCCGGGTGGTGGTCGTGGGCGCCGGCTGGATCGGGAGCGAAGTGACCGCCTCCGCTCGCCAGATGGGAGCCGACGTGGCCCTCATCGAGATGGCATCGGTGCCGCTCGAGCGGGTCCTCGGCCCGGAAGTGGGCGCCGTCTACCGGGACCTGCACGCCGACCACGGCGTCGAGCTGCACCTGGCGACGGGGGTGGAGGGGTTCGTGGGCGGCACCAGCGTCGAGGGGGTGCGCACCGCAGACGGCAGCATCGTCGCCGGCGACCTGGTACTCGTCGGGATCGGCGTCTCGCCCCGGGTGGAGCTCGCCGAGGAGGCGGGCCTGGCCATCGACAACGGGATCCTCGTCGACGAGCGCCTGCAGACGAGCGCGGGCGGGATCTACGCAGCCGGCGACGTGGCCAACGCCTGGCATCCCCTCTTTGGCACCCGCATCCGGGTCGAGCACTGGGCCAACGCCCTCAACCAGGGCCCGGCCGCCGCCAAGAACATGCTCGGGATCGCCACCCCCTATGACCGGGTGGCGTACTTCTTCTCCGACCAGTACGACCTGGGCATGGAGTACTCCGGCCACGCGACCGAATGGGGCCGGGTCGTGTTCCGGGGCGACCCGGGCACCCGGGAGTTCGTCGCCTTCTGGATCCAAGACGGCCGGCTGCTCGCCGGCATGAACGCCAACGTGTGGGAGATCACAGGGCCCATCCAGGCGCTGGTCCGCTCCGGCCGACCGGTTGATG
>WHTC01000221.1 GCA_009379795.1 Nitriliruptorales bacterium | reverse complement strand
GGCGGAGTCGAGCAGGTCGGTCTCGGCGGCGGCCTCCTGCATCTGCTCCTCGGCGACCAGGTAGAGCTCGCGCTCGCTGGTCGGGTTCTCGGAGAACACCCCGCCGAGCCGGTCCAACAGCCCGCGGCGCCGGTCGAACACGTAGCTGCGCTCGGGGTCGATCGAGGCGTCGCCCATGGTCGGGGGAGGTAGCCGGAGCGTGACCGACTCGCGGTCCTCGGAAACCGTGACGGCGTCCCCGCCGACCTGCGACAAGTCCACGCTGGCGTCCACCGTGCCCACGGCGACGAACAGCGTGCGCTCACCGCGCAGGAATGGCGGCAGACCTTCGATCTCCTGCTCCAGGTCCACGATCACCTGGAGGTGGCCGGTGGCGGCCCGGTACTCGCTGAGATCCTCGATCGCCTGGAGGACCGCAGGCTGGCTGCGGTCGACCGTCTCCGGCTCGGCGGTGAAGGGGTTGCGGAACTCGGGCAGGTCCGGCAGCAGGTTGCGGGCCGCCGAGACCCCCGCGAACAGCGCAGCCGCGGTGCCCGCGAGCACGATCAGCAGGACTAGTAGCCCGTACGGAGGCCGTCGCCGGGAACCGGCCTCGCGCTCCGTCGGCTGGCCGAGACGCTCCGTCGCCTCATCCGCGGGACTCAGGGGCTGGGTCGTGTCCTCGTCCATCCCCGTGGAGGCCATGGGTTTGGTTCTACCCAGCGCCCGCCCGCGGCACGCGGGTGGGCCCGTCTCGGGATCTACTAGGCAGGCCGGAGATGCTCCGAGCCGCAGAGAACCTGAAGCCCGCCCGAAATGTCGGCCCGCGGCGTCATACGCTGTCCTGGAACTGTGGCGAAAGGAACCACCCTGCGCGGCTCCGAGTGGGTCGACGACCTGCAGTCGTGGTACGACCCAGACGACGATGAGCTCGTGCGCCTCGCGCACGACCGCGCCAAGCGGCGCGGCGGGGACGACGAGCCTCCTCGCTTCCTGCCGCCCCAACCGCTGCGCGAAGACGAGGTGATCTGCCGGTCGTGCCGTCTGGCGGTGCGCCGTCGCATCCCCGACGGCGTCCCTCTGCTGGTCTGCGACGACTGCCGCTGGTAAGGCTTGCCGCCGTTGGGCGGCGACCGGCCGCTTGGTCCTCTGTCTGTGCTGCCCCCTGGGTGCCGCTGTGCTCGACTAGGGTTAGTGGATCGCTGGAGTCGGCGGGTCGCCGACGGCGAGGAGAGGCACACGTGAAGGTGCTGGTCGCCGGGAGCCACGGCAAGATCGGCCGGCGGCTGGTGTCGCGGCTGGCCGCCGACGGCCACAAGGCCATCGCGATGATCCGTGACCCCTCCCAGGCCGAGGAGTTGCGCGTACGCGGCGGCCAGCCGCTGGTCGCCGACCTCGCGCAGGACGTGGCGTTCGCCGTCGAGGGCTGCGACGCGATCGTCTACACCGCGGGGGCGGGGGCGGGCAGCGGCGCGGCGAAGAAGCAGACCGTCGACCGGGCCGGGGCCGAGAAGCTGGTCGACGCGGCCAGGCGGCACGGCGTCCGCCGGTACGTGATGGTCAGCTCGATCGGGGCCCACGACCCGGGTTCGGCGCGCGGGCCGATGCGGCCGTACCTGGAAGCCAAGCAGCAGGCCGACAAGTACCTCGCGGCGAGCGGGCTGGACTACACGATCGTGCGGCCCGGGCGGCTGACCGATGACGGGGGGGACGGTCGCATCGAGGCCAGCCTGGAACTCGGGCGTCGCGGTGATGTGCCCCGCGACGATGTGGCGACCACCCTGCTGGCGGTCCTCAGCGACGACCGCACCATCGGCCTGACGTTCGAGCTGTTCGACGGCGCCACGCCCATCGCCGACGCCCTGGACCGCCTGGTCAAGACCGCGGGCAGGCCCTGAGCCCGGCGGCCGTCAGGGTCTCGGCAGGCCGACGATCCAGTAGCGGGTGTCGTCCATGGGGGGTGTTTCGAACCGGGCGTTGACGGCGTACAGGGTGTTGCCGAACCGGGCGATCGTGGTGGGCACGTCGAACTCCGCGTGCCCGACGCGCTCGACGACCTCGCCGGAGGAGAAGTCGGGCGCCAGCGAGATGACGGCCACCACGTTCATTCGGTTCTGTACGACATACAGGGTCCGGCCGTGCAGGAGGATCCCATCCCCGTTCGGCACCGTCTCCCCGCCCAGGTCGATCTCGCGGGTGAACCCGGTCTCGGGGTCGGCGCTGAACACCTGCCCGGTGTTGCTCTGCACGAGGACGAGCGTCTTGCCGTTCGGGGTGGCGTCGATGCCGTTGGCGTTGAAGCCCTCCTCGAAGACGATGTCGCCCTCCAGCGGGATCGTGGTGACCTCACCTGACGACCGGTCGAGCCGGTACAGCACCTGGATCATCGAATCGGTGAAGAAGGCGTGGGTGCGGGTGACGACCACGTCGTTCACGAACGTCGGCGTCGAGGCCGCAAGCTGGTGGGTGGCGACGTCCGCGCCGGTTTCGGCGTCGTAGATGAACGCCTGGCCGGTGGGCCCGCCGGCGACGTACAGCAACCCGCCCGCCTCTTTCAGCCCGATCGCCGCCCGCCCCTCACGGCCGGGCACGAGGACGTCACCGTCGCCGGTTCGAAGGTCGCCGCGGTAGACGGCGCCCGTCGGGATGGACCCGACGAAGAACTCGGTGCCGGTGCCGACATCGATGCCCTCGGGCTGGAAGCCATCGGGCAGTTCGATCACTTCGGGGAACGCCGCGGGGCCGGCTGCGGCCGGCGCCACAGGTCCGACTACGAATGCGGACACGACAATCACAGCGAGGCGGCGAAGCACGGCGATCTCCTCGACGTCCGGTTTGTCTTCCGCCACACCGTAGTGCCGAAGTGTCCTGAGTCAACGCGCATCGCTTGATTCGGTTGACCGCGACCGGGCGGGTTGGACCCTGCGACGCTGGTCGTCTCCTGTCCGTAACGGGTTGGTCGTATTCGGTCATCGCAGCACCAGGGCTCCGCGAGCGAAGAAGGTGCCCCGCTCGATCGCGCGGAGCACGTCGGGGGCCTCGTCGAGGGACACCGACTTCGAGATGACCGCCTCGATCGTTCCGTCGGCCAGCAGGTCGGCGGCATGCGCCACCTCCGCGTGGGAGGCGTACTTCGATCCGACGATCGTGCGCTCGCCAGCGACCATGCGGAACGGCGCCAGCGCGAAGTCCACCGACGGATCGACGGTCAGCAGCGCCATCCGACCACCACGACCAAGCGTCGCGAAGCTGCGCCACAACGTCTCCGGACTCCCGACGAGGTCGACGGCGACATCGATCGAGGCGGCGAGCGGCGCCTGCCAGTCGCCTGCGCTGCCGTCGACCGTCGCAGAGGCCCCGTACCGTTCCAGCTCGCCGAGCTTGCCCGGCAGGTCGACGGCGATGGGCTCCGCGCCGAACCACCGGGCCACCTGGAGCAGGTGCACGCCGACTCCACCCGCCGCGCCCACGACCAGCATCCGCTCGCCGGGGCGGATCTCGGTGCGGCGGCAGATGTGCAGTGGGGTCGCGATGGCGTCGGGCGCGGTCGTGGCCTCGAGGTAGCCGAGGTCGCTGGGAAGGGGAATGACGTTGCGCACGGGGACGGTCACGTACTCGGCGAGCCCGCCGTCGAGGTCTTCGCCGATGCGGATGGAAGCGCCTCCGGCGACGGCATCGCAGAGCGGCTCACGTCCCTCCCAGCAGTACCGGCAACGACCGCAGGTGACGTAGTAGTAGAGCAGCACGCGGTCGCCGGGGGTGGCCTCGTCGACACCGTCACCGACCGCGGCGACGTCTCCGGCGACCTCGTGCCCGGGGATGCGCGGAAGCTGCTCGGGCCGCAGTTGGCGCACCTTGTTCACGACCGTGCGGCCGATCCCGCATGCTCGGACCCGTACGACGACCTCACGGGGCCTGGGCGTCTTCACGGGGCGCTGCGCGATCGTGAGGCCGGCGGTTCCCGGCTCCACCAGGACCACCGCCGTCATCTCGCCGGGCAGCGGCGTCACCCTGCCACCTCGCGCCGGAGCTGGGTCAGGATCCGATGATGATGGGTGTGCTGGGTGCCGTCGGAGTGGAGGAACGAGAGGCAGTCCCGGAGGTACTTCTGCACGGGGTGCTCGAGCATGATCGCCGCGCCACCAAGCACCTCCATGGCCTTGAGGCACACCGCGACCGCGGTCTGGGAAGCGTGCGCCTTGGCCATGGAGATCAGCTTGGCCGCGTCCGGCTCCCGCGCATCCACGGCCTCCGCCGCCCGCCAGACCAGCGATCGCGCAGCCTCCAGTGCCGTGGCCATCTCCGCCAGCAGGAACCCTATGGCCTGGTGCTCGATGATCCTGGCACCGCCCTGGTGTCGTTGCTCGGCCCACGCGAACGCCGCGTCGTAGGCGGCCCAGGCGGTGCCGAGCGTGGTTGCGGCGGCCTCGGCGTTGCCGCCGCGCGCATACTGCATCGCCTCGGGATCACCGGATCGCGCCAGCGCCTTGTGGAGCGGCCCCAGCACCCGGTCCTCCGGCACGAACACTTCGTCGAGCAGGAGTTCGGCATTGTTCACGAGGCGCTGGCTGATCTTCTCGTGGATCCCACCGACCTGGAACCCTTGCGTGCCCGCGGGCACCAGGAAGCAGCTCACGCCCCGGTCGAGCGGTACGCCGTCCTCGGTGCGGGCGTACATCAGGACCAGCTTGGCCTCGGACGCGTTCGAGATGTAGCGCTTCCGGCCGTTCAGGACCCAACCCCCGTCGACCCGTCGCGCGCGCGTCTCGAATGAGCCTTCCGGATAGATGTACTTGTCGGTGCCGTTGCCGGGTTCGGTCATCGCGATCGCGAGCAGGAACCGGTGATCGTGGATGAACCGGTCGTAGAACCAGTCCTTCTGCTCGCCGGTGCCGAGGGACTCGATGGTCGC
>WHTC01000101.1 GCA_009379795.1 Nitriliruptorales bacterium | reverse complement strand
TTCTGCACTTGCGATTTTATAGAATAATGTCAACCGTGGAGTGCGCATGAGCATCCAACGCCAGTACGCCGAGTTCGCGGTCGGGCTGAGCTTCGACGACCTTCCCGTCGAGGTGGTCGACCACGCCAAGAAGCTCCTCGTCGACATCATCGCCAACGCCATCGGTGGCTATGCCTGGATGGAGTCCGGCGAGGTGGTCCTGGAGGCAACAGAGCGCCTCAACCGGGACAACGACGGGGCTACGGTGCTCGCCACCGGTGAGCGAATGGCGCCGGAGTGGGCGACATTCGCCAACGGCACCATGGCGCACTCGCTGGACTACGACAACCACCACGCCAAGGGCGTCATCCACGCCGGCTCGTCCGTGGTGACGTCGGCGCTGGCGGCCGCCGAGGAGAACGCGGCCAGCGGGCGTGACCTGCTCACCGCCATCGTCGTCGGCTACGAGATCTCCACCCGGCTGGCCATGGCGTGCAACCCGTTCTCAAGCCACGAGATGGGCTTCCACCCGACCGGGACCTGCGGCGTCTTCGGCGCCACGGCCCTGGTCAGCAAGCTGCGGGGTGCCTCGGTGGAGGAGATTGAGAACGCTCTGGGCATAAACGGCAGCCAGGCGTCGGGCTCCATGCAGTACGACCTCAACGGGGCGTGGAACAAGCGCTCGCACCCGGGGTTCGCGACGCACTCCGCATTCATCGCGGCGACGCTGGCGTCGGAAGGCTTCCTCGGCTCCGCGGAGGTGATCGAGGGCGAGGACGGATTCCTCCGCGGGTACAGCCTCCGCCCCAAAATGGAGCGCGCGACCGAGGGGCTGGGGGAGTCGTGGGAGACGCTGGAGGTGGCGATCAAGCCCTTCCCGCTGTGCCGCTACACCCACATGACCATCGACCAGCTCGTCGGCCTGGCCAACGAGGAGAACTTGGACCCCGCCTCGGTCGAGTCGATCCACATCGAGCTGCCGACCTACGGCGTGAACCTCGTCGGCAGCCCGATCGAGCAGAAGCGCAACCCCACGTCCGCCGTCGAGGCGCAGTTCTCGGCGCCGTTCGCGGCGGCACTGGCCCTGACGCACCGGGCGGCGGGCATGGACCTGTTCCGCAGCGTCGTGGACGCCCGCGTGCCCGACGAGATGCGCCGGCTGATGTCGCTGACCACCGTCGAGTCAGCGTCCGACCTCGACGCGCTGCACCCCGAGCTTTGGCCCGGGCGGGCGACCCTGATCGCCGCGGGCAAGGAGCACACCCGCTACGGCGAGCACATCAAGGGAGAGAAGGAGAACCCGATGAGCTGGGACGAGGTCGCTGCGAAGCTGACCGAGCTCAGCCCCAAGCACGGTCACGCTGCCCGCCAGTCGGTTGTCGACGTCGCCCGGAACCTCGAGAACCGCACGGTCGACGACCTCCTGCAGAGGCTTCGGGGGTGACCGTCCAAGCATTTTGAGGAAGGAGAGCGGCGGCGCCGAGGTGCCCACTCTGCCCGATAGCGTATACATCGCATCATGAGCCTGTCCTCCACGCTGCGAAGCGCGGTCGGGCTCATCCCAGCAGAAGGAGTCTGGTCCCATGGCCGAGACCAGCTACGCGGGCTGGCAGTACGCGGGCGCCGGGCGGCAGACCGCCCACGAGTTCGTGCGCGAGAACCTGCGGGCGGCGATCCTCCGCGGCGAGCTGCCTGGAGGCGCCCGGCTCATCCAGACCGACCTCGCGGCACAGCTGCAGGTCAGCACGACGCCCGTACGCGAGGCGCTGCGTGACCTGGCCGCCGAGGGCCTGATCACGCTGGACCGCCACCGCGGCGGCGTGGTGCGGGGCCTGAACTGGGAGGACATGCAGGAGATCCTCGCGATCCGGCGCGCCCTGGAGCCGCTGGCTGTGGAGCTGGCCATCCGCACCGTGACCGACGAGGACCTTGACCGCGCGGAGAAGCTCTGCGACCGCATGGAGCAGGAGTCGGAGCCCGGACCGTGGGTCGAACTCAACCAGCGGTTCCACGCCATCTTCCACGACGCCACCAACCGCCGACTGGCGCCGATGCTCAAGGGGCTCCAGGACGCGACCGGCTCCTACGTCGCGCAGGCACAGCACTGGAAGCCCGCGGCGCAGAAGAAGGCGAACACGCAGCACCGCGCCTTGCTGCGCGCGGCTCGCAAGCGCGACGCCGAGGCCGCCCTGAAGATCCAGCTGGAACACATCGGCCTGCCCATCGAGACGGCCGCCGAGAAGCGCGGTCGCGTCTCCCGCCCCGCGCCCAATAAGCCCGCGTGAGTGCAGGCCGCTAACGCGGCACGCCGACGACCCCCGTGGCGGCCGCTGGTTGTCGCGCGTCCCGGGCGGGACGGCCGGGGTAGACGCGCTGGCCGGCGCACCACCGCCCGAAATTACCGTTGACAATTTGCATGATGCATGAAAGCGTGGCACCGAAAGCGCGCCGGAGGGACGGTTATGGGCATCCTGGGACGGGTCCAACAGGTCATCGCGATGGGCGCACTGCTGCTGCTCGTGGCCTGCGGAGGTGAGGGATCCACCGCGACCAGCGCCGAGGGCGGGGACACCGAGAGCGGGAACACCCAGCCGGCCCAGACCAAGTCGCTCACGGTCGGGACGAGCGCGAGCATCACCCTGCATACCCTCCCGGCCATCGCCGTCGATCAGGGGTTCGACGCGGACAACGGGCTCGATCTGGAGATCCAGATGTTCCCGTCGGGCAGCGCCATGGTCGAGGCGGTGGCCACGGGTGAGCTGCAGATCGCACAGGCCGGCGACGTGCCGTTCCTCTCCCTCGCCTCGGGCGGCGTCCCAGTGCGGCTCCTGGGTGAGCTGACCGACAGCGGCGCCAACTACACCTTCTACATGGCGGCCGACCACGCCCCCGAAAACCCCGAGGACGTTCACGGCAAGCGCATCGGCCTGCCCTTCGGCTCCACCTCCTCGATCATCATGGACCAGTTCATCGCCGAGTACGGCCTGGAGGAAAGCCAGGTGGAGCTGATCGACCTGGCCCCCGACGCCATCGCGGCGGCATACTCCTCCGGCGAGATCGACGGCTTCGTGCTGTGGTCGCCGGGCAGCAACCGGGCCGCCGCCGAGCGTGACTCGGTGAAGGTCCACGACGCGTACACCAGCTACCTTCCCTGCTGCGAGGGAGAGCAGAAGCTCGGCGCGGCCCACACGGTGGTGTTCGGGCTGCAGGAGATCCTCGACGACGACCCGGACCTCGTCGAGCGGTACCTGCAGACGCTGCTGGACGCCAAGGAGTTCCTCGAGAACCCGGACACCGTGGAGGAAGCCCGCGGGATCATCGCCGAGGAGCTCGACGTGGACGACGAGATCGTCCAGCAGGCACTGGAGGAGATCGAGTACCCGCTGTCACTGGACCAGGCCCTGCTCGACGATCTGAGCGCCGCTGGCGAGGAGCTGGTCGCCAGCGGCTCGGTCACCGAGGTGCCGCCGCTGGAGGAGCTGGTGGTGCCGGATGCCCTGTCATCGGTGGCGCCGGACAGCGTCGACCTGTAGCCGATGTCGTTCGTCTCCATCCGCAACGGTCAGCGACGCGACGAGGTCGGCGTGCGGAGCAGAGATGGGATCACGCCGGCCGCGGAGGGCCTGATCTGCATGACCGGCGTCGGCAAGCGGTTCTCGACCGCTGGTCAGGTCCACGAAGCCGTCCGCGACGTCGACCTGGAGGTTGCGCCCGGCGAGTTCGTCTCCCTGCTCGGTCCCAGTGGCTGCGGCAAGTCGACGCTGCTCAACATCGCGGCCGGCTACGAGGAGCCGACGTCGGGCACCGTGACGGTGCGCGGAAAGTCCATCCGCGGGCCTGGTACGGACCGCGTGATGGTCTTCCAGGAGTTCGCACTCTTCCCGTGGCGCACGGTCCGGGCTAACGTCGAGTTCGGCCTAGAGATGGTCGGCATGCCCAAGGCGCAGCGCCAGGAGACCGCCGGCCGCTACCTGGAGATGGTCGGGCTGACGGCCAGCGAGCGGAAGTACCCGATCGAGCTGTCGGGCGGCATGAAGCAACGCACGGCCATCGCCCGCGCGCTGGCCATCGAGCCGGAGATCCTCCTGCTCGACGAGCCGTTCGGCGCGCTCGACGCGCAGACCCGTGACCTGCTGCAGGAGGAACTCCTGCGGATCTGGATGGCCACGCAGAAGACCATCATGTTCGTCACGCACTCCATCGAGGAGAGCATCTACCTGTCGGACCGCATCGTGGTCATGACAGCTGGCCCGGGTGGCCACATCAAGAAGATCATCGACCTGTCTCAGTGGGAGCGGCCGCGGGACCGGTCCTCGCCGGAGTTCAGCGGGCTGTCAAAGGACATCCGTGACCTGCTGCGCCCCGAGCTCGAGCACGTCGTCGAAGAGGAACGCGAAAGCTAGGACGCCAGGGGGCGTGCAGCCATGCCGCGCATCGCGAGAGTCCTCATGAAGTTGTTGCCCATCGCGGGGTTCGTCGTGGTCTGGGGGCTGATCACCCGGTGGGAGGTCTTCTCGATCCTCGTGCTCCCGCCACCGAGCCGCGTGCTCTCCGCGGCGCGGCAGCTGCTTGCGTCCGGCGACCTGCAGGTCCACGCCCTCGCGAGCCTCAAGCGGGTCGCCGGCGGCTTCCTGCTCGGGTCGCTGTTGGGCGTGATCCTAGGGCTGGGGATGGCCCACTCACGGTTCCTGGAGCGGCTGCTGCGTCCCACCATCGAGATGTTCCGTCCCGTGGCCGCGCTCGTGCTGATCCCCTTGGTGCTGGTGTGGTTCGGGATCGGCGACACCGGCAAGATCCTGCTGATCGCCTACGGCAGCTTCTACCCAACCTGGACGAACACCTTCGACGGCGCGCGCTACGTCGATCCGCGCCTGCTCCACGCCGCGCGAAGCCTCGGCTGCCATCGACACCGGACCCTGTGGCGGGTGCGGCTGCCCGCGGCGCTACCCAACATCGCGACCGGGCTGTCGTTGGGCATCGGCACCGCGTTCTCCGTGCTGATCGCCGCCGAGCTCATGGGCGCCTCGTCCGGTCTGGGATGGATGATCGCGGACGCTCGGCGCTTCTTCCGGACCGAGATCGTGCTGCTCGGCATGTTCGTCATCGGCATGCTCGGCCTCGTGACGGTCGGGCTGCTGCAGGCGGCGCGTGATCGCATCGGATGGATGCGAAGGGCGGGCACGTGAGCGTGGTTCAAGCGAGGGCGAAGCACGGGATGAGTGCGACGGTCGGGGATCCGGTCGGCCAGAAGCCGGAGCGCGGGATGGCACCGCGTGTCCCGGTGGTGGTCAGTGACCGGGTGTGGTGGCTCGTCTCGCTGCTCATCGTCCCCGCGACGTGGCTTCTCCTCGTGGGCCTGAACGTGGTTTCACGGCAGTTCCTGCCCTCCCCCGCCCAGGTCTTCGCCGCCGCGGCCGAGATGATGGTGTCAGGCGAGCTGCTGCGGCACGCCGGGCTGAGTTTCGTGCGGATCATCGTCGGGTTCGTCGTCGGTGCGGTGATCGGGACGCTCCTGGGCATCGCCAACGGTCGCTACCGCCCGCTCGCAGCGGTCATCGAGCCGCTGATCGACGTGCTCCGTCACATCTCGCCGGTGGCTTGGATCCCCCTGGCGATCCTGTGGTTCGGTCTGGGCGAGACATCCAAGATCTTCATCATCGCCCTGGGCTCGTTCGTCCCGTCCTTCATCAACGCCTCCGACGGCATACGGGGCGTCGACAAGCGGCTGATCTGCGCCGCGCAGAGCCTGGGCGCCAACCGCGTGACCCTGTTCCGCCGTGTGTTGCTGCCGGCGACGACTCCGAACATCTTCACCGGTCTGGTAACCGGTATGGGCAACGCCACGCGCTTCGTCATCGCCGCCGAGCTCACGGGGGCCTTCGCGGGCCTGGGGTTCATGGCGATGCGCGCCCGGGAGACTTCGCGGACCGACATCATCTTCGTGGCGATCATCGCCATGGCGCTGGTCGGTTTGATCAACAACGGCGCGATCATGTTCGCGCAGCGACGGCTCCTGCGCTGGCACGTTGGGTTCCCGAAGACCTCCGCGTGATGAAAACGGACGCCCTAGACTGCGATCTGCAGTTTCGATAATATAAAATCCTTCACGTCAGGCACCGAGGCCGACTGGACAAGGAGACGAGTCATGTACGAGCCGCCCCGAGAGCGCATCGAGGGTCCGGGCGCGTGGGTCGGGCCGGACATCCAGGACGATCCGTCGTGGATCCTCGGTCTCGATGACGACGCCGTCGCGGAGATCGACTCGGCGTTGCGCCAGGTGCAGTCCAAGCAGCTGAGCATCCCGTTCGACGGTGCCGACTTCCCGCTTCCCAACCTCGACAAGGAGCTGGACACCATCCCGGACCGGCTCGAGGACGGGCTGGGATTCGTCCTCGTCCGCGGCCTGCCGCGGGAGCGGTACACCGACGAGGAGTGCGAGCTCATCTACTGGGGCATCGGCACGCACCTGGGGACGCCGATCAGCCAGAACACCCGCGGCCACGTGCTGGGCCACGTCCGTGATGAGGGCAAGTCCTTCGACGACCCCTCGACGCGTGGCTACCAGACGCGTGCCAAGATGGACTTCCACGCCGACCAGCTGCCGGTCGACGTGCTCGGGCTGTTCTGCATGCGGACCGCGAAGTCGGGCGGCGCCAGCACGCTGGTCAGCGCTCTGACGGTCCACAACGTGCTCCTGCAGGAGCGCCCCGACCTGCTGAAGGTCCTCTACCAGCCGTTCAACCTCGACTGGCGCGGCGAGGAACCCGAGGGCGAGCGCCCCTGGTACACGTCGCCGATGTTCAGCTACCACGACGGCAAGGTCACCTCGCGCGTGACCAGCCGGCAGTACTTCAACACCGTGACGCGCTACGGCGAGGAGCTGGGGCTGACCGCCATCCACCAGGAGGCGCTCGACGCCGTCCAGGAGATCTCCAACCGCCCCGAGTTGCGCCTGTCCATGGACTTTCAGGAAGGGGACATGCAGTTCCTCAACAACCACGTCCTGCTCCACGCGCGTGAGGAGTTCGAGGACTACGCGGACCCGCGCCTGAAGCGACACCTGCTCCGGATGTGGATCGCGCTGCCCGAGACCCGGCGCCGCGCGCTCGACCCGGCGCTAGCGGACCGCTACCGCTACGTCGAGATGGGTGGCATCCCGGCGAAAGTTGCCGCCTGACCGCCTCGCACCGGCGGTTCCGGCCCGTGGTTGGAACCGCCCGCGCGGTGGGACCCAGCAGTAGCCGCCACACACCTCGATGTGACCGTTGGTAACCGAAGTGTCCTGGGAGGGTGGATGATGTTGGCACACCGGCTGAGTGGAGTGCTGTTCGTCGCGGTCGCGGTTCTGCTGGCCGCCTGTGGAGGCGGCGAGGCCGGTGATACGGACCAGGCCTCCGCCGGGGACGCCGAGGGTGGTGCGGGCGGTGAGGACATGGCCGACGGGATCATCGAGATCGAGATGTCCGACACCCCGGCCATCACCACTGGGGGTGTCCTCATGGTGGCTGAGGGGATGGGCTTCGACGAGGAAAACGGCCTGAGCCTGGAGCGGGCGTCGTATGCGGGCAGCGCGGCACAGGGCGAGGCGATCGCCGCCGGCGGTCACGAGTTCGGCCACATCGCCGACTCGACGTTCGCGACGCTGTACGACGCCGGCGTGCCGATCAGAGTCCTGTCGCAGAGCGTGGACTCCAGCCGCCAGATCCAGCTCGTGGCACGCGAGGAGCTGGGCATCGAGTCTCCCGAGGATCTGGAGGGCCTGACGTTCGGGCTGACGTTCGGCAGCGGCGCCGATGTGCTGCTCAGCCGGATCCTCGACAACGCCGGCATCGACCAGGCCGCCGTGGAGAAGGTCGACCTGACCCCGCCGGACATCGTCTCGACGTACGCCAGGGGCGACATCGACGCCTACGTGACGTGGCCGCCGGCGCTGGTCGAGGCACAGCGCGAGGTGGACTCCGTCGTGCTGCACGACTCGCAGGACAGCTACTTCCCCGCCGACTCCGGTCCCGACCAGACCGTCGGCACGCACATCCTCGTCTGGGCCACCGAGGACTTCATCGCCTCCAACCCCGAGGCCGTCCAGCGATACTTCGCGATGGCGCGGCAGACCATCGACTTCATCAACGACCCGGAGTCGCGACCGCAGGCCATCGACGTAATCTCCGAGACGCTCGACACGGACCGCGACATCGTCGAGCAGACGGTCGAGGAGTGGATCACCTACCAGTTGCAGATCGACGATACGATGCTGCAGAACCTGGAGGACACGGCGCAGTTCCTGCGCGAACGTGACGCGCTCACCCAAGACCCCGCCGTGCAGGAGTGGTTCGACACAGGCCCGCTCAAGGAGTTCGACGCGAGCCTGATCGAGACCGAGGTCGGGGGCTGATCATCGCCGGACCGGGGCGGCGGTGCGCCGCACGCGCCGCCCCCGACCCGCACAGGATGTGATCATGCCGACCTCCAGCCCTCACCCCAAGATTCAGGCCGACGGCGTGAACGTGGCGTTCCCTGTCGCCGGCGGCACGACGTTCCAGGCGATCGAGGATCTGACCGCTTCCGTCGAATCCGGGGAGTTCGTCTGCCTGCTGGGACCCAGCGGCTGCGGCAAATCGACGTTCCTGAACCTCGTCGCCGGCTACCAGACCCCGACCTGGGGGACGCTGACGATGGACGGCGAGCCCATCAAGGGGCCCGGTCGGGACCGCGTGATGGTGTTCCAGGACTACTCGCTGTTCGAGTGGCGCACTGTCCTGCACAACGTGACGTTCGGCCTGGAGATGGCCGGGATTCCGCGCCGCGAGCGTGTGGAAACCGCGCGTGAGTACCTGCGGCTGGTCGGGCTCGCGTCCAGCGAGGACAAGTACCCCCACGCCCTGTCCGGTGGGATGAAGCAGCGGGTGGGCATCGCTCGCGCGCTGGCCATCCAGCCGGAGGTCCTGCTGATGGACGAGCCGTTCGGCGCCCTGGACGCGCAGACGCGACTGGTCATGCAGGACGAGATGCTGCGCATCTGGGAGGAAACGCGGACGACGGTGCTGTTTGTCACGCACGCGGTCGACGAGGCGATCTTCCTGGCCGACCGCATCTTCGTGCTGACCGCCAGCCCGGGGCGCCTCAAGGCAATCGTGCCGGTGGAGATGCCGCGGCCGCGGACCCGCACGTCGCGGGACTTCGTAGCGCTGTACGAGCACCTGGAGGATCTGCTGCGCGACGAGGTCATGACCGCAGTGCGCCGTGAGGCGGGCGAAGGGGCTGACGGCGGGGACGCTGCGGCGGGCGATGGAGTGCAGCCAGGGCCCGGGTCGCGCCGTCGTCGCCCCGTGGAGGAGGGCGCGGCGTGACCGCCGGTGGACGGGCGGTCTCCGCCCGTCGGGTGCGGCGGATCGGGTCCGTCGTCGGCGTGTTCGCCCTGTGGACGCTCGTCACCCACCTGGAGCTCGTCTCACCCTTGTTCCTGCCGTCCCCCGACCGTGTCGTGCGCAGGGGGATCTCAATGTGGGCGGAGGGCACGCTGCAGGAGCACGTGCTGGCGAGCTTGAGCCGGATCGTCAAGGGCTTCACGTTGGGCAGCGTGGTTGGCGTCGGTCTCGGCGCGCTGGTGGCGGAGTTCGCCACGGTCCGGCGCATGGTGCGGCCCGTCGTCGAACTGCTCCGGCCACTCCCCGGCCTGGCGTGGGTTCCGCTGGCCATTGTGTGGTTCGGGATCGCCGAGGCCGGCAAGATCTTCGTGATCTTCTACGGGACGTTCTACCCCGCCTTCACGAACACCGTGGACGGCATCCAGCGCGTTAACCCTCGAGTGGTCAGCTGCGCCCGCACGCTGGGTGCCGGCCCCTTGCGGGTGTTCCGAGCGGTCCTGCTGCCGGCGGCCATGCCATCCATCCTCACCGGGTTGTCCATCGGCATGGGGCTGGCGTTCTCGTTCCTCGTCGCCGCCGAGCTCGTCGCCGCCACGTCCGGGCTGGGCTGGATGATCGGCAACGGCCGCCGCTTCTTCCGCACCGACGAGATCGTGCTCGGCATGGTGCTGATCGCCCTCCTCGGCTACGTCTTCATCACTGGCATCGTCAAGCTGCGCCGGTACGTGCTGCGCTGGCAGGGGGAGTAGCCATGGCGGCGCAGACCGGGCCCCGCGACCTTCTCAGCCCACCCACCAGCCGGCGGTGGGTGATCGTTGCGACCTTCCGGGGGCGCTGGGGCGAGATGCTCCACCCCGTCTCGATCGCGACGGTCGTGGGGCTGCTCGTGCTGTGGCAGTTAGCCTCCGTCAACGAGTGGATCAACCCGCGTGCACTCCCGCCCTTGACGTCCATCCCACCGGCCGCCACGGAGCTGCTGGCTGAGGGCGAGCTCCAGGTGCACATCGCGGCTAGCCTGTTTCGGGCACTCGCCGGCTTCGGGCTCGCGGTGCTCATCGGTCTACCTGCCGGCCTGGCCATCGGCACGTGGCGGTGGTGCGCGGACGTCATGGAGCCGGTCGTCGACCTCATCCGCCAGATCCCCCCGGTGGCGTGGCTGCCGCTGGCGCTGATCTGGTTCGGCATCGGCGAGGGCTCGAAGGTCTTCGTGGTGTTCTTCGGAGCCGTCTGGCCGATCCTGATCAACACCGCGGATGGGGTCCGCAGCGTTCCCCGCGGCGTCATCCATGCCGCCGAGAGCCTCGGCGCGGGGCCGCGCGCGGTGTTCTTCAAGGTGGCGCTGCCGGCGACGATGCCGGCGATCTTCACCGGATTGACATTGGCGCTGGGCAACGCCGTCTCCCTCATCGTGGCGGCCGAGCTGGGCGGCGCGTTCGAGGGCGTTGGCCGGATGATGTTCCTGGCCCGCGAAACCTTCCGGACCGACGTGGTGCTGGTCGGCATGGTCGTGCTCATGCTGCTGGGGACCGGAGCCATGGGGCTGATGCAGCTCGTGCGCCGCCGACTGCTGCGCTGGCACGTCTCCAGCCGCTCGTGAGCGCGCGTCACCACGCCCGCGCGGCTGCCGTGCCGACGGGAGAGGCGGACCTGTCGGATCGCCTTCCTCCGCTCATCGCTCCCAGCGGTCGTCGTGATGAGCGCCGGCGCCATGCCCGTGTTCCTGATGGGGGCGATGTCGGTGAATAGCCGCACGTCGCTAGGTTTCAGCGAGGCGAGGCTCGGACTGACCTCCTCGACCTCTTCGCGGTGTCGGCGCTCAGCGCACGCATCGCCGGCCGGCGGGTGGAAGCGAGCGGCGCGGCTCGCGTCATGGTCATGGTGCGAGCGCTGGTGGGCA
>WHTC01000131.1 GCA_009379795.1 Nitriliruptorales bacterium | reverse complement strand
GCGCTCGGCCCAACCGCGGTGGGCGGCCGAGTTGCTGAACGCGCCCAGGCCGATCTGCACGACGTTGCGGCCCGGCAGGCCGTCCTCGATCAGTCCCCGCACGGGAGTGCCGTTGGTGGGGCCGGCGTGGAAGCCGCGCACGTCGTGGTGGGCGTCGAGGGTGAGCAGGCCGGCCCGGCTGAGGTCGCCGGCCAGCGCCCGCAGCGCCGGCCGGGTCAGCGCGTTGTCCCCGCCGAGCAGGATCACCAGATCCGGGGTCATCGGGATGCCTTCCACAACCGCCAGCTCGCCGACCGCCTCGGCGACGACCTCCTGGGCGATCCGGTTCGGCAGGTCCTGCAGGTCGAGGTCCCCCAGGTCGAGCAGGCGCACGGACTCCAGCGCGACGGTCTCGCCTCCGGGCAGCGCTGCGAAGGTCGAGAACCGCCGCAGGGCCGAGCGCACCGCGGCCGGGGTCAGGTGCGCCTGGGAAGGCGAGATCGACGCCTGAGACAGGGGCACGCCGAACAGGGCGAGCAGCGGGGCGTCGGGGGGCGGCTGGTCGGTCTCGCCCGCCAGCCAGGTCGAGGCCCGGATCCAGTCCGGGTCCTCAGTCAGCGACAGTTCTCCGGTGTCCTCGTCGCGCTCGTTCATGGCGCTCTCCAGGCCTCGGCGCCGGCGCGCAGCACCGCCCAGGTGAGCGGCACGCCAGGCCGGTAGGCCAAGTGCACCGGCGAAGGTGCGTTGAGGACCAGCAGATCCGCGTGGTGGCCGGGGACCACCCGCCCCACGTCGTCAAGGCCGAGCGCGGCCGCTCCTCCGGCCGTGGCGGCATGGACCGCCTCATCCGGGGTCATCCCGAGCGTGCGGCAGGCCAGGGCCACGACCAGCGCCATGCTGGTGGTGTAGCTGGTGCCCGGGTTGCAGTCGCTGGCCAGCGCCACCGTCGCCCCGGCATCCAGCAGGCGCCGCGCCGGCGCGGGCGGTGAGCCCGTGCAGAACTCGGCCGCGGGCAGCAGGGTGGCGACGACGCCGGCGCCCGCGAGCGCGGCGATGTCGTCGTCGGTCAGGTGGGTGAGGTGGTCGGCCGAGGTCGCGCCGAGCTCGGCGGCCAGCCGGGCGCCGGGCCCCCGCCCCAGCTGGTTGGCGTGGATTCGCAGCCCGAGCCCGTGCTCCTTGCCTGCGTACAGCACCGCCCTGGACTGTTCAGTGTCGAAGGCGCCCTGCTCGCAGAACACATCGCACCAGGCGGCGAGCGGGGCGCAGGCGTCCAGCATGGCGTCGCACACGAGGGTGACGTAGTCGTCCGCCCGCCCCGCGTACTCCGGGGGGACCACGTGCGCGCCAAGGAACGTCCGGTGAACCCGCGGCAGCCCGGGAGTCTCGAGTCCCGCGGCCACCTCGAGCAACCGCCGCTCGTCGTCCACCGTCAGCCCGTATCCCGACTTGACCTCCAGGGTCGTGGTACCGCCGCGCAACGCCTCGGTGGCCAGGCGGCCCGCCGACCGCCGCAACTCGTCGTCGGTGGCGGCCCGGGTGGCCGCGACCGTGTCGCGGATACCGCCCGCGGTGTAGGGATGGCCGGCCAACCGGGCGGCGAACTCCTCGGCGCGCTCGCCGCCGAACAGCAGATGGGTGTGTGCGTCGACGAACCCGGGCAGCACGCAGCGCCCGCCGACGTCCAGACGGTCCTCCCCCGCAGCCTCGGGCAGGCTCCGGGAAGGCCCAACCCAGGCGACTCGCCCGCCGTCGATGACCACGGTGGCGTCGGGGATCGTGCCGAGCGGCCCGGCCCCCCGCTGGGGATCGCCGGTGGCCAGCAGTCCGATGCCGTCGACGAGCACCGCTCAGGGCTCCTCAACCATGGGCAGTCGGATGCCGCGTTCGCGCGCGACCTGCCGGGCCCGCTCGTAACCGGCGTCGGCGTGGCGCATCACCCCGGTCCCCGGGTCGTTGGTGAGCACCCGGTCGAGCCGGTCAGCGGCGTCGGCCGTGCCGTCGGCGACGACCTGCGCGCCGGCGTGGATGGACTTGCCCATGCCGACCCCACCACCGTGATGCACGGCCACCCAGGCGGCACCGGAGGCGACGTTGAGCAGGGCGTTGAGGATCGGCCAATCGGCGATGGCGTCGCTGCCGTCGGCCATCGCCTCGGTCTCCCGGTAGGGCGAGGCCACCGACCCGGCGTCGAGGTGGTCGCGGCCGATGACGATCGGCGACCGCACCGCGCCGGAGGCGACCAGGTCGTTGAACCGGGCCCCGGCCTCCGCCCGCTCGCCGTACCCCAGCCAGCAGATGCGCGCGGGCAACCCCTGGAACGCGACCCGCTCCCCCGCCAGGCGCAGCCAGCGCTGCAGCGCGTCGTCGTCGGGAAACGCCTCGGCGACCGCGGCGTCGGTGGCGGCGATGTCGGCCGCGTCACCGGACAGCGCCACCCAGCGGAACGGTCCCCTGCCCTCGCAGAACAGCGGCCGGAGGTAGGCGGGGACGAACCCCGGGTAGGCGAACGCATCGCCGAACCCACCGGTCTTGGCCTCGCCGCGCAGGTTGTTGCCATAGTCGAACACCTCCGCCCCCGCGCGCTGGAAGCCGACCATGGCCTCGCAGTGCAACGCCATGCTCGCCCGGGCGCGGCGTACGTACTCCTCGGGCTTGGTGAGCCGCAGTTCGGCGGCCTCATCCAGCGACAGCCCGGCGGGTACGTAGCCGTGCAGCGGGTCGTGGGCGGAGGTCTGATCGGTGACGGTGTCGAAGCGCTCGCCGCGAGCGAGCAAGGCGGGCAGGACGTCCGCGGCGTTGCCGACCACCGCGACGGAGTGGGGCGCGCGCCGGGCCGCGGCCTCACGGACACGGAGGACCGCATCCTCCAGCGACCCGGCCACCACGTCGAGGTAGCCGGTCTCGACGCGGCGGCGGGCGCGGGCCGGGTCGACCTCGACGCACAGCACCGCCCCGCCGTTCATCGTCACCGCCAGGGGCTGGGCCCCGCCCATGCCGCCGAGGCCGGCGGTCAGGACCGTCCGACCGGCCAGGCTGCCGCCGAAGCGCAGGTCGGCCAGGGCCGCGAAGGTCTGGTAAGTGCCCTGGAGGATTCCCTGGGTGCCGATGTAGATCCACGACCCTGCGGTCATCTGCCCGTACATCGTCAGGCCGGCCGCCTCGAGGTCCCAGTAGTCCTCCCAGGACGCCCAGTCGGGGACGAGCAGCGAGTTGGCGATCAGGACGCGCGGGGCGTGCGGGAAGGTGCGGAACACCGCGACCGGCTTGCCGGACTGCACCAGCAGCGTCTCGTCATCGCCGAGGGTGCGCAGCGTGGCCTCGATCGCGGCCAGGCTCGCGTGGTCGCGGGCGGCCTTGCCGCTGCCGCCGTATACCACCAGGTCCTCCGGGCGCTCGGCCACCTCGGGGTCGAGGTTGTTGCGCAGGCAGCGCAGGGCAGCCTCCTGCAGCCAGCCGCGGCACTCAAGGGTCATGCCGGCACCTCCGAGGTATTCGCGGGCCGAAGGCGTGCCGCCTGGACCAGTGCCCCGGACGCGACCAACCGTCGGGCGGCCTCCAGGTCGGGGGCGACGAAACGGTCCACCGGCATGGAGGGGATCTCCCCGCGGATGCGCGCGAGGACACGGGCGGTGCACGGCGCGGGCCGTAGATCCTGCCCGCGGTCGTGCTGCTGCTCGGCGGCCGAGGTTCGCAACTCCATGCCCTGGGCGGCCACCAGCGCTTCGACGGCCAGGATGCCCGTGAGGTTGCGGATGGCTCGCCGCAGCTTGAGCCCGGCCGACCAGCCCAGCGACACGTGGTCCTCCTGCATGCCGGAGGTGGGCAGCGAGTCGGTGGTGGCGGGCACGGCCAGGCGGCGGTTCTCGGCGACCAGCGACACGGCCGTGTACTGGGCGAGCATGTAGCCGGAGTTGGTGCCGGCGCGCGGGGCCAGGAACGGCGGCAGTCCGTGGGAGCGGGCCGGGTCCAGCATGCGGTCCGTGCGGCGCTCGCTGATCGCGCCGAGCTCCGCCGCTCCCATCGCCAGCAGGTCCAGGGCGAAGCCGAGCGGCTCGCCGTGGAAGTTGCCCGTGCTCTCCACCGCTCCGTCCTCGGGCAGCACGACGGGGTTGTCGACGCAGGCGGCCAGTTCCCGGTCCCGCACGGTGGCCGCCCAGTCGAGCGTGTCGCGCACCGCGCCGTGGACCTGCGGTGCGCAGCGCAGCGAGTAGGCGTCCTGGACCGCGTGCAGGCTGTCGCGGTGGCTGGCCAGGATCGCGCTGCCGTCGAGCAGCCGGCGCAGGTTGGCAGCGGAGCGGGCCTGGCCCGGGTGCGGCCGCAGGCGCTGGAGGCGCTCGGCGAAGGGCCGGTCGGTGGCCAGCAAGGCCTCGACCGACAGCGCGCAGACCACGTCCGCGGTGTCGGCGAGCATGGTCAGGTCCTCGACGGCGAGCACCAGGAGGGCGAGCATGCCCTCGGTGGCGTTGAGCAGGGCCAGCCCGTCCTTGACCTGCAAGTCCAGCGGCTTGAGGCCTGCGGCGGCGAGGTGTGGCGCGGCGGGCTCGGGTTGCCCACGGTCGCCGAGCACCCAGCCCTCCCCGGTCAGCGCGAGCGCCACATGGGCCATGGGGGCGAGGTCGCCGCTGGCGCCGAGCGAGCCGTGCTCCGGCACGGCCACCCCCACCCCTGAGTCGAGCAGGGCGGCGAGCGCGTCCACGACCTCTGGCCGGGCGCCGCTGCACCCGGCGGCCAGGGTGCGGGCGCGCAGCAGGACCATCGCGCGCACGATCTCGTCGTCGACCGGATCACCGAGCCCGGCGGCGTGGCTGCGGATCAGCGCGTACTGGAGTTCGGTGGCCTCCTCGGGCGCGACGCGCGTGTCGGCGAGCGCGCCGAAGCCGGTCGTCAGGCCATAGACCACCCGCTCCGAGGCGATCGCCGCCTCGACAACGGCGCGCGCCGGGGCCATGCTGCGGCCGACCGAGGCGTCCACCTCAACCGGCTCACCCCTTCGCGCGACGGCGACGACCTCGGCTGCCCCCATCGGCTCGGCGGTCAGGCGCATACGCGCAGCCTAGAACTCAGCCACCCCGAGTGTGGAGAGGGGTCCCCGACGTTTCCCCGCTGACCAGCGTGAGCCTCGGGTCGTTTGGCCCGTCACGTCACGTCACGGCGGACGGCGAGGAAGGTTCCGGCCACGGCGAGGACGACGCCGTAGCCGGCGAGCACCACGCCGCCCAGCCACGGCTCGAGGAACTCCCGGCTGCTGAGGGTGATCCCGCTGAGCGCGCTGGAGGCCGGGCCGGGCAGGTACAGCGTCCAGCTCTCCAGGGCCGGGATGCTGGTGACGATGGGCTCGGCCACGAACCGGTAGACCAGCAGTCCGACGACGGTCGCCACCTGGTCACGCAGCAGCGCCCCCAGGCCCACGCCGACCAGGGCGAAGATGGCCACCGCGGCGATGATGGCGACGAAGGTGGCGGGCATCCCGTTCCTGATGAGCGACACGTCGATGCCCTTGTGAGCCAGCCAGGGCAACCCGATCGCGATGGTGACGGCGAGGCAGGCAACCGCGTAGCCGGCGCCGACCAGCCCGTAGGTCACCAGTTTGGCCAGGACCACCCGGCCGCGGCGTGGCGTGGCGAGGAAGGTCGGTGTCGCGGTCCGGTGCCGGAACTCGCCGGTGAGCCCGATGGCGGCGAGCACGGCCACCAGCGTGGTCGCTCCCGCGGCGCTGATGGCGAAGTGCAGGCGCTGTCCTGCAGGGGTGGACAGCGGGGGCGCGATGTTGCCCGGGTCGTCGGCGAACGCGATGTTGAGGCTGGCGTACAGCGCGGTCAGCGCCATCGAGCCGAGCAGCAGCCACAACCACAGCCGGGTGCTGAACAGCTTGCGGAACTCACCCGCGACCAGACGCCGCATGTCAGTGCCCTTCCCGGTGAGCCGGGGCCGGTTCCTGGCCGGCCTCGGCGGTGAGCGCGAAGAAGACGTCTTCGAGGCCGCCGCTTTCGGGGACGAGCCCGTGCAGCCTCACCCCCGCGGTGAAGGCGAGGTCGCCCACCCGGTCGGCCCTCATGCCGGTGATTCGCAGCGTGTCCCGCCCGGTCCGCTCGATCCGCGCCCCGTTCGCGCCCGCGGGTGCCAGCGCGGTGAGCAGGTGGTCGGCATGCGGCGTGCGTACCCGCACCGTGTCCTGCCGGTCGGCCAGTTCGGCGAGCGTCCCCTGGCGCACGAGCCGGCCCTTGTTGACGATCACGACATGGTCGACGAGTTGCTGCACTTCGGAGAGCAGATGGCTGGAGACCAGCACGGTCCGGCCCTGCCCGGCGAGTTCGCGCAGCAGCCGGCGCAGCCAGGCGATGCCCTCGGGGTCCAGGCCGTTGGCCGGCTCGTCGAGCACCAGCACGGCGGGATCGCCGAGCAGCGCACCGGCCAGCGCGAGCCGCTGCTGCATGCCCAGCGAGTAGCCGCGGACCGGGCGCCGGCCCGCCCCGGCCAGCCCGACCAGGTCCAGCACCTCGTCGGCGCGCCGGCGCGGGTAGCCGTTGACCGTGCAGTAGATGCGCAGGTGGTTCCGGCCGCTGCGCGCCGGGTGGAAGCTGGACGCCTCCAGCACCGCTCCGACTTCGTCGCTCGGCGCCGGCAGCCCGGCGTAGCTGTGGCCACCAATGGTGGCGCTGCCCGCGTCCGGGGTGACCAAGCCGAGCAGCATCCGCAGCGTCGTGGTCTTACCGGCGCCGTTGGGTCCGAGGAACCCGGTGATGGAGCCCGGTTCGACGGTGAAACTCAGGTCGTCGACCGCCTTGACCGCGCCGAACGCCTTGGTCAAGCCGGACGCCACGATCCGGCCGGCGTCATCACTCATGCGTCGCCTCCTTCAGCAGGTCGGGACGCCACCCCGAGGATGTGCGGCGAGGTCGGGAAGGGGACCCGGCCCTCCGGGAAGATGAACCGGTCGAGCCTGCTGATCGCGAACCCGGCGGCTTGGATCGCCGCGGCGGTGTCACGGCCGGCGTGACAGCCGCCGCCGAGAATCGGCCAGATGGTGGCGTCGAGCAGGCGTTGGACGCGTTCGAGTGCGGGCGTCTCGGCGCGGACATGCTCGAGGAACCGCAACTCCCCGCCGGGTCTGATGACGCGGTGCAACTCCCCCAGAGCAACCTGCTGATCGGGGACCGAGCACAACATGAGCGAGGCGACGGCGGCGTCGAAGGTCGCGTCGCCGACCGGCAACCGCTCGGCGACACCGTCGACGACCTCGACCGGTACGGACGCGCGCTCTGCCTCACCCTGCGCGATCTGCCGCAGGTGGGGCTCGGGTTCGACCGCGAGCACGCTGGTGACCTCCGGCGGGTAGTGCGCGAAGTTCAGGCCGTTGCCGGCCCCCACCTCGATGACGCGCCCGGTGAGCCCGGCGAGCAACCGCTGACGATGCTCGGCGACCCCGCCGCGATCCATCATGGGGCTCAGTCGCGCGTACACGCGCGCAAAGATCGGGTGGCTGACACTGGTCTTCGACATGTTGTAGATCCTAGCGTAAACAAGATCTGTTGTACACTCTCCAGGAAACAATCCATCGCCGGGGGTGTGGGAACCATGTCGGCCAACAGCCAAGGCGCGGACCAACCGACCCCGGCGGCCGGGCGACGGCTACCCCGCGCCGAGCGCCGCGAGCAGATCCTCGCCGCCGCCACCCTGGCCTTCGCACGCGCCGGGTTCGCCGCTACCAGCCTCGACGACGTCGCCGGCGAAGCCGGCATCAGCCGGGTGATCCTCTACCGGCACTTCGATTCCAAGACCGACCTGTACCGCGCGGTGCTCGACCGGGCCCGGGAGCGACTCGCCGCCGCGACCGGCGCGCCGGAGTTCACCACAACCAGCGTGGACGGGTTGCTCCAGGCGGCCGCCGATGACCCGGCCGGGTTTCGCCTGCTCTTCCACCACGCCGCCAGGGAGCCGGAGTTCAGCGACGAGATGGCGCGATTCAGTGCCGGCATGGTGGACATCGCGTACCGCCATCTCGCTGACGTGATTCCCGATCGATCGTGGGCGAGGTGGGCCGCGCAACTCGCCCCAACGGTGGCCATCGAAGCGATCACGGCGTGGCTCGATGCCGGTGAACCCGATCGGGACCAGGCCGCCGACCGGATCGGCCAGGTCCTCGCCGGCATCATCCAGGCCGCCCAACCGCGCTGACACCGCCAACCCGAGGCAACCGCCCGGCGGTTGGCCGTCGACTTGCCCGTCAGCATGAAGGGAGAGTCCACCACCTCCGGTCGCGCGGCTGGCGGCGAAGCTGTCGAGCGTCAGCGGCTCGCGCCTTGCAGCTGCTTGGCGAGGCCGTCGATGTGGGTCTGCCAGGCCGCCTGGGCGGCGGACCGTTGCTCGGCCAGCGCGCTGGGGCCCGTCTGCGTCAGGATGATGCGAGCGCCTGCGGGACTGCTGGACAGCTCCCAGCGGACCCGGCCGGCGGCACGGTCCGCGGACCGCCAGCCGTCCGGGGTGACCTCGGCGGACCCGACGTTGAGACCGAACGCCTCGATGTAGGCCTCGTGCAGCTCAACCCAGTTGTTCGCTACCTCGACGGGCCGGCCGTCCAACACCATTTCCAGGGCGTCGAGGCATCCCCGCCAGCCGGCGGCGTTGGCGGCCGCGTGCGGCCGGTCGTCAAAGGTGTGGGTGAAGATCACCAGGCAACCCTCGCCATCGGGTCGCAGCTCGAAGTGGAGCAGGTTCTCGCCCTCACGATCCAGCACCTCGCCCGCATCCTCAGTGAAGGCGAAGACCCGAGGCGGATCGAGCGCGGTGACGACCCCTTCATGGATCGTGCCCTCGCCGTCGTCGAAGCGGATCGTGCCGCCGACCCGCAGATCCATCTCCACTGCCCGGAATGGGTACCACTGGCTGAGGTGGGCGGGCTCGGTGATGGCACGCCAGACCTTCTCCGGTGGATGCGCCAGGCGCCGCTCGAAGCGCAGCACAGGTCGGCCGTCTACGGTGCGCAGGGTTGCGTTCACGGCTCATCCTTGGTGTTCGGGATCACCAGGCGTGTCGAGCACGTCCGGCATCGTGTCGAGGTGCCGTTCGAGGGCGTCGAGACGGTCGGCCCAGAGCCGCCGGTACGGCGCCAGCCAGGCGTCCACCTCCTCCAGTGGTTCGGGGCGCAGCTCGTACCACCGGCGCTGAGCATCCCGGCGGACCTTGACCAGACCGGCCTCGCGCAGCACCCGCAGGTGCTTGGACGTGCCCGGTTGGGTCAGGCCGAGCCGGTCGGTGAGCTCACCGACCGGTCGAGG
>WHTC01000482.1 GCA_009379795.1 Nitriliruptorales bacterium | reverse complement strand
GTTCAGCGGCCGCCCGTCGGAGCCGAGCAGCTCGCCGGTGACCCCGTCGAGCAGGTGCTGGTCCTCCAGCGCGGCGTGGAACAGCACCTGCACCTGGGTGGAGGTCATCTCGCTGCACAGCAGGTAGCCGATCCAGTAGCGGGTGACCACGTCGATGATGGCGTAGGCGATCCGCTTGCAGCGTTCAAAGTGGCTGGCGTCCCAGATCCAGATGCGGTTGCGCTCCCAGGGGACCTCAGGCAACGCCCGTGCGGGCCGGGGCGGCCGCGGCGGCTCCCCGGGCAGGCTGACCTGGTGTTTCTCGGTCACGCGCAGCACCGAGGACGGCGAGGCGAAGACCGTGCCGGTGTAGCTGCCGCGATGCGCCAGCTTGCGGTGCGACCGGTCGGTCGGCCCCCACTGTTCGATCAGCGCCAGGATGGCTTGCTCCTCCCACGCCAGCAGCCGGTGCACCGGGTTGCCGCCCGAGGCGAGGTCGACCAGGGTGCCGACCTCGCGCAGCCGGGCGCGCCAGCGGTGCACCCGCACGTCGGCGACACCCAGCAGCCGGCAGGCGCGGGTGTGCGCCCACCCGGCCGCCACGGCGTCGTCGACGAGCTTGAGCAGGCCCTCTTTGACGTCGCCGTCCAGCCGGGCAGGGACCGCTCCACCGTTCAGGCCAAGCGAGCTTTTCCCCGCACCACGGTGAGTTCCACAGCCAGCTCTTTGAGCGCCTCGGACAGCCGGGCGTTCTCTGTCCGCAACGCCTCGATCTCCGCCTCCTGCGGTGAAGCGAGTCGACCCGGCTTGGACGAGGCGAACGCGGCCAGCGCGGCGTCCTTGGCCAGCTTGCGCAGCTTGATGATCACCGACACGTCCACGCCCCACTTGCGCGCGGCGTCGCGCTGGGTCAACTGCTGACAGGTCACCTCCAAGAAGACCTCCCACTTCTCCTCCGAGGTCAACTGCCGCCGCCGTCGGCCATCGCTCATGCTCATCGAACCCTCCCTGGGTCAGGCTCGAGAGCCTCCCAGAGTTGGGTTAGGAATCGGCGGACCTCTATCGCGAACTCAGACGCAAACCACGGGGCCGAATGGCGTGTGGGTGCGTCACCAGTGGGTGGGTGAACCGCACACCGAGGCCGAGTACGACGCGCTGGCGGAGCTCTTGACGCGGATGGCGATGACTGACGTGTTCTTCCACGTCGGGCCGTTGGAGGCGGACGGCACGATTCCT
>WHTC01000192.1 GCA_009379795.1 Nitriliruptorales bacterium | reverse complement strand
GGCCGTATCGACGTCGAAGCCGCGGTCGCCCACGATCTCAAAGGTGACCTCGAGCGGGAACCCGTACGTGTCATGCAAGGTGAACGCCGTCTCGCCCGACAGCGTGCCGCCCTGCGGGAGATCGGCGAGTTCCGCTTCGAGGATCGACAGGCCAGTCTCCAGCGTCCTGCGGAACTGGCCTTCCTCGCGGTCCAGCATGCGGACGATGAGATCGCGGTGCTCACGCACCTCGGGGTACCGGTCGCACATGACCTCGATGACGCGGTCGGCCATCCGTGGGGCGATGTGGGTCTGAACTCCGAGGAGGTAGGCGAACCGGATCGCCCGCCGGATGATGCGACGGAGGACGTAGCCCCGGTCCTCGTTGCTCGGCACGACGCCGTCGGCGATGAGGAAGGTCATGGCACGCGAGTGGTCGGCGATGAGCCGAAGCGCCACGTCGTCTTGCTCGCTGGCGCCCAGCCGCCGACCCGTGATCGTCTCGACCTCAGCCACCAGGCGGGCAAGAGTGTCGCACGTGAACAGGGACGGGCTGCCCTGGAGAAGCCCGACGATGCGCTCGAGCCCGGCGCCGGTGTCGACGTGCTTGTTGGGCAGGGGCGTCAGGTTGCCCGAGGCGTCCCGGAAGTACTGCATGAAGACCAGGTTCCAGAACTCGATGAACCGGTTCTCCGCGGCGGGATTGCTCGGGCCGCCGTCCGGGCCGTGCTCCGGCCCGAAGTCATAGAACAGTTCGCTGGACGGACCGCACGGTCCACTCTCACCCATCTCCCAGAAGTTGTCCTTGTCGAGGCGCTGGATGCGCTCCCGCGGCAGGCCGACCTCCTTGTGCCAGATCTCCTCCGCCTCGTCGTCGGACGTGTGCACCGTGGCCCAGATGCGGCTGCCGTCGATGCCAAGGACCTCGGTGACGAACTCCCACGCCCAGACGATGCCCTCTCGCTTGAAATAGTCGCCGAAGCTGAAATTGCCCAGCATCTCGAAATAACTCAGATGCCGCAGGGACCGACCGATGGCATCCAGATCGTTGTGCTTGCCGCCCGCGCGCACGCATTTTTGAATGCTGGCCGCGCGGGGGGGCGAGTAGGGCGTCTTCTCCTCGCCAAGGAAGTACGGCACGAATTGCATCATGCCGGAATTGGTGAACATTGGTGCCGACGGGTGTGTGGGTATAAGCGACGATGACGCGACGAGGGTATGACCCTTGCCAGCCCAGTAGTCTTCCCAGGTCTTTCGCAGCTCGGCGGCCGTCGTGACATTCTGCGCCATCTGAAAAAATGCCTTCTCGGTGAGATCGATTTCCTTGCCAGGAGAGACGCTGCCCGAAACGCCAGTATAGGCCCTCCCAGGGGGCCAAGCACCAGCCCCGATGTTTCATCAGTTGTTGCTGGGGGTGGGGTTGGGGAGCGTTTCGGATGAGTCGGGGCCGGCGTTGGCTCGGGTGCCTTGTGACGGCGGACGGCGGGGTGCATAGCCAGGGGTGGGGCGCGGGTCTCGGGCAGGCGGTGACGGCTCGCGGCGCTCGGTGTTGGTTGTCAAGGTAGCGCAGCGACGCGGGCTCGGCGGCGCGCAGCTGTCTGTCCAGGGTCAGCGCCTGGGCGAGGATCATGGCGTCTTGGGCGGCGAGGACCAGCTACAGCCACACGGTGTTGCGTTCGAACGTGTCGCACGGCAGGTTGCGCAGCCCACCCTGAGTCCTTCCTCCACGCGGTCGTGGGCGCGGTGGTGGGCGTCGAGGATCGCCAGGTCGGTCTCGGTCTGGTCGGTGAGAAAGCAGGTGAACCGGGCCCGTCGATGTCGTCGAGGGTCTGCTGCGCGCCGGGGTGCAGCGGCTCGCGGCGCACAGCAGCCAGGAGCCCGGCGGGTAGCCCGACAGGTCGATGCGGCAGCCACCGGTGCGACCGCGGCGCGGTCGTCCCGTCGCGCACCACCTTGCCCGGCGGGTGCTCGACCCACGACCGGCACCCATTGACCGCCTCGCCCAACGCCGCAGTCAGCCCCAACGCGTCGGCCGTCTCAGCCAGCAGCCCGGTGTTGGTTCGCGTCCGGCCGGTCATGCCCTTGCCGGTCGCGGTGACATCAAAACGCGGCCGGCTGCTGCTACCGTGCACCATACGGGTGAGCCCTCCTGTTGGGATCTGCATACCTTGACAGCACGCATCCTCCCAGCTCAGGAGGGCTTTCCTACGCAAACCCCGACCGCCTCCGCGCGCGTCAGGCGAAACATCGAGGCTACCGGTTCTCCTCCACGCCTTTACATAACGAATAGTGGAAGAACGAGTCGATTCGACAATGCGGGCTCTCTTGGCCTCAGACGTGCTGGGCGATCTTCGCGGGGGAACCGTACTCGTGCAAGAACGCCGGGCATAGCGACCTCGCCGCTCTCGTCCTGGAAGTTCTCGATGATCGCGAGCAGGGTCCTTGCGGTTACTCCTGTCCCGTTCAGTGTGTGAACGAACTGGAGGACGCCCTCGCGGCGCACGCGAACGTTGAGGCGACGAACTGCGGGAGCATCACCGTGTAGAAGAGCCCCACCTTCGGGTTGAGCAGGTTGCTGACGAGACCCTGGCGAAACGCCAGGCGCATGTTCTTGCCGAGCCACACCGATACGCGAGCCGGTGTCCGGATCTCCGGACCGGCTGGTGGCGTCGCCGTGGCTGTGGCCGGTTCGGCGGGGTCGTCGGCTATTTGTGTCCTGACCGCGACCGCCAGAGCGTATGGATGCCGAGCCAGACCAGGTATGCGGCACCAGCGAATCGAACGACTAGAGGTTTGCACTTGAGGCAGGTTTGCTCATGCGACGGGTTTCAGTCGGGTGCGAGTACGCAACTTCCGGAGAATTTTGGATGGATTCAAGAAGAAAGTCGGAACAGCCGCACTCGGCAACGCTTCCGCCAGCACCGAGGTCGCGGAAGTCGAAGTCGTGCCCTCGTTGCCGCCGCCCGCGGGAAGCCGCTATACTCCGGTTACGGGCGGGATCTTCTTGCCCATGAACACGCGCGACATTGCGCCGCTTCATTGCTCGGCGCCACTCTTCCAGTCGCCGGACTCCATGTGGGTTTTGGTCGTCTTCTGACCCTCAGGCGTGTTCGTCCTACCAGCGCCCGGGCCGGACGGCCTGGGCAGGAGCAGCCTGTTGCACACATTCACCGAACTCGGCGTGCCACGAAATCTCGTCGAGTCCCTCGCCCGACGCGGCGTGACCAGCCCCTTTCCCATCCAGGAATCCACCATCGCCAAGGCCCTCGCCGGCCGTGACCTGTGCGGGCGTGCCCCCACCGGGTCCGGCAAGACGCTGGCCTTCGCCATCCCACTCGCCATTCGCGCGGGCAAGGGCGAGCTGCGGCGCCCTCGCGCCCTCGTCCTGGTGCCCACACGCGAGCTTGCCGGGCAGATCACCGATGTGCTCCGCCCCCTGGCCGAGACCGCCGGTCGTACGGTCGCCGCGTTCTACGGGGGCACGACGCTCAACCGCGACCGGCGCCGGCTGCGCAGCGGGGTCGACATCGCCGTGGCCTGCCCCGGCCGCCTCGCCGATCTGGTGCGCCAGCGCGAGATCGACTTGCGGGCCGTTGACTTCGTCGTTGTCGACGAGGCCGACCGCATGGCCGACATGGGCTTCCTGCCGGAGGTCCAGCGACTGCTCGACCAGACCGCGCCCGACCGGCAGACGCTGCTGTTCTCGGCGACCCTCGACCGCGACGTCGACGTACTGACCCGCAAGTACCAGCGGGATCCCGTGCGCTACGAGATCGAGGAGCGTGCGACCGAGCAGGGCGATGTGCAGCACTTCTTCTGGCGCGCGGAGCGCAGCGCCCGGGTGGGCATCACCAGTGATGTCGTGCGCGCGGTGGCATCCGCGATCGTGTTCACGCGCACCAAGCACGCCGCGGACCGGGTGACCGGGCAGCTGCGGCGCGGGGGCGTCTCGGCGGTGGCGATTCACGGCAACCGCTCGCAGAGCCAGCGTGAGCGTGCCCTGGCCGACTTCAGCAACGGGCGGGCCGTCACGCTCGTCGCGACCGATGTCGCCGCTCGCGGCCTGCACATCGACAACGTGGGCGCCGTGATCCACTTCGATCCGCCCGCGAGCGGCAAGGACTACGTGCACCGCTCAGGGCGGACCGGCAGGGCCGGCGCAGACGGTCTGGTGGTCACCCTGGTGACCCCGGACAAGCAGGGCGAGGTCAGGAGTCTGCAGCGGGAGCTGCGGGTGCCGCAGCGGCTCGAGTCGGTCGAAGTCGAGCGGCTTGCCGCCAACGCTTCGTCCGGCTCCGCTGCCGCCGTCCCGGCCGTCGCCGAGGCGCCGGCGTCCGAGCACCGTCCCCGCCCGCCGAAGTCCCGCGGCCGTCGCGGGCAGCAGCACGGCGGGCGCAGGGGGAGAGCTAGCCGGGCGCCTGCGCCGGCCGGGTCTTCTCGCCACGGAAGGTGAGCCACAGCAGGATCGAGGGGGCGGCGCCGGCGGCCAGGGCCAGAGCCCAGTCGCGGAGATCGAGGGGGACGGTGGCGAACAGCTCCTGGGCCGGCGGGAAGTACACGATGAACAGTTGGGCGAGGAAGCCCCCGAGCACGGCCAGCAGGAGCCAGCGGTTGGAGAATGGGCCTCCGCTGCCGCGGCGCACCGCGAACGCGTACAGCAGACCGGCGGCGACCAGCGTGGTGAACATCACGGCCCGCGCCTCCTCCCAAGAGGCCTCGAAGCCGTAACGGGAGACCAGGAGCGCGGCCAGGGTGGCTGCGGCGATCAGGAAACCGCGCGCCAGCAGCAGCCGGATCCGCTCCCAGCCGAGCAGGCCCTGGTCGCGCGGGCGGGGCGGGCGGCGCATGAGCTTCGGGTCGTTGGGATCCACGCCGAGTGCCACCGCGGGCATGCCGTCGGTGATCAGGTTGATCCACAGCAACTGCAGCGGGAACAGCGGTATGCCCAGGGCCGGCAGCGACAGCAGCGCGATGAAGACCACGAGGACCTCGCCGAGGTTCCCGGTCACCAGGTAGTCAACGACCTTGCGGACGTTGTCGTAGATCCCGCGCCCCTCGCGGACCGCGGCGACGATCGTGGCCAGGTCATCATCGGTGATCACCATGTCGGCCGCCTCGCGGGCGACATCGCTGCCGCGCCGGCCCAGGGCGATGCCGATGTCCGCTCGCCGCAGCGCCGGGGCGTCGTTGACGCCGTCGCCGGTCATGCCGACCACGTGGCCGCCCTCCTGGAGCAGGCGGACCAGTTCCAGCTTCTGGTCCGGGTCGACCCGCGCATAGACCGCGTTCTGTGTCGGGTCCGCTGCGAAGCCGTCGCTCCGCAGTTCGCGGCCGGTCCTCGCGCGCACGGGGGCCGGCGCGAGCCCCACCTCCTCGGCGATCGCCGTGGCCGTGCCGGGATGGTCGCCGGTGGCCATGAGCAGGACGATGCCGGCGGATCGCGCCTCGGCGACGGACTCCGCCGCCGCCGGGCGGACCGGGTCACGCAGGCCGGCGAGCCCGACGAGCTCCAGGTCCACCGCCGCCTCATCCAGGTCTGACGGGACCGTGTCGAGCACCCGGCGGGCCAGGGCCAGCACGCGCGTCCCCCGGCCGGCCGCTGCCTCGTTGCGCGCGAGGATCTCCTCCCGCCACCGGGGCGTTCCGGCGCAGCGGGGCAGCACGTTCTCCGGCGCTCCCTTGATCTGCAGTTCCAGTATCCCGTCCGGCCCCCGGTGCACGGTCGTCTCGCGTTTGCGCTCGGAATCGAAGGGGATCACAGCCGCGCGCGGCCAGGCGGCCCTGAGGGCGTCCACACGTTCCGGGCCGGATGCCGCCAGCAGCGCGATGTCAGTGGGGTCGCCGACGGGGGGTTCGAGTTCCCCGTCGTTGCAGAGCACGGCCACCCGCTCGGCCACCTCGCGGCGTTGCCCGTCAAGCGCCTCCAGCGGTGCGAAGTCTCCCCCCGGCGGCGCGAACGTCTCCCACCTCATGCGGTTCTCCGTCAGCGTGCCGGTCTTGTCGGTCGCGATGACCGTGGCCGAGCCGAGCGTCTCGACCGCCGGCAGGCGGCGGACGATCGCGCCCCGCTCCGCCATGCGCCGCACACCAAGGGCCAGCCCGACCGCGGTGACCGTGGCCAGCCCCTCGGGGATGGCTGCGACGGCGAGGGCGATCGCCGCGAGAAACGCCTGCTCCACGCCTTCGGTGCTGATGCCCTGCCGCACGAGGATGATCGCCAGGACCACCG
>WHTC01000457.1 GCA_009379795.1 Nitriliruptorales bacterium | reverse complement strand
GGCACCGCTGGGCGAGCCATTGCTTGTGGGACCTGGCGCCCTGGCCTCGCCACGCCGCGGTGCGGCCCTGCACCGCCACCGCACGATGGGTCACCCCCGATAGCCGGTCGCCCAGCTTGTGCAGCCCGACGACGAACTCGCTCAACGCGGCAGGGTCCAACTCGCCCGGGTCGACGGCGGCGAGCGCGTCGACCGCCGCGGTGGCCTGTGCCAGCGCATCCACCGCCACAACCGCCTGCTGCAACGCCTCCGCCGCCTCCAACACCCACCTCCCGCGACCCGACTCGACCACTCCGAACTGATGTTCGAATCATAGCACACCACGAGGACCCACGAGAGATATCCACAACCCCTGAACCGGAAACTTCCGGCACCCCCGCGAGCCACCCGCACCCCCGCAAGCCTTCCGGCATCCCCGCCCGCCGTGGCCCGCGAGGCGGCCAGTCGGCCGCAATCCCCCGCCGAGCGAACGATGTGCTGTCGTTCAGCAGTTCGGCACTCGATGACGGGACAGCTCAAAGGGGTGCGAAACAGGATTGACTCAGGTGGCGGGCTGTGGCTGGGCGTCCGGGTCCGGCTCGACCTCCCGACCGACCACCCCGTGCAGGTGGCAGGCCGCGCGCTGGCCTCCGCCGACGTCCTGCAGGTCAGGGTCGACCCGGGGGCAGGGTTCGAACACCTCCGGGCAGCGGGTCCGGAAGTTGCAGCCCGACGGCGGGTTCGCCGGGCTCGGCACGTCCCCCGTCAGCACGATGCGCTCGCGCTCCCGCTCCCTGGCGGGGTCGGGGAGCGGGACGGCGGACAGCAGCGATCGCGTGTAGGGGTGCGACGGCTGGGCGACCAGCCGGCGGCGGTCGACAAGCTCCACCACCCGCCCGAGGTACATGACGGCAATGCGGTCGCTGATGTGCTGCACCGCGGCCAGGTCGTGAGCGATGAACAGGTAGGTCAGGTCAAGTTCGCGCTGCAGCCGGCGCATCAGGTTGAGGATCTGCGCCTGGATCGACACGTCCAGCGACGCCACCGGCTCGTCACAGACGATGAAGTCGGGCTCGCAAGCCAGCGCCCGCGCGATCCCCACCCGCTGGCGCTGCCCGCCGGAGAACTCGTGCGGGTAGCGCTCGCGCCAGTCAGGGTTGAGACCGACCAACTCCAGCAACTCGCCGACCCGCTCGGCCTGCCGGTCGCGGTGCAGCCCGTGGATGGTGAGCGGCTCGGCGATGCTCTGGCCGATGGTGCGCCGCGGGTTCAGCGACGCCATCGGGTCCTGGAAGATCATCGTCATGCGCCGCCGCAGCTCGCGCAGCCTGCGCCGTGGCAGGGCGCGCACGTCCTGGCCGTCGAAGCGCACGTGCCCGCCGGTCGGCTCGATCAGCCGGAGCAG
>WHTC01000454.1 GCA_009379795.1 Nitriliruptorales bacterium | reverse complement strand
GGCGCGCTCTGGTTCGGGGAGGGATGGTCAGGGAAGGGTCCGGCGTAGCCTGCCCTCGATTCCGCTGGAGGAACCTCGGGTGCTCATCCGCGTGCAGCTCACCCTCCCTCGTGATGCGAGTTATGTGCCCGTCACCAGGGACGTTGCGAATTGCGTGCTCGAACGCACCGGGGTGCCGGACGAAGCTGCCGGTGACATCAAGGCTGCGATCGGTGAGGCGTGCGCCGATGCCGTGCGCCACGCCAGCGGATCGTCGGAGTACGTCGTGTCGCTGGAGCTGGGCCCGGGTGGCTGCGAGGTGGAGGTCGTCGATGTCGGGCCGGCGTTCGAGGTTCCCGAGTCCTACGAGGTTGATCCCGAGGCCGAATCGGGCCGCGGTCTGCTCCTCATGCGGGCACTGGTCGACGACTTCGAGTTCATCCGAGAGCAGGACGCCAACCGGGTGCGGCTGGTCAAGCGCTGGTTGGCGCCGGTGGGGTCCAGCGCCTCCAGCGATGGCTCCCGCCCCACCGCCTGACCCAGTGGACCTACTATCCCGCCGTGAGGTGGGCCCGCAGGATCGCCTGGTAGCGCCGCAGCGCCGGCCCCATCACCAGGCGGAAGACCCCCTCGGAGAGTTCGCGCACCAGGGCCCACCAGGTGGGGTGCCTCTGAGCCAGGCGGGAGGACACCAGCATCCAGGCCACCGGTCTGTCGGGCGGGTCCTCGGGGCCGTCCGCGACGCGGTAGCCCAGCAGCGCAAGCGCCTCGCCATGCTCGTCGGCCAGTCCAGGCGAGGAGAAGGACACAGTCACCGCATGGCCGTCGGGCACCGGCGGAAGCGACTCGGCCCATGCGCCAGGCGCCACCGGCAGGCGCACGAGCGCGCTGTCCTCCACCGCGGCGGCCAGCCATCCGGAGCGCACGACCGGGCTGCCTTCCGCATGGGGGGCGGGAGCTGGCACCAACTTCCTCCCATCAGCGCATCGCCGGACCCGGCCGGAGCCGGCCGAAGCCGGGCCGAACGAACCCAAGCGGTCCGAGATCCATGCGCCCCATAAGGGGCGCGGCACTGCATTGTGCGGCCTCTGGCCCGCTGAGTCGCGGAACCACAACGGCCCTTTCCCCTGCGCGGCCGGACGGGGCACGCTAGACAGGCACCTCGCTGTCGCTGACCGGAGGCCCCCATGACACCCCGACCCTCGACCGTCGGCGCGCTGCGCGCCTCCGGCTACCCGGACCGGACGGTCAAGCAGGAGGTCGCCGCCAACGCTGCCGCTCGCCTGCGCGCCGGCAAGCCGATCGTCGACGGCCTGGTCGGTTTCTCCGAGACGGTGCTGCCGGCTCTGGAGACCGCGGTGCTCGCCGGGCACGACCTGATCATGCTGGGGGAGCGCGGTCAGGCGAAGAGCCGCATCCTGCGCTCGCTGGTCACCCTTCTCGACG
>WHTC01000005.1 GCA_009379795.1 Nitriliruptorales bacterium | reverse complement strand
CGGCAGATCGGCTCGGTCCGGGCCGTCGACGGGGTGAGCTTCGAACTGCGCAAGGGCGAGACCCTCGGGTTGGTCGGTGAATCAGGGTGCGGGAAGTCGACCATCGCCAGGACGCTGCTGCGGCTCCAGGAGCCGACCTCTGGAAGCGCCCACTACAAGGGCGAGGGCATCTTCGCGATGTCCGCCAAGCGCCTTCGTGCCCTGCGCCGGGAGATCCAGATCGTCCTGCAGGATCCCTACGCGTCACTCAACCCGCGCATGACCGTCGGCAACATCGTGGCCGAGCCGTTCATCATCCACTCGACGGTGGTGCCCAAGGACCAGCGGCGCCGGAAGGTGCAGGAACTGCTCGAGCACGTGGGGCTGAACCCCGACTACGTCAACCGCTACCCCCACCAGTTCTCGGGCGGCCAGCGGCAGCGCATCGGCATCGCCCGCGCGCTGGCCCTCAACCCCGATGTGATCATCTGCGACGAGCCCGTCTCCGCGCTGGACGTGTCGGTGCAGGCGCAGGTGCTCAACCTGCTCGAGGAGATCCAGGACGAGCTCGGCCTGTCCTACATCTTCATCGCGCACGACCTGTCGGTGGTGCGCCACATCGCCGACCGGGTCGCGGTGATGTACCTGGGCAAGGTCGTGGAGATCGGCACGCACACCGAGATCTACGAGCATCCCACGCACCCCTACACCCAGGCGCTGCTGTCCGCGGTGCCGATCCCGGATCCCACGATGCGCGACCGCAAGGAGCGGATCGTGCTGGAGGGGGACGTTCCCAGCCCGGCGAACCCGCCTTCCGGCTGCAACTTCCGCACCCGCTGCTTCAAGGCCCAGGAGCGCTGTGCCGAGGAGGAGCCCGATCTGATCGACCGCTTCAATCACGGGCACCCCAGCGCCTGCCTCTTCGCCGAGGAGCACCAGATCGTCGCTTAGGCGGGGGCCGGACCCGGGAGAGGTCCGCCAGCCCGACCGGGCTCAGCTCGAAGCCCTCGAAGCGCTCGCTGACCACCGCACTGTGGCGGAAGGTCACCACCGGGATCAGGGCCTGGTCCCGGTTGAGCGCGAGGCTCTCAGCCTCCAGGTACAGCCGGTGCCGCTCCTCCACGTCAAGTTCCGCCCGCGCCCGGTCCAGCAGCTCGTCCACGTCCTCCTGGCGGTAGCGGCCGTAGTTCGCCGCCCCGTCCGCCCCAGCCAGGGAACCCGAAAGCAGCGGCCGGAGCGCATCGTCCAGGATCGGATAGTCCAGGATCCAGCCGAAGCGGAACAGCCCCGCACCTCGCTCACGAAGGCGCTGCAGGTAAGCCGCGAACGCGCCGTCGCCGCCGTCCTCGGTCTTGCGCGCCGTCAGGGTCACCCCCACATCGGCCAGTTGCTCGGTCAGCAACTCCGCCACCTGTTCATGACCGCCGCCCGGGTTGAACCACAATTCCAGTTCGGTGACGTCGGCCTCGGCAAGCATCTGGCGTGCGATGTCCGGGTCGTAGCGGCAGGCGTTGCACGTCCGAAGGCGGGCGTCGGGCACCGCCGCCGGCGCCGCCGCGCGGGCGGGATCCGCGTTCCCACTCCGCACGGCGCGCGCGATGGCCTCACGGTCGATCGCCAGGCTGAGGGCACGCCGCACCTCGACACGGTCGAATGGCGGCGTCTCCAGGTCCATACCGAGGAAGTACAACTCGGCGCTCCGGTCGTCGAGCACGGTCGGCGCGTCAGGCGAATCCCGGCCCGCTTCGGAGGCCGCGTAGCGTTCCCGAGCCTGGTCCAGGACAGCGGGGGGCAGCGTGGTGAAGTCCATCCGCCCCTGCTGGAAGGCGACATAGGCGGTCTCGGGATCACGGATCTGGAACAGGACCTCGGCCAGGGCGGCCCGTTCACCGTTGCGCCAGCGCTCGTAACGGCTTACGCGGATGAACTGCTCTTTGGCCCAGGGCTCGGCCAGGGCGAAGGGCCCGTTGCCGATCGGCGCCAGGGCGAAGCCCTCCGGATCGGCTTCGAGGCGCTCTCGGGGCAGCGGGCCCAGGGCCGCGTGGGCGACCACGGCTGGAAAGTCCGCGAACGGCCCGGACAGCCGCACCTCCAGCGTGCGCTCGTCCAGGGCGCGCACGCCGCTCAGGCTGCTCGCGCTGCCATCCCGCACCTCGCCGTACCCGGCGACGTCCTCCAGGTGGTAGCCCGCGACGCCGTCCGCCACGGCGCGATTCCAGGCATAGACGAAGTCGGCGGCGGTCACCGGATCGCGCTCGGGGCCATGCCAGGTCGCGCCCGGCCGGAGGTTGAAGGTCCAGACGGTGGCCTCGTCGTTGGACTCCCACCTGGCCGCGGCCGCCGGGATCAGGGTGCCCTCCGGATCCCAGGTGGTCAGAGAGTCGAAGACCGCGTCGACGACCGCGAGACCACCGTCGTCGGCCACATCACCGGGCAGGATCGATGCCGGCTCCTGGATGGCGTAGCGGAAGGTGTCGCGTGCGGGACCTGAGGTTGCCGAGGGGCTGGGGTCCGGTGATGTGACCGGCAACGGCTCTGCGACTCTCTGCGGCGTGCAGGCGGAAGCGGTCAGGCCCACCAGCAGCGCCAGGGCCAGGAGCCGCGGGAGCCACATGGCACACAGGCGGTCGTCAGTCAGGCGAGCCTGAGCGACAGGATCACGGTCGTGAGCGCCCACACCACGGCGGTGATCACCGTCATCCGGTCAAGATTCTTCTCGACCACGGTCGATCCGCTCATCGTGCTCATGGCCCCCCCGCCGAACATGTCGGACAGGCCGCCCCCCCGGCCGGACTTCAGCAGGATGAACAGGATCAGCAGGAGTGAGACCAGCACATGGACGACCACAACGCTAATGGTGAGGAACACGACGACCTCGGTGTGCGAAAGCATGTCAGGAACGCGACCGAAAGCGGCCAGTCTGCGACCCGCAGGGTAGCAGAGCCGGCGGGGCGGATCGGCCCAGGAACCCTGTCAGCCGGACCCGTCGACCAGGAACACCCCCAGGCGCGGCTGTCGTTCGTTCAGCGTCCACAGCGACCGCGCCGAGGGCACGTCATCCAGGCGGGGGTCGCGCAGGTCGAAGGGCTGGCTTGTCCCCGACCAGCGGAGTCCCGGTTCGATCTTGGGAGCGGTAGCCGGCATGCGCATCCGCAGCTGGGTCTGGCTCTCCACGCAGGGGCAGGCCGCAGAGGCGTCCGCGTTCCCGGCCCGGGCGGCCTGCACTTCGCCGGCCGCCGCCGAGTCGCGGGTCAGGTACCGATACGTCGCGAACGCCTCGGACTCGACCGGCGTGTCCGGAAGGGCCGGAAGCGATCCGATCAGGATCCTGGCGTATTGGTCGCCGATCCAGTTCGGGACCGCGACGGCCGTGCCGCTCGCGGCGACCAGCATCGAGATCGCCATGGCGATCTCGATGCGCCGCCGCAGCGACGTCACCAGATAGTCCCCTGAGACCAGACGCTCGACGCGACGGCTGACCATCCGCGCCGCCCTGCTCAGCGCGTGCGCTCCTGGGGCGCTGCCGCGGGACCCGGAGCGCCACAGGACGTCCGCCGGCACGGCCGCGCAGGCTACGGGCGGACCCGCCAGTGTCGCCCGGTCCCAGACCTTGAGGATGCTGGAGGCCAGGGACGCGGGGCGGGCGGTGACCTCCGCGGCGACCTGGTCGGCGCTCTCCTCCTGCTCGCGCCACAGCCAACGTCCGGCCAGGTATGCCGGGGGGAGGAAGAAGGTCAGGTCGCGGAACAGCCCGACGAGCAGGCACAGCAACGGGTCGCGGCGGTGCAGGTGCGCGAGTTCGTGTGCCAGGAGACCTTCCAGCTCGCGGTCGTCCAGTGTCCGCACGAACTCGGGATCGACGGCGATCAGCGGTCGCAGCGTGCCCGACGCGAAGGCCCCTCCGGGGCACCGTTCGACGAGCAGCAGACGAGGGCTCCGCAGTCCCATCCTGGGAGCGAGGCTGTCGACGAGCATTACCAGGCGCCGGTGGTCCTCGGCCGGTGCCATCCCGGGACTCAGCACGCTGCGGACGGTCAGGATGCCGACCAGGCGACGCGCCAGCAGGATCGCGGCGATCGTCGCCCAGGCGGCGACCAGCAGGTTGAGCTCTCGATCCAGGCTGATCCAGCGCAGTTCGTCGATCAGATCGAGCACCTGTTCGGCGGCTCCGGAGGAAGCCGACGCGACGAACAATTGCGGCAGGTAGACGGCGGTCGCCTGGCGCGCCGTGACGATGCCGGCGGCCGCCGCCACCAGCACCGGCGCCAGCACGAAAAGACGCCGGGCTCGCGTGCTGTGGACGAGATGCCCGTACACAGCCAGGCTGGTGAGGCCTGCGGCGGCCAGGGAACCGAGCAGTGCCCGGAACGCGAACGACTCTGTCAGCAGTTGGAGCAGGAAGCCACCCGAGTCCGGCGTCGCCGTCTGGGGCAACTAATCCTCCTGTGCCCTCAGCTTGTCGACCTTCTCCCGGAGCGAACCCATGGACCCGGCGGGTTCGGCGCCGTCGTTCACCACCTTCACGAAGTAGCTGATCGCAGGCTCGGGAAACGAGTCGACCAGCCAGTCCACCACCGAGGTGACGGTGGACCGGGCGTACTCGTCCCGGCTGACGGTTGGGCGATACCGGTGCGCCAGCCCCGAGGTGTCCCGCTCGAGCAGGCCCTTGGCCGCCAGCCGCGCCATGGTGGTCATGATCGTGGTGTAGGCGAGGTCACGGGTCTGCGCAAGGTCCGCATGAACATCGCGCACCGTGGTCTCACCCAGCCGCCAGACGGTCTCCATGACCTCGCTCTCAAGAGGTCCGAGCAGCCCGTCGAGCTGGTTCCTCCGCTTCGCCATAGTCCCCTCGCTCGCCTTCTGGCCGGATGAGGCGCCGGCACACTGATCCTACGCTCACTATCCCCAGCGGGCCAGTACGACTGACCCCCTTCTCCTCAGCCGACGTTGTGGCTGATTGGTCGGGGAAAGGGGGTCCCTGAGCCCGTACCAGAGAAGGAGTGCCCCGACAGCGCTCACGCTAACCGGATTTCGCCGGAGCGGACGGCGTTTCCCTACAGGCGGGGGAAACGGCAGATCACCGCGAAGTCGTCCGCGCTCAGGCTTGCCCCTCCCACCAGAGCGCCGTCGATGTCCGGCTGGCGCATCAGCGCGACCACGTTGCCCGGCATGACGCTGCCGCCGTACTGCACGCGCACGCCCTCGCCGGTCGACCCGGCGTAGCGGTCGGCGACGGTCGAGCGGACCATGGCGCACATCTCGTTGGCGTCATCGGGGGTGGCGGTACGCCCGGTGCCGATCGCCCAGACGGGTTCGTACGCGATCACCATCGTGCGAACCTGCTCGGCGCCGACCCCTTCGAGCGCGCCGTGCAGTTGGCCGACGACCACGTCTTTGGCCTGGCCCGCCTCACGCTGCTCCAGCGTCTCCCCCACGCACAGGATCGGGGTGATGGCGTGGCGCAGCACGGCCTGGACTTTGCGGTTGACGATCTCGTCGGTCTCGGCGAACAGGTGGCGTCGCTCGGAATGGCCACAGATCACGTACCTGACATTCAACCGCGCCAGCATCGGCGGGCTGACCTCGCCGGTGAAGGCCCCCGAGTCCTCCCAGTGGCAGTTCTGCGCGCCCAGGGCGATCGGGAGGCGATCGGCGTCGATCAACGTCTGCATGCTGCGCAGATCCGTGAACGGCGGGATGACCGCGATGTCGACGGCGTCGTAGTCCTCCGCCTCCAAACGGTAATTGAACCGCTGGACCAGGTCGATGGCCTCCAGATGATCCTTGTGCATCTTCCAGTTGCCGGCGATCAACGGCCTGCGGCTCATGACCCGCTCCCCTTCCCGAGGGCTGCGACACCCGGTAGTTCGATGCCTTCCAGAAACTCGAGGGCCGCCCCTCCGCCGGTTGAGACGTGCGTCACCTGGCTGGGCAGGCCGAGCTTGCGGATGGCCGCGGCGCTGTCCCCGCCGCCGACCACCGTGAAGCCGTCGCTGGCCGCTATCGCGCGTGCGACCCCCTCGGTGCCGGCGGCGAAGGCGTCCCACTCGAACACGCCCATCGGGCCGTTCCACAGTACCGAACCCGCATCGGCGATACGCCCGGAGAAGCGCTCCACGGTCTCGGGGCCAATGTCCAGCCCCATCATCCCGGAGGGGATCGCGCCGGCAGCGACCGTCTCGTGCTCCGCGCCGGCGCGGAACTCAGCCGCGGCGACTACGTCGCTGGGCAGCAGCAGCTCGACGCCCTCACGGTCGGCACGCTCCATCACGTCGCGGACAGCGTCGAGGCGATCCTGCTCGATCCTGCTCGCGCCGACGTCGAAGCCCTGGGAGGCGAGGAAGGTGTAGCACATCGCCCCGCCGATCAGCAGCCGGTCGACTCGGCCGAGGAGGTTGTCGATCACCCCGAGCTTGTCCGACACCTTGGCCCCGCCGAGCACGGCCGTGTAGGGCCTGGGCGGGTCGGTCAACAGGCGCGACAGGACGGCGACCTCACGCTCGAGGAGCACTCCGGCGGCCACGTCGTCCAGCAGGGCGGGCACGCCCACGACGCTGGCATGAGCCCGGTGTGCGGCCCCGAAGGCATCATCGACGTAGGCGTCCCCGAAACGGGCGAGCGCCGCGGCGAACTCGTCGTCGTTGGCGGTCTCGCCCGGTTCGAAGCGCAGGTTCTCCAGCAGGACGACGTCGCCCTCGCCGAGGTTGTCGACGCGCTGCCGCGCGTCGGGACCGACGACGTCGGCGGCGGCCCCGATCGGAGCGGCCAACAGCTCGGACAGACGCCGGGCTACCGGGGCAAGGCTGAGGTCATCCACCACCTTGCCGTCCGGTCGTCCCAGGTGACTCATCAGCACGATTCGAGCGCCCTCGCCGCGCAGCCGGCGCAAGGTGGGCAGCGACTCCTCGATCCGCAGGTCGTCGGCGACGCGGGGATCCTGGCCACCCTCGCCGGTCAGGGGGACGTTGAGATCGGCGCGCACGAGGACGCACCGACCGGCGAGGCGCAGGCTGTCCAGCCCAGGTATCGCGTTGGCAGCCACGTCCTCTACAGCCGCGCGCCGACGTAGGTGGCCAGATCGACCAGGCGGCACGAGAAACCCCATTCGTTGTCATACCAGCCCAGCACCTTGACCATCGACCCGTTCGTCATGGTTGACAGGCTGTCGAAAATGCAGCTGTGGGAGTTGCCGACGATGTCGGCTGACACGATCGGGTCCTCGGTGTACTCCAGGATTCCCTGCAGCGGGCCCTCGGCGGCCGCGCGGTAGGCGTCGTTGACCTCCTCGATCGACACGTCACGGCCGACCGTGACGACCAGGTCGGTGATCGAGCCGTCCGGAACCGGCACCCGCAACGCGAGCCCGTCCATCCTGCCCTCGAGCCGGGGCAGCGCCAGCGAGGCGGCCCTCGCCGCACCGGTCGTGGTCGGGATGATCGACTCGGCCGCGGCGCGCGCCCGGCGCAGGTCCTTGTGTGGCCCGTCCTGCAACCCCTGGTCGGCGGTGTACGCGTGCACCGTCGTCATGAAGCCCTGCTCGATGCCGAAGTTCTCGTCCAGGACCTTCGCCAGCGGCACGACCGAGCCCGTCGTGCAACTCGCCATCGAGATGACGTCGTGGTTGGTCGGGTCGTAGTCGCCCTCGTTGACCCCGATCACCACCGTGACGTCCTCGTTCTTGGCGGGCGCGGAGATGATCACCTTCTGCGCGCCGGCCTCCAGGTGCGCGGCGGCCTTGTCGCGCTGCGTGAACAGCCCGGTCGACTCAATGACGACATCCACGCCCAGGTCTTTCCACGGCAGGTCCGCCGGGTTGCGCTCGGACATGATGACGATCTCACGGCCGTTGACCCGGATGCCGTTGTCCGTCAGATCGATGCTGCCGGAGAAGCGTCCATGGACGCTGTCGTAGCGCAGCAGGTGCGCCAGCGTCGTGTTATCCGTGATGTCGTTCAGACCGATGATCTCGATGTCGGCGTCCCGGTCATAGGCCGCGCGCAGAAAGTTGCGCCCGATGCGGCCGAATCCGTTGATGCCCACGCGAGTACTCATGTGCGCTCCCTCATTCCTGCTCGATGTCGAAGGGCTCTGGCCTTGGCGACGGGGAAGGCCATGAACCGTGCAGCGGAACCTGAGGTGATGCTAGCGGGCTCTCCCGCTCCGGCTCCTGCCACAGCGACCATCCCCGTTGGGGGGCGGGCTAATCGTTCGAATGGCGGCGGTGCTCATCGGAGGCGGCTGCCGCCCGCCGGAGCGGACTGCTCCGCCAGGGACGCCAGGCGCGCGAGCCTCCGGTGCACGGTCGCCTTGCCGACCGGCGGCTCCAGCAGCCCGCCGACCTCGGCCAGGCTGGCCTCCGGGTTGGCAAGGCGCGCCAGCGCGGCGTCGCGCATCTCGGGCGCCAACTGCTCCCAGTCGAGAGTCGCCAGAGCCTGCTGGATCGCGGCGACCTGGCGCGCCGAGGCGCTCACGGCGCGGGCCAGATTGGCGCGGTCGGCGTTGGCGGCGCGGTTGGCCTCCCCTCGCAGCTCGCGCCGCAACCGGGCGGCGTCCCAGCGCAGGAACGCGGTATGCGCCCCTGCCGTGGCCAGCACCGCTCCCGCAGCCTCGCCAGACTTGACGACCACGCGCCATTGCCCGTCCTTCAGGGCGGCGCGGGCTCCGGCGCCGCCGCAGCGCACCAGCAGCTGCGCCAGGGTGGTGGCGGTGGCCTTCCCGGCGGCGCGGATCTCCAGGTGCGGAGCGCCCTCAGGGTCGGTGACGCTGCCCGCGGCCATCAGCGCGCCCCGCACGGAGGCGATCGCGTCGCAGCGGCGGCGTGACAGTCGTGGCGCGATGCCGTCGACGGGACGGCCGGTGCGGTTGAGCAACCCCAGATCCGTGAGCACCGGCGCCACCGCCCCGGCCAGCCGGAGCCGGTAGCGGGTGGCCGCGTGCAGCCCGCCGGGCGCGTGAACCTCGATCCATTCCTCCACCCGGTCATCACGGCGCACCCCGTGGATGCGGTCCAGGGCGATACGCGCGCGGCGGACCACCGCGCCCGTCGAGGTTTCGAACGTGTAGCCGATCCCTCGCTCCGACAGGGTCACGCTGCCGCCGAGTCGCAGCAGAGCGGACAGTTCCGCTCGCACGCAGCAGTCCCGGCCCTGCTCGACGTGGGCCAGTTCCTCGCGGACTGCGGCGGTAACGCTCATGAGCGGCTCTCAGCACACAGTGGCCGCGCTGTGGACTCCGCGTCCCCGCGGCACCCCCAGCAGTGGCGCCAGGACCGCGGCCAGTCGCCGGGGGTCGTGGACGGCGATGATGCCGCCGTCCTCGCGGCGCGTGATCACATCGGCGCGGCGCACGCCGCCCACCCGCGGATGGCGCAGGTCGGTGCCCAGGGGATCGACGCCGTTGGGACACGGGCCGTCGTGCGCGATCACGGTGTCCAACGTCACGCCGGGCGCATGGGCAAGGAGGTTGTCCACGTGCCCGGCCAGATCCAGGCCGTCGGTCTCGCCGGTCTGGGTGGCCACATTGGCCACCATCACCACCCGGGCGCTGGTCCGGGCCAGCGCCTCAGCCAACTGCGGCACCAGCAGGACCGCGGCGATGCTCGTGAACAGGCTCCCGGGTGCCAGCACCACCGCGTCGGCTTCGTCGATCGCACGCTCCGCCTCCGGGCAGGCAGGTGGGTCGCTCGGCTCCAGCCAGATGCGCTCGACGCGCCCGCCGGCCCGGGTGACCCTCGCCTGACCGTTGATCTGCTCGCCCCCGACCTTCGCCTCCAGTGAGACGGGCAGGGTGGTGGCGGGCAGGACACGGCCCTCACAGTCCAGCAGGATCGCGGCGGTGTCCAGGGCCTGGACGAAGTCCCCGTCCGCGCGCTCGGCCAGTGCGACCAGGAACAGGTTGCCGAGCGCGTGACCGGCCAACTGCCCCTTTGGGAAACGGTGCGTGAGGGCGCCCGCCAGCGTCCGGTTGCGCGCCAGGGCCAGCAGGGCCATGCGCAGGTCCCCGGGCGCGATGATGTTCAGATCCTGGCGCAGCCGACCGCTGGAACCGCCGTCGTCGGCGACGGTGACCACGGCCGTGGGCCGCACGCCCAGGTTACGAAGCGCCGCGAGCGCTCGCGCCAACCCGTGCCCGCCACCCAGGGCGACGACTGCGGGCATCTCCCCTCCTCGCACGAGGCTCACTCCTTGAGGTGATCGCGGTGCTCCACCTGGACAGCGACCCCGAGGCTTCGGATGTGTTGAGCCAACTTTTCCCCGAGCACCACGGAGCGGTGCTTGCCTCCGGTGCAGCCGATCCCGATCGTGAGGTAGTGCTTCCCCTCCTTGAGGAAGGAGGGCACCATCACATCGAACAGAGCGAACAGCCGCTCCAGGAATACACCCGTCTCGGGCTGACCGAGCACGTAGTCCTGGACGGGCGCGTCGAGCCCGGTGAAAGACCGCAACTCGTCGATCCAGTGGGGATTGGGCAGGAAGCGCACGTCCAGGACGATGTCGGCGTCCCGGGGCGTGCCGTTCTTGAAACCGAAGGTCACGACGTTGACCGCCAGCGCCCGGCGGTCCTCGTCGCCGAAGGCGTCGGTGATGCGGTCGCGGAGATCGTGCACGTTGAGGTCGGTGGTGTCGATCACCAGATCCGCTTCAGCGCGCAGGTCGGCCAGCAGCCCCCGCTCCCTGGCGATGCCGTCGATGATGCGGTCCGGCCCGCTCAGCGGGTGCGCGCGGCGGGCGGCTTCGTACCGCTTCACCAGCGCCTCGTCGCCGGCCTCCAGGAACAGCACCCGCGGGCCAAGGTTGCGTTCGGCCAGCGAGGCCAGCGTGGCGCGCAGGTCACCGAAGAACGCCCGTCCGCGCACGTCCACCACCAGCGCGACCCGATCCACGGTCGAGCCCTTCGCGGTGGCCAGGTCCACCACCCGCTCGATCAGCGCCGGCGGCATGTTGTCGATGACGAAGTAGCCGAGGTCCTCCAGCACCTTGGCCGCGGTGGTCCGGCCGGCGCCGGACAGCCCGGTGATGATCGCAAGCTGCGGCCGCATCGCGTCAGCCCGTGGTCGTGAGCCCGTGAAGGTGGTCGTGGATGGTGGTCGCCAGACCCTGGGAGATGCCGTCCACCTCTGTGAGTTCGTCGATGCTCGCCTGGCGCACCTTGCGCAGCGATCCGAAGTGGATGAGGAGCGCCTTGCGCCGGGCCGGTCCGATCGCGGGGATCTCGTCGAAGGCCGACTCGGTCATCGCCTTGCCCCGGCGGGAACGATGGTAGGTGACGGCGAAGCGGTGCGCCTCGTCGCGGATGCGCTGGAGCAGGAACAGCGCCTCACTGCCGCGTGGCAGCATCACGGGGTCCGGCCGCCCCGGCAGGAAGACCTCCTCCAGGCGCTTGGCCAGGGCGCACAACTCCACCCCCTCGATGCCGAGGCGGTCCACGGCCCGCTTGGCGGCGCTCAACTGGCCCTTTCCTCCGTCGACGATCACCAGGCCCGGAGGGTAGGCGAAGGTGCGCTCGCTGACCGGCTTCTCCTCCTCGGCCAGCAGGCGCTTGAAGCGCCGGGAGATGACCTCGTCCATGGCGGCGAAGTCGTCCTGCCCGTCCAGCGTGCGGATCGAGAAGTGCCGGTACTCGCTCTTGCGGGGCAGCGCGTCCTCCATGACGACCATCGATGCGACCGAGTTGGTGCCCTGGAGGGTGGAGATGTCGTAGCACTCGATGCGCAGGGGCGGCTCGCTCAAGCCCAGGGCATCCTGCAACTCGTTCAGCGCCTGGCTGCGGGCATTGAAATCCTTGGCACGCTTCAGGCGGTGCTGGTGGAAGGCCTCGACGGCGTTCTCGCGCACGGTCTCCAGGAAGGCGCGCTTCTCGCCACGCTGCGGCACCCTGATTCGAACCCGACCACCACCACCGCCGCTCCGCCCGGGCCCGGGCTCCGCGCCGCGCACCTCCGTCAGCAGTTGCTCAAGTGTCTCGGCGTCCTCGGGAATCACCGGGACCAGTATCTCGCGCGGCAGGTCAGGGCCGCGCTCCATCGCGAAGTCGAGCACGAAACGCGACAGCAGCGCGGGGGTGTCGAGATCCTCGACCTTGTCGACCGTCCACCCCTTGCGCCCGACGACCCGGCCACGGCGCACGAAGAACGCCTGGAAGGCAGCCTCCAACTCGTCCTCGTGCAGCGCGATCAGGTCGAAGCTCTCCGCCCGCCCGGTGACCATCACCTGCTTCTCGAGGGCGCGGCGCACCGCCCCCAACTGGTCGCGAAGGCGCGCGGCCGCCTCGAAATTGAGCTTCGCGGCCTCCGCGGTCATGCGCTCGGTGAGCTGCTCGATGGTCTCATCGGTGTCGCCCTCCAGGAAGGCGATCAACTCCTCGACCAGCGCGCGGTGCCTGGTCTCCGTGACCTTGCCCGTGCAGGGGGCCGAGCAGCGGCCGATGTGGTAGAGCAGGCAGGGGCGGCCGGTGCGGCGGCAGCGGTCGAAGACCCCCTTCGAGCAGGTGCGCACGGGGAAGACCCTCAACAGCAGGTCAAGCGTCTCCCGGATCGCGTAGGCGTGGGCGTACGGGCCGAAGTAGCGGGTGCCGTCCCTGCGCGGGTTGCGCCGCACCATCGCTCGCGGCACGTCGTCCTGCACTGTGATGGCGAGGTAGGGGTAGCTCTTGTCGTCGGCGTAGCGGACGTTGTAGCGCGGCCGGTACTTCTTGATCAGGTTGTACTCGAGGTGGAGGGCTGCGACCTCGTTGTCGACGACGATCCACTCGACGCCGCGTGCCGACTCGAGCATCCCCCGGGTGCGTCCGGGGATGCCGGACCAGGACCCGAAGTAGCTGGCCAGCCGGGCGCGCAGGCTCTTGGCCTTGCCGACGTAGATGACCCGCTCGTGGCGATCCCGCCACAGGTAGCAGCCCGGCTCGGCAGGGACCGAGCCGGGCTCGGGACGGAAGTCGAGAGCCGGGTTGCGCACACCCCCATGGTCGCACGCCCCGCCGCTGGTGGGGTCGGCCGAGCGTCGGCGGATCAGCCGTGGCGGCCAGACCCGACTCCGCCAGCGGCGGCCAGGACCGGGATGAGGAACTTGCCGGTGTAGCTGTTGGGGGCTGCGGCGACGTCCTCGGGCGTGCCGGCGGCGACGACCGTACCGCCACCGGACCCGCCCTCCGGACCCAGGTCGATGATCCAGTCGGCGGTCTTGACCACGTCCAGGTCATGCTCGATGACGATCACCGTGTTGCCCTTGTCGACCAGCCGGTGCAGCACCGCCAGCAGCTTGTTCACGTCGTCGAAGTGCAGGCCGGTGGTGGGCTCGTCAAGGATGTAGACGGTCTGGCCGGTCGCTCGCTTGCGCAGTTCGGACGCGAGTTTGACGCGCTGCGCCTCCCCGCCGGACAGCGTGGTGGCCGGCTGTCCCAACCGCACGTAGCCCAGGCCCACGTCGTTGAGCGTCTCCATGTGCCGCAGGATCGGCGGGATCGAGGAGAAGAAGCCGAGCGCCTCCTCGACAGACATGTCGAGGACCTCGCTGATCGTCCTGCCCTTGTAGTGCACCTCGAGGGTCTCGCGGTTGTAGCGCCGGCCCTTGCAGACCTCGCAGGGGACGTAGATGTCGGGCAGGAACTGCATGTCGATCTTGATGGTCCCGTCGCCCGCGCAGGCCTCGCATCGCCCGCCCTTGACGTTGAAGCTGAAACGTCCCGGCTGGTAGCCGCGCACCTTCGCCTCCTGGGTGGAGGCGAACAGTCGGCGGATGTGGTCGAACACCCCGCTGTAGGTCGCCGGGTTCGACCGCGGAGTGCGGCCGATCGGCGACTGGTCGATGCCGACGATCTTGTCCACCCGGTGCAGCCCGTCGACCCCCCGGTGCAGACCCGGCGCGACCCGGCTGCCGTACACATGGCGAAGCAGGCTGCGGTACAGGATGTCGTTGACCAGCGTGGACTTGCCCGATCCCGACACCCCGGTCACCGCGACGAACGCCCCCAGCGGGAACTCCACGGTCAGGTCACGCAGGTTGTGCTCGCGCGCCCCACGGACCCGCAGCGTCCGCTGGAGGTCCACCTGCCGGCGCCGGGCGGGCACCCCGATCGACCGCTTGCCGGACAGGTACGCCCCGGTCATCGACCTCGGGTTGCGCTTGAGGTGGGACAGGCTGCCAGCGTGCACGATCTCGCCGCCGTGCTCCCCCGCCCCCGGACCGATGTCGACCAGGTGATCGGCAGCCTGGATCGTCGCCTGATCGTGCTCGACGACGATCACGGTGTTGCCGAGGTCCCGGAGCCGGAGCAGCGTCTCGATCAGCCGCTCGTTGTCACGCTGGTGCAGCCCGATCGACGGCTCGTCCAGCACGTACAGGCACCCCACCAGCCCCGAGCCGATCTGGGTGGCCAGGCGGATGCGCTGCGCCTCTCCCCCGGCGAGGGTGCCGGCCGCCCGGTCCAGGGTCAGGTAGTCAAGCCCGACGTCCAGCAGGAAGCGCAGCCGTTCGCGCACCTCCTTGAGGACCCGTTCGGCGATCATGCGCTCGCGCTCGCTCAGCTCCAGTCGGGTGAAGAAGCGGTCGGCCTCAGCGATGGACTGCGCGCAGGCCTCGGCGATCGACTTGCCGCCGACGGTCACCCCCAGGACCAGCGGCTTCAGGCGAGCCCCGCCGCACGCGCTGCAGGGGACCTCGCGCATGTACTCCTCGACCCGCTCGCGCACGGTCTGGGACTCGGTCTCGGCGTGACGGCGGAGCAGTTGCGAGACGACCCCTTCGAACGCCGCCGCGTACTGGCGTTTGCGGCCATAGCGGTTGGTGTAGCGGACCTGGACCCGCTCCCCCTCGGGAAGCCCGTACAGCAGCACCCGCCGGTCCCCGCCGTCGATCTCTCGCCAGGGCGTCCCCGGGTCGAAGCCAAGGTGCTCGGCGACGGCGCGCAGCAGTTGCCTGTAGTAGTTGGACTGCCCGCCCGTCGCCCACGGCATCAGGACGCCGTCCGCCAGCGACCGGTCCGGGTCGCCGACGACGAGCTCGGGGTCGACCTCCAGCCGGGTGCCCAGCCCATCACAGGTCTCGCACGCGCCGTAGGGGGTGTTGAAGGAGAAGTTGCGTGGAGCCAGCTGCTCGAACGACAGCCCGTCGTAGGGGCAGGCGAGATGCTCGGAGAAGGTCAGCACCTCGCCCTCAGCAGGGGCGCCGGCAGGAGCGTCGGGCGGGCTCTTGACGATCTCGACCGCGGCGAGTCCCTCGGCCAGTTGCAGCGCAGTCTCGATCGAGTCGGCCAGGCGACGGCGGATGTTCGGCTTGCCCACCAGGCGGTCGATGACGACCTCGATGGTGTGCTGCTCGTAGCGCGCCAGTTTCGGTGGCGAGGCCAGGTCGACGATCTCGGGCGGCTTGGTCCCCGAGGTGATGCGTGCCCGGGCGTACCCTCGCGAGGACAGGTCCGCGAGCAGCTTCTCGTAGTTGCCCTTCCGCCCCCGCACCACCGGCGCCAGCACCTGGAAGCGCGTCCCGGGCGCCAACTGCTCGATCTGGTCGATGATCTGCTCGGCGGTCTGGCGCGCGATCGGGCGGCCGCAGACCGGGCAGTGCGCCTTGCCGATGCGGGCGTAGAGCAGGCGCAAGTAGTCGTAGACCTCGGTGACCGTGCCGACCGTCGAGCGCGGGTTCCGGGAGGTCGACTTCTGGTCGATGGAGATGGCGGGCGACAGGCCGTCGATCACGTCGACGTCGGGCTTCTCCATCTGGCCGAGGAACTGGCGCGCGTAGGCCGACAGCGACTCCACGTACCGGCGCTGCCCCTCGGCGTAGATCGTGTCGAAGGCCAGGCTGGACTTGCCGGATCCGGACAGGCCCGTGAAGACCACGAGCGCGTTGCGCGGGATCTCCAGATCGACGTCTTTGAGGTTGTGCTCGCGAGCGCCACGAACGATGAGCATCTCGCTATTGGACGACTTCACCACGCGCTGATCGCTCCTGCACGACAGAGGGACGGAGCGGGGAAGGAGGACCGCTGAGTCCGTAGAGCAGTCTACTGGCCGCGTGCGTCAACTCTCGAACGTGCATTCGACCCAACCTTCGGCCGCGCACAGCGTTGTGCGGAAGAACCGGAGGAAGCCCTCCTGGCCGAGGATCTGGAAGTCGAGCGGCCAGGGATCGCAGAACGAGACCGGCGCCTGCCAGACGGCCTCCCCCAGCTGAAGCCGTACTGGCACCGTAGCGGCCTCGGTGAGAAAGCCGCCGACACCAAAGCGCTCGCGCTCACCATCGCTGAGATCGATGCCGGCGACATCCGCGAGGACCCGCCCGAATCGGTTGTGCAGCGCGCCGCTGTCGACCAGGCAGGTCTGCGGCTGCAGCAATCCCTCCAAGCGGACCGTGACCACCGGCCTCAGGTACGCGTCGCTGTGGCCCGGAAGCTCCTTGAAGGGGAACCTCATGGCTCAAGCGACCAACTGGTCCATCCGGACGCCCCCATCTCACTGCTCGGAACCCGGAACATGCCGTCGGCCTCCACGCCATGCTCCTCCAGCCAGCGATAAACCTCTTCGAAGGTGTCTCCCGCGACCAGCACCTCAATCCCCTTCTGGGCCACCCACTTCCCGATATACGGCCGAAGTGCCTCGGCCTCCCTGCCCCCGTGCGGCATCACCCTGGCCTGGTAGGTCGCCTGGGGCTCGGCCGCGACTGCGGGTCGCCGTCCCGTCGGGAACCCGAGGCGGCGCAGAACACGCCGCGCCTGATGGGTCGCGAAGTCCGCCCGATCCAGGCCGGTGACCAGCGCGATCACCTGCTTTGGAGGGTAGCGCCGCCCCACGATCACCACGAAGTGCTCGTGCAGCGGTTCCGGCAGCGTCCCGGCGACCGCCCGCTCCACCTGCTCCCGCGCCAACTCGAAGCGCTGGCCAGCGATGGTGCAGACCACGAAGTCCGCCATCTCCGCTCCGTCCTCTCCGCAGCGTCTTCTCTGATCCGTCTCTGCCGAGAATACCGTCATGCGGATTGGAGGAGCGCGTCTCCCCAGACGCAGGTCCGGCCGCGGGAGCGCGATCGCTGTGGTCGTTCTACGCTGCCTGCCATGGCAGACACTGACCACTACCGAGGGCACGTGCAGCCGGGCGGTCCGGCGATCGCCCGCACCGTCCCGCTGATGGCAGGCGTTCAGGTGGAGGTGCGGAAGCTCTCCGTCGAGCCGATGGACAACAACGTCTACCTGCTGACCGAGACGGGATCCGGAGCGGCGGTGCTGATCGACGCGGCCAACGAGGCCGACCGCATCCTGGCCGAAGTCGGGGACCGCGACATCGCCGCGATCGTGACCACCCACGGCCACGGGGATCACTGGCAGGCGCTGGACGCGGTGGCCGACGCGACGGGCGCGCCCGTCTACCTGCATCCCGATGACGCCGAGATGGTCCCCCGCCGCGCCGAAGTGCCGGTGGTCGACCTCGGGCGCATCCGCTTCGGAGCGGCCGAGGTCGAGTTGCTGCACACGCCGGGGCACACGCCGGGCTCGACCTGCGTGCTGCTCGGCGACCGGCACCTGTTCAGCGGCGACACCCTGTTCCCCGGCGGGCCCGGCAACACCGCCACTCCGCAGGGAGACTTCCCGACGATCATGCACTCCCTGCGCATCCGCCTGTTCGCCCTGGACGACGGCACCTGGGTCTACCCCGGCCACGGCGACGACACCACGATCGGCGCCGAGCGTCCTTCCCTCCAGGACTGGGAGGCGCGTGGCTGGTGACCCCGTGGACCACCGATCGGCCCGCGGCTGGTAGATCAACATTGAACCGTCGGCACCGCATACGAGGCCTGGGGTTCAATCTCAGCTGCTGGCGGCGCCCGGCGGTGCACTCGGCAGCCGCGCCGGGTAGCCGCAACCGGCCCGCCGCCAGCGCCTGACCGCCAGGACCCTGGAAGAGCATTGCCGCCCCTTCGACGCCCCCCCACCTCGCGGTCCATCGCCCTCCCGCCTCGCAGCGGCGCCGTCGTCGCCGACACCGACGTCCTGGTGGTCGGCGGCGGGCCGGCGGGCATCGGTGCGGCGCTCGGCGCCGCCTCCGCCGGGGCGGAGGTCATACTCGCCGAGCGCTACGGCTTCCTGGGCGGCAACGCCACCGCCGCGCTGGTGATGCCGTGGATGTCGTTCCACACCCGCCGGCCCCAGCCCCCTCGCCTGGGCGATACCAGCCTGATGCCCAGCGACCACGGCATCGGCGAGCCGGTCGTCGCCGGCAAGCACATCGACGTCATCGAGCGGCTCATCGCCGAGGGGGGAGCGATGCGTCCCTCCCCTGGCACCGGCTACACGGTCCCGTTCGATCCTGAGATCTTCAAGGTCGTCGCGCTGGATCTGCTTGATGAGGCAGGCGTGTGCTACCTGCTCCACGCCTTCGCCAGCGGCGTCCTGGAGCCGCACGACCCCAAGGGGGTCATCTTCGAGAGCAAGTCCGGGCCGCTGGTTGTCCGCGCACGCACCATCGTGGACTGCACGGGCGACGGGGACATCGCGGCCGCCGCCGGCGCGCCGTTCGAGATCGGCCGTGCACAGGACGGTCTCGTGCAACCGATGACACTGATGTTCCGCATGGTCGGTTTCGACCCCGCGGGCTTCGCCGGCTACGTCGAGGAGCGTCCCGACCAGTGGCGGAGCGTGCACGGCCTGTGGGAGCTCATCGAGAAGGCCAGCGCGGCGGGTGAGCTCGACCTGCCCCGCGAGGACCTGCTGTTCTTCGCCACGCCTCATCCCGGGGAGGTCTCGGTCAACTCGACCCGGGTCACCGGGGCACTGGGCATCGACGCCTTCGACCTGACCCGGGCAGAGCAGGTCAGCCGGTGGCAGATGCGCCAGATCGCGAAGTTCCTGACCAAGCACGTCCCCGGCTTCTCCGACGCCTACGTGGCGCAGAGCGGGGTCAACATCGGGGTACGCGAGACCCGGCGAATTCTCGGCGACTACCAGTTGACCGGCGAGGACGTCCTCGCCGCCCGCAAGTTCGACGACGTCATCGCGCGTGGCACGTACCCGGTCGACATCCACAACCCCACGGGCAAGGGCACCGACCTGCGCACCGTGCCCGCCGGCGACGCCTATGACATCCCGCTGCGGTGCCTGCTGCCGCGCGACGTCGAAGGGCTGCTGACGGCCGGGCGCTGCATCTCGGGCACACACGTGGCCCACTCGTCATACCGGGTCACCCCGACCGCGATGGCGACCGGGCAGGCGGCCGGGGTGTGCGCCGCGCTCGCGGCCGACGGCGGCCGGCCGCCCCGCCAGGTCGGCATTGACGCGGTCCAGACGGAGTTGCGCCGCCAGGGGGCCGACCTCCGCTAACCCGGCGCGCGCGCCAGGCTTACGGGTCGCCGCGATGCCCGGTCGGGTTCACGTGGTGCTGGCCGGTCACGTGGCGGCCGCTCGGCTTCACAATGCGGTGCCGGTCACGTTCACGTGAAGGTGAAAGATGGTGGGCTGACCGGTGAGATTCACGTGGAGGAGATGGCCTCCGCTGGGATGGCTCAGCAGCGACAACTCGTCGAGCTCCGCTGGGGCCGAGATGTTCTACCCCATCGCCTCCTTCATGCCGCGGAGTTCGCGTTTGAGGTCGGCGATCTCGTCGCGGAGGCGAGCGGCGTACTCGAAGCGCAGGTCGGCGGCGGCTTCGTGCATCTCGTCGGTCAGCGACTGGATCAGCCGGCCGAGGTCTTCCTGCGGCAGATCGCTGACATCAAGGCCGTCCTCGGCAGCACCGGCTCGGCCGCGGCGCCGCTTCATGCTCGGCGTCGCCTGGTACGGCCTGCCGGCCTCGGCCGCGCGCGCCATCTGGATGATGTCGCCGACCTTCTTGCGGATCGTCTGCGGATCGATGCCGTTGGCGGCGTTGTAGTCAACCTGCAGCTTGCGACGCCGGTTGGTCTCATCGATCGCCCGCTGCATCGAGTCCGTCAGCGAGTCGGCGTACATGATGACCTGGCCGTTGATGTTGCGCGCCGCCCGGCCGATGGTCTGGATCAACGAGGTCTCGCTGCGCAGGAACCCCTCCTTGTCCGCGTCGAGGATCGCCACCAGCGACACCTCGGGAAGGTCCAAGCCCTCACGCAGCAGGTTGATCCCGACGACCACGTCGAACTCGCCGAGCCGCAACTCCCGCAGGATCTCGATGCGCTGCACCGTGTCGATTTCGGAGTGCAGGTAGCGGACCTTTACCCCGGACTCCAGCAGGTAGTCGGTCAGGTCCTCGGACATCTTCTTGGTGAGCGTGGTGACCAGGACGCGCTCGTCCAGTTCGGCACGGGTGCGGATCTCGCCGATCAGGTCGTCGATCTGTCCCTTGGTCGGGCGCACGACCACCTCGGGGTCCACCAGCCCGGTCGGGCGGATCACCTGCTCCACGATGGTGGTCGACACCCGGCGCTCGAACGGCCCCGGTGTGGCGGAGACGTGCACGGTCTGGGGGACCCGGGCGCGGAACTCCTCGAACGTCAGCGGCCGGTTGTCCAGTGCGCTGGGCAGGCGGAACCCATGCTCGACGAGTGTCTGCTTGCGCGACCGGTCGCCCTCAAACATGCCTCCGACCTGGGGAATCGTGACGTGGGACTCGTCGACCAGCAGCAGGAGGTCGGAAGGAAAGTAATCGAGCAGCGTGTTCGGCGTCTCCCCCGCCCTGCGCCCGTCGATGTGCCGCGAATAGTTCTCGATGCCCGAGCAGAACCCGATCTCGCGCATCATCTCCAGGTCGTAGGTGGTGCGCATCCGCAGGCGCTGCGCCTCCAGCAGTTTGTTGTCGCGCTCCAGGTCCTCCAACCGCTCCGTGAGTTCGGCCTCGATCGTGGCGACCGCGCGCTGCATGCGCTCGGGTGAGGCGACGTAGTGCGAGTTGGGGAACACCCACGCCTGGTCCAGCTCGGCGACCAGTTCTCCGGTCAGCGGGTCCAGGCGGGTGATGCGGTCCACCGTGTCGCCGAAGAACTCCACGCGGTACGCCAACTCGGCGTCCGCGGGGAATACCTCGAGCGTGTCGCCGCGCACCCGGAACCTGCCACGGGTGAAGTTGAGGTCATTGCGCTCGTACTGCAGGTCGACCAGCCGGCGCAGGCTCTGGTCCAGGCCCTGTTCCTCATCTCGGTCGAACACCAGCACGTGGTCGCGGTACTCCTCGGGCGAGCCAAGGCCGTAGATGCACGACACGCTGGCCACGATCAGGACGTCCGAGCGGGACAGCAGCGCCATGGTGGCCCGGTGCCGCAGCCGCTCCACCTCCTCATTCAGCGAGGAGTCCTTCTCGATGTAAGTGTCCGTGGTGGGTACGTAGGCCTCGGGCTGGTAGTAGTCGTAGTAGCTGACGAAGTACTCGACCGCGTTGTTCGGGAAGAACTCGCGGAACTCGTTCGCCAACTGCGCCGCCAGCGTCTTGTTGGGCGCCAGGACCAGGGTGGGCTTCTGCACCGACTCCACGATCTTCGACATCGTGAAGGTCTTGCCGGACCCGGTGACACCGAGCAGGACGACATCTCGCTCACCCCCGGTGACGGCTCTGGCCACTCCCTCGATGGCCCGTGACTGGTCACCCGCCGGGGCGTACTCGCTGACGACCTCGAATCTGGGCATGCGGAACATGGTAGGGCGGCGGTGAGCCGCCAGCGGTTCCGCGTCGGGAGGGAGGGAAGTGTCGCTGAAGGCCGGGGCGACATGGCCATCCGTACATCTTCTTGCAAAGCTCCGTCATGGTTCTGCAAGGTCGCCTCGCGTCACTATATTGCCCGTATTCGGGGCTCGCCCCCTCGCACTGTCGGGCCAGAGCGGGCGACCTCGTTTGCCTGAGGGAAAGGAGGCCGTGGTCGTGAGTCTGGCTGAGTCAGGAAACGCGACACTGGAGGCCACTGCGCAGAGAGTCGCACGGATGTTCGACATTCGCGCGACGAGGGTGCAGGGGGCGGACCTGACGGGCTTGCGGGCCCGTTGCCATCTCTGCACGTGGCGGCAGGTGTTCCTGCCCACATCACGAGCGGAATCACGAGCGGACGAATCGCCTGCTCAACTGGCCGAACTTGCGGCCGCCGCGCACATGCGCGGGCACGTGGCGGTGAGGTGAGATGCCCTATACCGCCGTCGACCGCGAAACACCCGCTGATTGTCTCGCCGCCGCCGTGGTGGCCCTGCAGACCGCCCAGCATCGTTCACGCCACCCCGCGCTCCAGACTGAGCTGGCGCGGTTGATCACCCGTGTCGCAGACATTCGAGGAGCGCTGTTGGTGAAGAGCAGAGCCGTGCGATGACCTCGCACCACCCTTCAATCGGAAGGCCAACAGGCTCTCCGGAGAGCGCCATCCCGAAATATGAGGCAAATGCAGGGACGAGCGTGGTGAGAGTGCCAATATCGGTTACACTCCGTTCGCCGGGGCAGAGATGCTCAGCCGAGTCCCGGCGCGGCGACGGATGACGCACGGAGCGTCCGGAGGCTGGCGTGAAGCCACCCGATCGGGGTGTGGGCGTCCCGTCCTACCGAGAGGTGGCTGTCGATGGCTACGGGGCGGCGCAGGAGCAAGAACTCACGGCTGCGCGCAGAACGGCAGCGCAAGGGCTGGTCGCAGGAGCGGCTGGCGCAGGAGCTCCACTTTCACTGTGGGCGCATGGTGTCGCCGTCGACCATCAGCCGTTGGGAGAACGGTGGCGAGGTCCCAAAGCCGCTCTATCGCGAACTCCTGTGCGAGATCTTCGACCTGGATGCGTACGAACTCGGTCTGGTAAGGCCTCTTGTAGCTGAGGACACAACGCTCGAGGACGCCCCCGGGACGATCATCGCCGCGGTGCGCGAGGTTCTCGAGGACTGGAGCCACGACATGCGACGGCGCGAGCTTCTTCGGCTCATGGGCGTGGGTGGCGCGGCTCTGGCTCTTCCCATCGACGACCCCGCCCGCCTGGCGTGGACGACGAAGAACGCCGGCAAGCTGGACAGGCGCCAACTGGAAGATCTGCAAGCGCTGACCACCTCGTATGGGCAGATGCAGGACACGGTTGCCCCTAAAGCGCTCATCGGTCCTGTGAGTGGACACCTGGAAGAGCTGACAACACTGCTGGGCACGACGCAGCCGGATTTTGTGCGCAAGCAGCTGTACGAGATCGCCGGTGAGACCGCGATCATCTCCGGCTGGCTGTCCTTCCACATGGACAACCGTGGCGACGCCCGCGAGCACTTCAAGGTCGCTGAGGCCGCCGGGCGGGAATCCGGCAATGGAACGCTGCGTGCCCACGCGCTGGGCGCTCGCCGGGCACTGCACTCCGCGGTCCCTCTTGGTGGGCACCTCGGCGACACGGCGCAGGCGCTTGCGTTGATGGACGAAGCCAAGAACCACGTCGGACCGGCTTCGCCGGCGCCGCTGAGGGCGTGGCTGGCCGCCTGTGAGGCGGAGGAGCACGCGCTCGCCGGTGACGCCAAAGCGTGTCAGGACTCACTGGAGCGGGCCGAGCACGCCACCGACGAAGCGCGCCCCGAACAACTGGTCGGTCGGTTCCGGCATTGGGATCACGCCCGCCTCGACGGGTACCGGGGTCTGTGCCATGTACTGCTGCGCGACGCGTCGGAAGCGGAGTCGGTGCTGAACCGCGCGCTGAACGGTACTGACGCAGGCCGGTTCGAGCACCGTTCGGCGGTACTGACCGATCTGGCCGCGGCCTACGCTCAGAAGGGCGAGCCCGAGCAGGCCAGCCGAACCGCTGTGGAAGCGCTCGAAATCGCTGTGGATGCGGGCCTGGCGACGCGGGTGCACCGCATACGAGGGGTCCGCAAGCGCCTGGACCCCTGGAAGGACCTGCCGGAAGTCGTCGAGTTCAGCGACCTGATCGCCGCGGCCTGAGCGCGTCGATCAGGACACGGCCCGCCCGGCGGGCGGTCTCATCCGGGCAGAGACCGCCTGTGCGGCAGGCCCCCACCGGCGTGCGGGGCGGTGGGGGCCTGCTCCTGCTGTTCGTCGCGGCGCCCACGACCCCCGACCTGGTCGCCGCCGCACCGGCCCAAACCCCCGGCCCGGAGGTGGATGCCCGGCTCCCTCCCGAAAGCCTCGAGGCAGGGACTGCTGATGACGAGTCCGAAGTCCGCGCAGAGGCGGGCACAGGCGGCCAGGAAGCGGCCGCGTGAGCGACCGCACCGCCGCCGAGCGCGTCTTGGTCCGCGACGGTGGCTGCAGCGCGCGTCGGCGCCGGTGGTGCGGCCTCAGGAGCGGCCGCGGGCGCGGGCGATCAACCAGATGATCAGGACCAGGGCCGCTGCGGCCGCCAGGGCCGGGCCCAGCCGCTTGGCGATAGGGGCACCGGCGACATCGAGCAGGTCGATGGTGTCGCTGGTGCGGCGCTCGGCCGGACCCTGGGCTGCCGGCCGCGGCGTGCTCGCAGCGGCCGCGCTGGGACCGGTGCGCTCCGCTGCCGGCGCCTGCTGCGTTCCCGAAGGCCCGACAGGGGGTGTCGCGGGGATGGGCTCGGGAGCAGCCAATTCGGAGGACAGGCACTCGGCGAACTGGCCGACGAGTTTGCCGCCGACGTCGGCCATGACCCCACGACCGAACTGGGCGGGCCGGCCCGTGACGGCAAGGTCGGTGATCATGGTGACCTGGGTCCCCTCGGCCGTCTCCTTCAGCTCGGCCCGCACGGTGGCACGGGCCGTACCGCTTCCCCGGGTCTCCTTGCCCTTGGCCTCGATGGAGGCACGGTGGTTGTCGTTGTCGACGCCAACGAACGAAGCCTCGCCCTTGTAGGCGACCGTGATCGGCCCGACCTTCACCTTGACCGTGCCAGTGAAGCTGTCACCGTCGACCGAGTCGATCGAGGCGCCCGGCATGCAGGGGGCGATGCGCTCGACGTCGCGGAGCACCTCCCAGGCCTCGTCGACGCTGACGGGGACGTGGAATGAGTGAGTGAGCTGCACGATTATCCCTCTTCAACCTTTGCGTGGACGGTGGCGAGCTGCTCGGGGGTGTCAATGTCGTCGGGCATACCGGCATCGTCGCATGGAACAGGCACGACGCGCCCGTCGGACAGGCCCGCCCGAAGGAACGAGCGGGCACCAGTGTCGCCCCTGGCGGCCGCCAGGGCCGGATCCCAGGCCTCCCGGCCGAGCAGCACCGGGTTGCGTGGACGGCCCGCGTAGGTGGCGACGGTGGCGGCCGGACGCGGCGAGCGTGCAGACCATACACCGATCAGCCGCCGCACCGCGTCGGAGGTGATCAGCGGCTGATCCACAAGCGCGACCACCACCGCATCGCACCGCCTCTTCCCTTCATCCAGGGCGTTGAGCCCAGCGCGCAGCGAAGATCCCATGCCCTCGTTCCAGCCGTTATGGACGATCACCTTGGCAGGCGCGAGGTGGGCACTGGCCAGCACCTGGTCGGCCCTCGCACCCAGGACGACCATGACGGGGTCGCACCCGCCCGAGAGCAGCAGTGCCACCCCGCGCTCCACCAGCAACCCACCCTCCCAGCGTACCAGCGCCTTCGGCAGGCCCATGCGGCGGCCCGCGCCGGCGGCAAGCAGCAGCCCGCCGACCACCAGGCGGGCCGCGCCCGGGGGTGCAACGGCGGAACAGCTGGAGTTCATGGGCTCACGAGGGCCTGACCGGGCCGATGAATCTGGCCCTCGGTCTCCGACAGTGGCCGGCCGCTACCGCCCCAGCGCTCGGCGATGATCTCCGCGGCCACCGACACGGCCGTCTCCTCCGGGGTACGAGCCCCCAGGTCCAGGCCGATGGGCGAGTGCAGCCGCACCAACTCCTCGTCAGTGAGCCCCCGCTCGCGCAGGCGGTCGAGCCGGTCCTCATGGGTGCGGCGGCTGCCCATCGCGCCGATGTAGGTCGCGTCGGTGCGCAACGCGACCTCCAGGAGGGGCACGTCGAACTTCGGGTCGTGCGTCAGCACGCAGATCACCGTGCGGGAGTCGACGCGGGTCCTGGCGAGGTAGCGGTGTGGCCACTCGACGACGACCTCATGCGCCTGCGGGAAGCGCAACGGGGTGGCGAACACCGCCCGCGCGTCGCACACCGTGACGTGGTAGCCGAGCAGCACGCCCACCCGGGCGACCGCGGAGGCGAAGTCGATGGCGCCGAATACGAGCATCCGCGGTCGCGGCGCGAGCGCCTCCACGAAAACCGTGAGATCTTCCAGGCGACGCTCGCCGCGCGCCCCGTAGCGGCGCTGCCCGGTGATGCCCTGCTCCAGGAACCCGCGCGCGTCGTCGGTGACGGCCGCGTCGATACCCTCGTTGCCCAGCGTCCCGTCCACCGAATCAGGCCAGACGATGAGTTTGGCTCCGGGCCTCACGCCGTGGGCCGGGCCGGGCGCGTCGGGCACGGTCAGCACGGTGGCGACGGCCACCGGGCGCCCCGCGGCGACCGCGTCGGCGATCGCGGGCAACCCCGGCAGCACTGCGGGGTCAACGCGCTCGACGAAGATGTCGATCTGGCCGCCACAGGTCAGCCCGACGGCGAACGCCTCGTCATCGCTGAACCCGTAGCGCGACAGTTGCGGCGCGCCGTCGGCGAGCACCTGCTGAGCGACCTCGACGACCGCTCCCTCAACGCAACCGCCGGACACGCTGCCCATAACGGTCCCGTCCGCGGCCAGGGCCATCGACGCGCCGGGCTGCCGCGGCGCGCTCTGCTGTACACCGACGACCGTCGCGAGCCCCACCGGAGTCCCCTCGGTGTGCCAGCGCCGCAGGTCGCTGAGGATGTCACGCACCGCTGTCTCCCTTCGTCCCGGCCGCGCCTGCCACCACGGCTGCAAGGTGCTCCAGCGCGGCCAGACTGTGGCCTTCCACAAAATCGTCAACGTACGGGAGTGCTGCAGCCATACCCGCAGCCAGGGGCGCGTATCCCGGGCGGGCCTTGCGCGGGTTCGACCAGACCACCCGGTGCGCCAGCCGCGACAGCCGGGCCATCTGCTCGGCCAACAACCTGGCGTCACCGCGCTCCCAGCCATCGGACAGGATCGCCGCCACCGCCCCTCGGGCCATCCCCCGCTGCCCCCAGCGATCCAGGAACTCCTTCAAGAGCCCACCGAGGCGCGTGCCGCCACTGAAGTCGGGCACCGAGCCGGACACCGCCGCCATGGCGGCGTCGGGGTCGCGGTGGGACAACTCGCGCGTCACCCAGGTAAGCCGTGTGCCGATGGTGAACACCTCGGTGGGCCCCACGGCGCGGCGCGCGGTGGCGTGCGCGAAGCGCAGCAGCGCACCCGCGTACAGGCTCATCGATCCGCTGACGTCGACGAGCAGGACAACCCGCCTCGGCCGTCGCCGGATCGCCCGGTGACGCAGGCGGGCGGGCTCCCCGCCCGCGCGCAGCAACTCCCGCACGGTCGCACCCTGATCGATGCTCCCGCGGTGGGCGGGGCGGAAGCGGCGGGTACGGCGCAGCTCCCCCGGGAGCCGCAGCCGAGCCAGCAGCCGACTGATCTCGTCGCGCTCGCTGCGGCTCAGCGCCGCGAAGTCCCGGTGGCGGAGCCGCTCGGCGGTGCTGGCTGCGCTGGCCAGACTCAGCGCATCGTCGTTGTCCTGCTGCCCGGCCGCCGGCCTGTCGGCGGCGCTGACATCCAGCGACACCGGTACGTGGCCGGGAGTCTGCTGGGGCCGGGGCCGGCGGTGCGGCGCCTGCCCGGCGAAATAGGCGTCGAAGGCGCGGTCGTAGCGTTCCAGGTCCTCCAGACAGCCGCACAGGGTGAGCCGTCCCGCCCAATAGACGTGCTCGCGGCGACGGGGGTCGAGCGCCTGCAGCGCCTGGACCAGTCGCTGCACCCGGTCGGGCGACGCGGCGACCCCGGCGGCACGCAGCGTCCGGGCGAACCCCACGATCGTGACGACCGCGTCGGCGCTCACTGTCATGTCATGGCCCAGCGCCTGCACGTCTTCGGCGCTCATGCTCCGGCCGCCGCCTCCCGGAGCATCGCCGTGACGTCCAGCCGCTGCGCCCTCTCCAGGTCTTCCCGGTACTTCAGCACCGACCCGAGCGTGACCGTGGCCACCTCAGCCTCCAGCGAGTCCGCGCCCAGCGCCACCAGCGCCTCGGTCCAGTCCAGTGTCTCGGCTACCCCCGGCGGCTTGAGGAGATCCTGGCCTCGCAGCACGTGCACGGCGGTGACCACCTGGTGGGTGAGGCGCGCCGCAGCGTGCGGCAGGCGGGTGCGCACGATCTCGACCTCGCGCGCGAAGTCCGGATGATCCACCCAGTGGTAGAGGCAGCGCCGCTTCAGCGCGTCGGACACTTCCCTGGTGCGGTTCGAGGTCAGCACGACGGCCGGCGGGACGTCGGCACGCAGGGTGCCCAGTTCCGGCACGCTGACGGCGAACTCGCTCAGCAACTCCAGCAGGAACGCCTCGAACTCGTCGTCGGCGCGGTCGATCTCGTCGATCAGCAGCACGCTCGGCGACTGCTCCAGCGCCGCGAGCAGCGGGCGGGCGAGCAGGAACCGCCGGTCGTACAACTCGGCCTCCAACGCGCTGGCGTCGACCACTTCCCCTGCGACGGTGTGCGCCGCCTCCGCGGCACGCAGGTGCAGCAACTGGCGGGGGAAGTCCCAGTCGTACAGCGCCTGGGAAGCGTCGATGCCCTCATAGCACTGCAGGCGCAACAGCGACACGCCGAGCACCTCGGCGAGGGCGGCGCCCACGGCCGTCTTGCCGACCCCGGCGTCACCCTCCAGGAACATCGGCCGGTGGAGCCGCAACGCCAGGAAGGCAGCGGTGGCCAGGCCCTCGTCGGCCAGGTAGTGGTGGCGGCCGAGCGCGGCCCGCAACACCGAGGGGGTGTCGACCCCCTCAGGCAGCAGGCCGCGCCCGGTCGCTGACGCGTTCCGCGCTCCCTCGCTCACCGGCTGGCGGCAGCCTCCAGCGCCCTGCGCGTGAGGACCTGCGCAAGGTGCCGCCGGTAGTCCGCGTGGGCGCTGAGATCGGTCGGCGGGTCGGTGCCCTCAGCAGCGTGCGCGGCGGCTTCGGCGATCGCCCCGGAATCCGCCGAGGCGCCGGCCAGCGCCTGCTCGGTCGTCCCGGCGCGCACCGGGACAGTCCCCATGTTGGTCAGGCCGACGCGGGCCTCGGCGATGCCGCCGTTCTCGCGCCGGACCAGTGCACAGGCGCCCACCACGGCCCAGGCTTGGGCGACGCGGTTGAACTTCTCGTAGTGGTACCCCCAGCCCGGGCCGAGCTTGGGCATCCGCACCTCCACAAGCACCTCGTCCTCGCCCAGGGCGGTGCTGAGGTAGTCGATGAAGAAATCCGAGGCCGGGATGGTCCGGCGACCGGCGGGTCCCTCTGCCACCAGCTCGGCGCCGACGGCCAGCGCCACCGCAGGCAGGTCCCCCGCGGCGTCGCCGTGCGCCAGCGAACCGCCGATGGTGCCGCGGTGGCGGACCTGCGGGTCCCCCACAAGCGCGGCGGTCTGCGACAGGATGCCGCAGTGCTGCCGCACCAGCGGGTCGTCGACGACCGCGGCATGGGTGGTCATCGCACCGATGGCGAGCATGTCGCCGTCGTCGCGCACGCCGCGGAGTTCCCCGACGCGCCCGAGGTCGACGATCACCCCGGGCGCCGCCAGGCGCAGCTTCATCAACGGCAGCAGGCTGTGCCCGCCGGCCAGAATCTTGGCCTCGTCACCGTGCTCACCGAGCGCGGCGATGGCCTCGGCCACCGAGGCAGGGCGAACGTAGTCGAAGGGGAACGGGATCACGCGGACACCTCCTGTCCAGGCTGCGCTGTCCGGGTGGCCGCGGCCGAGGCCGTCTGCCCGGTCCCGGTGTCGTGGATCGCCCGCCACACGCGCTCGGGTGTGCAGGGCATGCGGACATCGGTCACGCCGAGATGGCGCAGTCCGTCGACGATGGCATTGACCACCGCCGGAGTCGAGGCGATGGTGCCAGCCTCGCCCACGCCCTTGGCGCCCAGCGGGTTGGTGGTCGCCGGCGTCTCGGTACGGTCGGTGATGAACGCGGGCAGGTCTGGCGCGGCGGGCACCAGGTAGTCGACCAGGGTACCGGTGGTGAGGTTGCCGTCCTCGTCGTAGATGGCCTCCTCGTACAACGCTTGGCCGATGCCCTGGGCCACCCCTCCGTGAATCTGGCCCTCCACGATCTGCGGGTTGACGACGCTGCCGACATCGTCGACGGACACGTACTTGCGGATCTTCGCGAAGCCCGTCTCGGTGTCGATGTCCACCGCACACAGGTGTGTGCCGTGGGGGAACGACAGGTTGATCGGATCGAAGGTGCAGTCCGCGTACAGGTTCGGCTCCACGCCCTCGGGCAGGTCATGGGCGGTGAACGCGGCGAACGCCACGTCCTGGATGGTCGTGGACGCCTCCGGGGATCCCTTCACCCGGAAGCTGCCGCGATCGAACTCGAGGTCGCCCTCGTCGGCCTCCAGCATATGGGCCGCGATCTTGCGGGCCTTGTCCACGATGCGCTCAGCGGCCTTCTGAACGGCGATGCCGCCGATCACCAGAGACCGCGAGCCGTAGGTGTCCATGCCGACCGGCGACACCTTGGTGTCACCGTGCAGCACGTCGATGTCGTCATAGCCCACGCCGAGTGCGTCGGCCGCGATCTGGCTCCATGCGGTCTCGTGGCCCTGCCCATGGGCCGAGCTGCCGGTCACCACCTCGGCCACGCCGGTGGGCAGCATCCGGATCGACGCCGCCTCCCAGCCGCCGGCGCCGTAGTTGCCCTCGCCGAGCGCACGTGAGGGCGCCAACCCGCAGGCCTCGGTGAAGGTGGACACGCCGATGCCGAGCTGCACGGCATCGCCCGACTCGCGCCGCTGCCGCTGCTCGGCGCGCAGCCCGTCGTAGTCGAACAACTCCAGTGCCCGGTCGGTCGCCGCCTCGTAGTTGCCCGAGTCGTACTGCAGCCCCGAGATGGTGTCGTAGGGAAACTCGGCGTGCTGGATCCAGTTGCGGCGACGCAGTTCGACGGGGTCCATGCCCAGCTCGGCAGCCAGGTCGTCCATCAGGCGTTCGATGGCGAAGGTGGCCTCGGGCCGCCCGGCGCCCCGATACGCGTCCGTCGGCGTCTTATTGGTGAACACGCCGGTGCACGAGAACGAGTAGGAGCTGAACTTGTAGATCGCGTTGAACATCTGGGCCCCGAGGAGCGGGATGCCCGGCGTCACCAGCTGCAGGTAGGCGCCCATGTCGGTCTTCAGATCGACCTTGAGCCCCTTGACGATGCCGTCGCGCGTGGCCGAGATCTCCAGATCCTGGATCTGGTCCCGACCGTGGATCGTCGTCAGGTAGCCCTCCGAGCGGGACTCGGTCCACTTCAGCGGGCGGCCGAGCCGCTTGGCGACCGCCAGCGCGAGCGCCTCCTCGGCGTACACGTTGAGCTTGGAGCCGAAGCCGCCCCCGACATCAGGCGCGACCACACGCAGCTTGTGCTCGGGGATGCCGTTGACCAGCGACAGCATCACCCGCAGGATGTGCGGGATCTGCGTCGCCGAATACAGCGTGTACTCGCCGGCCGCGGCGATCGGTGCGACCACCACGGCGCGGGGCTCGATGGCGTTCGGGATGAGCCGCTGCTGGATGAAGCGACGCTTGAGGACGACCAGGTCCTCGCCGGCGAAGTCGCCGTCGAGGTCTCCGCTCTCCATGGCGAAGCGGTAGGACCTATTGGTGCCCTTGTCGCTGTGGACGAGCACCTCATCCTTCAGCGCCTCCTCCATGCCGGTCACGACCGGCAACGGGTCGTACTCGACCTCGATGGTCTCCAGCGCGTCCGCGGCCGAGTAGCGATCCCGTGCGATCACCACCGCGACGCCGTCACCGGCGTAGCGCACCTCGTCGGTGGCCAGCGGCCAGTGGTCGGGAATCACGATGTCCTCGGTCACCGGCCAGGCGCAGGGCAGGGCGGACGCCCAGTCCTCAGCCAGGTCGGCGCCGGAGAAGGCGGCGATGACGTTGGGCTGCTCCAACGCGCCCGACACGTCGATGTGGGTGATGCGCGCGTGGGCCATCGGACTTCGCAGGACAGCCATATGCAGCATCCCGGGCAACTGGATGTTGTCGGTCCAGTTGGCCTGACCGGTGACCAGCCGCGCGTCCTCCTTGCGCAGCAGCGACCGGCCGACGTGGGCGTCGGTGTCGGGAGGGCTGACCGCCTCTTGCTCGCGAATCTCCTGGCCGACGAGGTCAGCATCGATCTCGCTCATGCCCCCACCTCCTGCTGGCGCATCTCGGCGGCGGCGGAACGCACAGCCTTGACGATGTTCTGATAACCGGTGCAGCGGCAGAGATTCCCTTCCAGGCCGTCGCGAACCTCCTCCTCGCTCGGATCCGGGTTGCGCTCCAGCAGGTCGACGGACGCCATGATCATCCCCGGCGTGCAATACCCGCACTGCAGGGCGTGTTCGGTGTTGAACGCCTTCTGCAGCGGGTGCCACTCACCGTCGGCCAGCCCCTGGATGGTTGTCACCTCCGTGCCGTCGGCCTGCACGGCCAACATGGTGCAGCTTTTCACGCTGGAGCCGTCCACCATCACCGTGCACGCCCCGCAGTTGGAGGTGTCGCACCCGATGTTCGTGCCGGTCAGGCCCAGTCGATCTCGCAGGTAGTGCACGAACAGGAGCCGGGGTTCGACGTCGTCCGTGTATGTGGTGCCGTTGATGGTGACGGAAATACTGGGCATGCCGTCCTCCTCCGTGCGGGGACCTTCGCGTGGCCGAGGGTCCGATCCGGCGACGGAGAGGACGGGGAGGACGCCGCACTACCCGGGGAATGCAGCCGGCTCACCCTTCTCACCATCGGTCAGGGACTCCTCCGATGCGGACCATAGAGCGCCGGCCGGCGCTTGGAAAGGGGCAGGTGGGGGATCTCTTGGTGGATCTCTCAAGGAACCCTCCCACGCCCTTGGCTGCCGGCCGCGGCGAGGCCGGCGCGGCACCCGCGTTCCAGTGCCCGCTGTCGCCTCATGCGGCGGAGCAGGCCGGGCGCGGGTGGCAGGGCGGCCGCACCCCGGCGCTCCTCCGCGCGCACGCGCCGGCCGTCCACCATCCCCTGCACCACCAGCGTGCTGCTGACCTCGCGATCGGGCAGCGAGAAGTCATGCCGGCAGAGCAGGACCCGGCCGCCGCACCCCGCCGGCCGCGCCTGGAGCACGACGACGTCGTGCTCCCAGCCGCCGGCCCCACCCTCCACCACGGTTGTGGCGGCGTCGACGCGCTCCTCTCCCATCCACGCCAGTACCCCGCGTTCGGAGTCCAGCGGCTCGACCGGCCAGATGCGCTCTGGCTCAAAGGTCACCAGCAGGCGAGGGACGTACCACCAGTGCTCCCGGCGCAGCATCGGCGAGTCGATCAGCGCCCGGGACGGCGGGTGCTTGTACAACTCCTGAGTGAGCAGCGAGCGCTGGAACCGGTCGCCGCGTGGATCCTCGTCAAGCGTCACCCGGCCAGCGGCCGCCACAGGGGACCAAGCGCGCCCCGCCAACCGACCATCGGCGAACACCAGCACCACGCCACCCGAAGCTCGCGCGAGGTCCCGCGCGGTGAGCGCCTCCGCGTAGGGCAGGGCGAACACGACGCGCTCCCCATCGACCAGTGGCAGCAGCGGGTAGACCGTGAAACCACCGTCAGTGGTCTTGAGCACGCTGAGTGCAATCAGACCGTGACGCGCCGCGCCCAAGAGTGCCTGCATACGCTCCTGATGCTGCGATGGACTTGTTGACACTGGCGTCACCCTCCGTCAAGGTGAGCCTAGCGGCGTACGAGATGCGCGCATGCGTTGCGCGCACCGGGATTTCCGCGCCGAGGGAGACCACCGCACGAGGGAGCCGCCATGCCAGCCATCGTCATCGCCGCCGCGGTGATGGGAATCTTCGCACTCGGTTATCGCTACTACTCCAGCTATCTTGCCAACCGGGTCTACGGGCTCGACCCCGACTTTGTGACCCCGGCGCACGAGTTCGCCGACGGCGTGGACTACGTGCCCACCAACAAGCACGTGCTGTTCGGGCACCACTTCACGTCGGTGGCGGGCGCCGCACCGATCGTGGGTCCGGCGATCGCCGTGTTCTGGGGCTGGCTGCCGGCGTTGGTCTGGGTGACGTTGGGAACCGTGTTCGCGGCGGGTGTCCACGACTTCGGTGCGATCATCGTGTCGGTCCGCAACCGGGCGCAGAACATCGGCACGCTGGCCAGCACCGTGATCAACGCCCGCTCGCGGACGCTGTTCCTGCTGATCATCTTCTTCCTGCTGACCCTGGTGAACGCGGTGTTCGCCATCGTGATCGCCAACCTGTTCGTGGCCAACCCCGGCGCAGTCATCCCGATCTTCTTCGAGATCCCGCTGGCCATCGGGCTCGGCCAGTACATCTACCGCAAGCGCACCGGCGCGCTGGTGCCCTCGCTCGCCGCAGTGGCCCTGCTGTACGTGATGATCCCGGTCGGCAGCGCCTTCCCGATCGAGATCGATGGCGTCGCCGCCGCACTCGGCATGGGCCCGCGGACGCTGTGGATCGTGATCCTGTTCGCCTACGCGTTCATCTCCTCGCGTATCCCGGTCTGGGTGCTGCTGCAGCCGCGCGACTACGTCAACTCGCACCAGTTGTTCATCGCGCTGGGCATCGTCTTCCTCGGACTGGCCGTCGGTCTGGACCGTATCGTGGCCCCGGCGGTGAACACCGACCTCCCCGCGGGCTCCCCCAACTGGTTCCCGTTCCTGTTCGTGACCATCGCCTGCGGCGCGATCTCCGGGTTCCACAGCCTGGTGTCATCGGGCACAACCTCCAAGCAACTCGACAAGGAGACTGACGCCCGCCACGTCGGCTACCTGGGCGCCCTCGGCGAGGGGTCGCTGGCGCTGGGCGCGATCCTGGCGACGACCGCGGGGATCACGGCAGTCGGCCTCAACTGGGGTGAGCAGTACACCGACTTCGGCACCGCCTCCACGGGTGCGGTGGGCAACTTCGTCCAGGGCATCGCCGGGTTCGCCAGCCATCTCGGCGTGCCGATAGCGCTCGGGACGATCTTCGCCGCGGTCGTGGTGATCTCGTTCGCGGCCACCACGATGGACACCGGCGTCCGGCTGCAGCGTTACATCATCGAGGAGATCGGCGAGATCGCCGGCACGAGCGTGTTCAAGCGCGGCCTGACCCTGCCGACGCTGCTGGCCGTGATCCTGCCGCTCGCTCTGGCGTTGGCTCCCGGCCCGGAAGGCGAGACGTTCGCCTTCGGCCGGCTGTGGACGCTGTTCGGCACCACCAACCAGTTGACGGCTGGCCTGGCCCTGGCGGTGATCGCCGTGTGGGTGACCCGGAGCGGGCGCAACGCGCTGGCGCAACTCGTGCCGCTGGTGTTCCTGCTGTTCATGACCACCTGGGCGCTGATCCTCAACCTGCGTGATTTCTGGCAGGCCGGCGACTGGCTGCTCCTGCCGCTGGACCTGGTTATTCTGGCCCTGGCGGTGTGGCTGATCGTCGAATCGGTCATAGTCTTCGGCAAGGTGCGCCGCGTGCCCGCGGAGCTGCCGCAGGACGAGCCCGCCGCCCCGTAGCGATCACGAGGGAGGCCGCATGCGACACCGGGTGCTGCTGGTCCGGGAGTGGGACTCCCAGACCTCGGGCTCGGGTTGCTGCGGCCGCCTGGGTGGCGTCAACTGCGACGTCGGCGACGCGGAGACGTACCGCCACAACCGCGTCGAGATGGAGCGCATGGGCGCGGTGTACCGGGCCCTGCGCGAAGAACTGGGCGACGCGGCGGAGATCACCGTGGTCGACCCGCGCAACATGATCTGGCTGGTGCCGGCCGTCTGGCGCGATGGGCGCGCCCGGGGGTTCGACACCAGCCGGATCTGGCGTGAGGTGCGACGCGGCGTCAGCTACAACGCGGTGATCGTCGATGGCCGCACGCTGTTCGCCGGTCACGTCCCCGAGCCACAGCAGGCGGTCGACGCCGTGCTGGCCGAACTGGCCGCGAGCACGGCCGCCGTCGCAGCCGCCGACGATCCTGGGGACGCCGCATGAGGGAACGCGCCCGGGCCATCTATCAGCGCCTGGAGGCGTTGCACCGCGAATTCTTCGTCAGCAGGTGGCAGGCCGGTCTGCAGCGGGAGGCGAACCGCCAGGAGGACGCCTTCCTGGCATGGGTGTTCCTGGAAGCGCTGGGCGTCGAGAGCCCCGCGAGCTGGTACACGCTGGAGTTGTACCCCGAGGTGCTGGAATCGTTCCACCAGTGGCACCAGCGCATGGGGCTACGACAATTTCCGGAGCCTGGCGTGTGCTGCTGAGCGACCGGCGCCTGATCCTGTTCGGCGGCAAGGGCGGGGTGGGCAAGACCACCATGGCCGCCGCCTGCGCTGGACTGTTCGCCGACCAAGGGCTCCGTACACTGCTGGTGTCCACCGACCCGGCACACTCCACCGCCGACCTGCTGGGCATGCCGCTGGGCAACGCCCCGCGCAGGGTACGCGAGAGCCTCTGGGCCCTGGAGATCGACGCCGAGGCCGACGCCGAGGCCCATGTGCGGCGCATCGCCCGTGACGCGGAGCACAGCGTCAGCCCGGAGGTCCTGCCGACCCTACGCCGTCACCTGGACCTCGCCCGCCACAGCCCCGGCACCGTGGAGTCGGCAATGCTGGACCGTTTCGCCGGCCTGATCGGCTGGGGATCGGGAGCGGAGACCGCGGGCGACGCGTGGGACCGGATCGTCTTCGACACCGCACCCACCGGGCATACGTTGCGCCTGCTGGCGCTGCCCGGGCTGCTGACCACCTGGGTCGAAGGCATGGTGCGGCAACGCGAGCGGGTACGCGGGATGGACCGCATGCTGCGCAACCTCGCCGGGCGGGAGGAGGCCACCGCCGACCCCGTCGTCGCCCGCCTGCGGGAACGCCGCGACCGGCTGCGCGCGACCCGCGCGCGGCTGCTGGCCGACGCGGCCTTCTGGCTGGTGCTGATCCCCGAACGACTGGCGATCGAAGAAACCGCCCGCGCCCTGCGGACACTGGAGGACCACGACCTGACCGTCAGCGGGCTGATCGTCAACCGCGTGCTGCCCGACGAGGGTGAAGGGGCCTTCCTGCGCGCGCGCCTGGTCCAGCAACGCGAGCGGATGGCTGAGCTCGCCCAGCGGTTCCCGACCAGACCCCTGCTGAGCGTGGCCCACGCCGCACGGGAGATCTCCGCCCCCGAAGACCTGCCCGACATCGCCAGGCAACTGGATGCGCCAGGCCGCGCCGCTCAGCCGCCGATGTAGCTCATCTCGACTTTGGGCAGGTCGCGGGTCGCGCGCGACCGCAGTTCGGAGTAACGGTCGTCGCGGGCCGCCCACGTGCCGCGGATCATCGCCTCCAACTCGGTGTCGTCCGCTCCACCGCGCAGCAGGGCGCGCAGATCCCCCCCACCGCCGGCGAACAGACAGGTGTAGATCTCACCGATCGCGGACAGGCGCGCCCGGGTACAGGTGGAGCAGAACGGCCGGGTCACTGAGGTGATCACGCCGATCTCACCCGCGCCGTCGCGGAAGCGATAGCGCGTCGCCACCTCCCCGGCGTACTTCGGCGGGATCGGCTCCAGTGGCAGGTGCTCCCCGATCCGCCGGACGATCTCCTCCCCCGGCACCACGTCGTCCAACCGCCACCCGTTGGTCGTGCCGACGTCCATGTACTCGATGAAGCGGATGATGTAGCCGTGCTCCCCCGCGTAGCGGGCGAGATCCAGCACGCCGTCCTCGTTCACGCCGCGCTTGACGACCGTATTGAGCTTGATCTCGTCGAAGCCGGCCTCGCGCGCCGCCGCGATGCCTTCCAGCACACGGCCGACGGGCAGGTGCACGTCGCTCATCGCACGGAAGACGGCGTCGTCCAGCGAGTCCAGGCTGACCGTCACGCGCCCCAGCCCGGCGCGCCGCAGCGCCCCGGCCTTGGCCGCCAGCAGCGACGCGTTGGTGGTCATCGCCAGGTCGTCCACGCCGTCGATCGCCGCCAGCATGGCCACGAGTTCCTCGACGTCGCGGCGCAGCAGCGGCTCACCGCCGGTGAGGCGCACCTTGCGCACGCCGCAGCGGACGAAGGCGCGCACGGCGCGCGCGATCTCCTCGAAACTCAGCAGCTCCGAGCGCTCCAGGAAAGTGAAGTCCGGCCCGAAGACCTCCCGCGGCATGCAGTAGCGGCAGCGGAAATTGCAGCGATCCGTGATCGAGACGCGGAGATCCCGGAGCGACCGGCCGAACCGATCCTGCGAGTCGGTACCCATGCCCTCGAGACTATGCGTTCGAGCCCAACGAGGACGGTCCGGCGGGGCACGCGTTGGGAGGCGAACAGGAAAGGCCGCGAAGTTTCTTCACGATTTCCCCACCTTGTGGCCCACGGTGACGCTAGCGTATCGGTCTGTCGACACGGATGGTCCGGAGGGGGCCCGGGCTCTGGAGGTGGAGCGGCAGCCCATGCGCTGGTACTGGTCCCCCGCAGGTGCCCTGATCGCCGTTGCCTCGGCGTTGTTCTGCGCCTTCGGATGGTACGTCTGGAGGCGCAGCCGCACCCCCGCATCACTCAGTCTCACCATCGCCATGCTGGCCGCCGGATGGTGGAGCCTGGCCTACTCGCTGGAACTGAGCGGCGCCGACCTCCAGACGATCCAGTTCTGGGGCGACGCAAAGTACGTGGGCATCGTCCTGCTGGCGCCCTCCTGGGCCATCTTCACCCTGCAGTACACCGACCGGCAGCGGATGATCACCCCGTGGCTGCTGGCCGGTCTCGCGGTGATGCCGGTGCTGACCCTCGCGCTGCTGGCCAACAGCACGACCCACGACCTGATCCGCTTCTACCTGCCGCTCGATCCCGGCCAGGAACTGCCCTCCGCTCACGTCGGGCCGCTGTTCTGGGTGCACCTGGTCTACAGCTACGCCCTGCTGGTGGGCGGCACCATCCTGCTGGCCCTCACGTTCCTGCGCCTGTCACGCTTCTACCGGAGCCAGAGCATCGTGCTGCTGCTGGCCGCAACGCTTCCGCTGGCGGGCAACCTGCTCTACAACCTGCGTGTCGACCCCTTCAAGCACTTCGACCCGACCCCCTTCGCCTTCCTGGTGTGCGGCGGCGTCCTGATCTGGGGACTGCTGCGGTTCGGGATGCTGGAACTGGTGCCGATCGCGCGCGACACGATCATCGAGCGGATGAGCGACAGCGTGATCGTGCTGGACGTTCACCGGCGGATCGTCGACCTCAACCCGGCTGCCGAACACCTGCTGGGCTGCGGCGCCGCCACGGCGGTTGGCCGGCCCGCGGGCCACCTGCTGCCACGGTGCGCCGACCTGCTGAACCGTCACGGATCGATGGGCGACGCCCAGACCGAACTGCGGGTCACGCGGTCAGGGCCGCCCCGCGACTACGACGTCGCGCTGACCACCATCAACGATCCCCACGGCCGGCCCGCCGGGCACCTGCTGGTGCTGCGTGACGTGACCGAACGCAAGCTCAGCGAGCAGCGCCTGTCGAGGCTCGCGCACTACGACACCCTCACCGGCATGCCCAACCGCCAGCTGTTCAGCGACCGGCTTGAGGAAGCGCTGAGCCGGGCCCGCCGGCGGCTGCGCCCCCTGGCCCTGTTGTTCTGCGACGTCGACCGCTTCAAGCGGGTCAACGACACGCTGGGCCACGACATCGGTGACCAGGCGCTGTGCCAGATCGCCGGCCGGCTCAAGGATGTCCTGCGTGAGGAGGACACCATCGCTCGGCTCGGCGGCGACGAATTCGTGATCCTTCTCCCCGAGGTCGAGCGCAGCGCCGACGCCGAACTGGTCGCACACCTGCTCGTGCAGGCCCTGAACGTCCCCCTCCGGGTCGGCCAGGGCAACCTTTACCTGACGATGAGCGTGGGCGTGTGCCTCTACCCGCAGGACGGGCTGGACGGGGCCACGCTGATGCGCCACGCCGACGCCACGATGTATCGGGCCAAGGATCATGGGCGCAACCGCTATGAGCTGCACTCCCCGGAGTCCGACGAGCGACTCCTGGAGGAGCTGCAACTCGAGCAGGACCTGCGCGGCGCCCGCCAGCGCGGCGAGCTGGAGGTCTGGTACCAGCCCGCGGCGTGCCTGGACACCCGGGCGCTGATCGGCATGGAAGGGTTGGTGCGCTGGCGGCACCCGCAGCGGGGGCTGCTCATGCCCGCCCAGTTCCTGCCCGTGGTGGAGGAGAGCGATCTGATCCAGGAACTGGACCGCTGGGTGCTGCGCGAGGCCTGCCGCCAGGCTCTGCACTGGCAGGCGCAGGAGCGCCAGTCGGTGCCGGTGATGGTGAACCTGTCCGCGCGGCAGTTCCAGGATCCGGGGCTGCGCGAGGAGGTGGCTCGCACCCTATGGGAGACGGGGCTGACCCCCGCGAACCTTATCCTCGAGGTCGCTGAGACGGTGATCATGCGCACCCCGGAGGCCAGCCGCCAACGGCTGGGGGAGCTCAAGCGACTGGGCGTCAGGCTGGCCGCGGACGACTTCGGCGCCGGCACCGCGCTGCTGGCGCGGCTGCGGGAGTTCCCCCTGGACCTGGTGAAGATCGCCCGTTCGCTGGTGCTGAGCCTGGAACGCCACGACCGCGACGGCGCTCACCTCGGCGGCATGATCCAGATCGGCCGCGACCTGGGGGTGACGGTCGTCGCCAAGGGCGTGGACAATGGCGCGCAGTGCGCCGTGCTGAAGCGCTTGGGCTGCGAGGCCGGGCAGGGGTTCCTGTTCGCCAAGCCGCTGCCGCTCAGCGCGGCGGGCCGCTACCTCGCCTCCACGAAACCCTCCCGTGTGTGACCCTTCCAAGGGAGTCAGTCGTCAGGCAGACCCGAGGCCTCGCGGGCGGCCTTCTCACGGGCCAGGGCCGTCAGCTCCCCGGCGACCTCGTCGGTGCGCCGCTCCAACTCCTCCAGCGACCCCTCGTTCCAGATAACGTGGGTCGCGCGCGCGAGCTTCTCCTCGAGCGGTGCCTGGGCGGCGATTCGCGCGCGAGCGTCCGCCTCGCTCATCGCCCGTTCGGACCGTAACCGCCGTAACTGAGCCTCCGGCTTGGTCGCCACGACCAGCACGGCGTCGTAGCCGCGGTCCACACCTGCCTCGACAAGCAGCGGCACGTCCAGCACGACCACCCCGTCGTAGGCGGTCAGCAGTTCCAACCGGCTGGCGATCTCATCGACGATCGGCGGGTGGGTCAGCTGATTGAGCAGCGCCCGCTTGGACGGGTCCCCGAACACCACAGCCCCCAGGCGCGGCCGGTCGATGAAGCCGGACTGGTCAAGCACCTCACTGCCGAAGTGCTGAACGATCTTGTGCCAGGTCGGCGTGTCCGGCATGACGACCCCACGCGCGATCGTGTCGGCGTCCACCAACTCGGCACCGTGCTGCACCAGACGGCCTGCCACAGCGGACTTGCCGGAAGCGATACCGCCGGTCAGTCCGACCAGGAACACTGAATCCGGCTCAATTGTTGGGCTCGGCCTGGGCCGCTTCCTCGGGCTGGGCCGCTTCCTCGGGCTGGGCCGCTTCCTCGGGCTGGGCCGCTTCCTCGGGCTGGGCCGCTTCCTCGGGCTGGGCCGCTTCCTCGGGCTGGGCCGCTTCCTCGGGCTGGGCCGCT
>WHTC01000140.1 GCA_009379795.1 Nitriliruptorales bacterium | reverse complement strand
CCGCGGCAGCTTGCCTGGAAATCGAAAGCGTCCCCGAGGGACTGAACGACCGAAGCCGCGTGAGCCTTGCCCTGGACTACACTGCGGCGCATGTCCGGACTCCCGCCGATCCTGCTGCTTGTGGGGCCCGAGGAGTTGCTGCTGCGGCGTGCGGCCGAGCGCCATCTGGACAGCCAGCGCGAGCGGGGCGAGTTGGAGGTCACCGACCTGCGGGCCGCGGAGATCCGCGAGCAGGGGCTCCCGGATCTGCGGACCGCGTCCCTGTTCGGAGCGCCCCGGGCGCTGATGATCCGTGAGGCCCAGGAACTGCCGGCGGAGGCGTCCGCCGCGCTGGTCGCCGAGTTGGACGGGGGGACCCTGGACGCCACCGTGCTGCTGCTCGCGACCACTACCGGTCGCATCATGACGCTTGCCAAGCGCGTCAAGGCCGCAGGCGGCCGCATCGACATCGCACCTCCGAAGGACTGGGAGGATCGCAAGTGGGCCGACCTGGTGGCCGAGGAGTTCCGCCGGGCGGGCCGCTCGGCGGACAAGGGGGCGATCGCCGCCATCCTCGACCACGCGGGTCTGGACGTTGCCACGGTCGCGGAGAAGGTCACCCAGGCCGCGGCGTCGGCCCCGCCCGGGCGCATCTCCGCTGGCGCGGTCGAGGCGGTGGTGGTCGGCCATGGCAACCGGGGCTCGTTCGCGGTCGCCGACGCGATGTGCGATCGCGACCCGGCAAAGGCTATCACCCTCCTGCGAGGGGTTCTGGAGGGCGGCGACGACCCGGTGATGGTGCTCGGCGCCTTGGCGTACCGCCTGCGGTCCCTGGTTGCCGTCGCTGGCCGCCTGGAACCGAAGTCGGTGGGGCTGAACATCAGCACCGGTCAGGTCCGCAGGCTGCAGGGGGTGCGGCGCAATTTCGGCCCCGGCGAGTTGACCCGCGCCTACCGGGCGCTCGCGACCGCCGACCGCGAGATCAAGGGCGGGGAGATCCCCTCCGCCTTCGCGCTGGAACGCGCCGTCCTCGAGGTGGCCACGTCATCAGCGCCGAGACGTGGCGGACGCGACGCCGACCCCAGCCGTTGCGTACGGCCTTGACGGCCTCAGACGCGCCGGGCACCCATCGCCCCCGCGACCTAGGACAGTGCGTTGAGCTTCTGCGCCATCTTCGACTTGTGGTTGGCCGCGAAGTTGGCGTGCACGACACCCTTGGATGCGGCCTTGTCCAGCTTGCGCGCGGCGACCCGGTAGGCCTCGGCGGCGGCCTCGGCGTCGCCGGCTTCCGCGGCGGCGCGGAACCTCTTCAGGTAGGTCTTGACCGCGGTGCGCGTGGCCTTGTTGCGCTCCCGGCGGCGGACAGCCTGCCGGTTGCGCTTGATCTGACTCGCGATGTTCGCCATTGGACGTGAAGACCTCAAGCCTTGGAAATCGGAATACGAGGGCGGGCTCGCCTGCTCGTGAGCCGCACGAAGGAGGAGTGTAGCGGCGACGACGCGGCACTGTCCATGAAGACCGGACAGGGTCGGTGTCGCGGTACGGTTGAGCGCAGCGGCGACCTCGCCGCTGCGCTTCCACCCTGCACACGGCTGAGGCCTTCGTGACCTATCCGATCGAGCGTATCCGCAACTTCGCGGTCATCGCCCACGTCGACCATGGCAAGTCGACGCTGGCGGACCGCATGCTGCAGATGACCGGTCTGGTGGAGGCGCGGCTGATGCGCGACCAGTACCTGGACCGGATGGAGCTCGAGCGCGAGCGGGGCATCACGATCAAAGCGCAGGCCGTGCGCATGCCCTACACCGCGGCGGACGGCCGGCAGTACCTGCTCAACCTCATCGACACGCCCGGCCACGTCGATTTCTCCTACGAGGTCAGCCGGGCGATGAACGCGTGCGAGGGCGCGATCCTGCTGGTCGACGCCGCTCAGGGGGTGCAGGCGCAGACCATCGCGAACCTCTACGTGGCGATCGAGGCCGGGCTGGAGGTCATTCCCGTCCTGAACAAGATCGACCTGCCCGCGGCACGTCCCGAGCAGATCGCCATCGAGATCGCCTCGCTGATCGGTGGCGACCCCGAGGACATCCTCGCGGTTTCGGCCAAGACCGGGCTCGGCGTCGCCGAGGTGCTCGAGCGGATCGTCCAGCAGGTGCCCGCCCCCAAGGGCGACGCCGAGGGTCCGCCGCGGGCGCTGATCTTCGACTCGGTCTTCGACTCCTACCGCGGCGTCATCACCTACATCCGGGTCGTGGACGGTGTACTGCGCTCCGGCGACCACGTGCGGCTGATGGCCACAGGCTTCCACAACGAGATCGACGAGCTTGGCGTGATCTCGCCGGAGCCCAGGCCGGTCGACGCGCTGGGGCCGGGCGAGGTTGGCTACTTCACGGCCGCGATCAAGGAGGTCGGCCTGGCCAAGGTCGGGGACACCGTCACTGACCACGGCAGGCCCGCCCCGACCGCGCTGCCCGGCTACCGCGAGCCCACCCCGATGGTGTTCAGCGGCCTGTATCCGGTGGACTCCGCGGACTTCCCCAACCTCCGCGACGCGCTGGAGAAGCTGCGTCTCAACGACGCGAGCTTCACGTTCGAGCCCGAGACCTCGGTCGCACTCGGGTTCGGGTTCCGCGCCGGCTTCCTCGGCCTCCTGCATATGGAGATCATCTCCGAGCGGCTGGACCGCGAATTCGACATCCCGCTGGTCACCACCGCACCCAACGTGGGCTATGAGGTGCACCTGGAGGAGCGGCTGCGCAAGCCGGGAGAGCCCGCCGTGCTGCGCGTCTCCAACCCCGCCGAGCTGCCCCCGCCGAACCGCATCGCAAAGATCCTGGAGCCGGTCGTCGAGGCCACCCTGCTGTGCCCCAGCGAGTATGTCGGCCCGGTCATCCAGCTGTGCGAGGGGCGCCGCGGCGAGCTGCTGAAGATGGAGTACCTGTCCGAGGAACGGGTCGAGCTGCGCTACCAGCTGCCGCTGGCCGAGATCATCTTCGACTTCTTCGACCGGCTGAAGTCCTCCACCCGCGGCTACGCCTCCCTGGACTACGAGCCGTCGGGGATGCGCGACGGCGACCTCGTCAAGGTCGACATCCTGCTCACCGGGGAGCCGGTGGACGCGTTCAGCTCGATTGTGCACCGCGACAAGGCCTACGAGTACGGCAAGTCGATGGTCGGCAAGCTGCGCGAGCTGATCCCGCGGCAGATGTTCGACGTGCCGATCCAGGCGGCGATCGGGTCCAAGATCATCGCCCGCGAGACGGTCAAGGCACGCCGCAAGGACGTGCTGGCCAAGTGCTACGGCGGCGACGTGACGCGCAAGCGCAAGCTGCTGGAGAAGCAGAAGGAAGGCAAGAAGCGGATGAAGAATGTCGGAGCGGTCGAGATCCCGCAGGAGGCGTTCGTGGCCGCGCTGAGCGTCGGCGAGGACTGAATCGTGCCCGGCGCGGGCCTGTACCTGCACATCCCTTACTGCGCGGCGCTCTGTCACTACTGCGACTTCGCACGGGTCGGGGAGACCGACCCTGCGGTCCACCGCCGGTACGTGGCGGCACTGCGCGCGGACCTGATCGCCGTTGCCGCCGCCGGCCCGCGTGCGGTTGCTCCACCGGATGCCGGCATCCCCGCTGGCTGGCCAACCTTCACCAGCATCTTCGCCGGCGGCGGCACGCCCACCCTGCTGCCACCCGGGGACCTGGCAGGTGTGCTGCGCCTGGCCAGCGAGGTCCTGCCCATCGCCCACGACGCTGAGGTCACCGTCGAGGCCAACCCCGAGACCGTCACCTCCGAGGGGATGGCCACCCTGGTGGGGGCGGGGCTCAACCGGGTGTCGATGGGCGCCCAGTCCTTCGCCGCCCACGTCCTGGACGCTCTGGGACGCTGGCACGACCCCGGCCGGCCGCTCCGGGCGCTCGCCGACACCCGAGCCGCAGGCGTCCAGCGGGTCAACCTGGATCTGATCTACGGCACGCCCGGTGAGCGGGACGTCGACTGGGAGCGCTCGCTGCGCACCGTGTTGGATGCGGGGGCCGACCACGTCTCGGCGTACGCCCTGACCGTCGAGCCCAACACCGAGTACGCCGCCCGCATCGGCCGGGGCGAGGCGCTCGCGCCCGACGAGGATGTCCAGGCCGTGCGGATGGAGACTGCCGAGGCGATGCTCGCCCGGGCCGGGCTCTGCCGCTACGAGGTCTCCAACTGGGCGCGCCCCGGGCACGAATGCCGCCACAACCTCACCTACTGGCGGGGCGGAAACTGGCTCGGCGTGGGCGCGGGCGCTCACGGGCACTGGGAGGGACGCCGGTGGTGGAGTGTCCGGGCCCCCGCGCGCTATACGCGCGAGGCGCTCGCCGGGCGCACCACGACCTCCGGCCAGGAGGTGCTGGACGCAGGAGCCCGCCGCAGCGAGCGGCTCCTCATGGGCCTGCGCACCGTCGAGGGGGTGGAGCGTGCCGAGGTCGAGCCCGTTGACGAGCCCGCCGCGACCGCCCTGGTCCGCGCGGGGCTCCTGCACGCCGACGAGCGTCGCCTGCGGCTGACCCGCCAAGGCCTGGCCATGGCCGACGCGGCCACTCTCCGCCTGCTGGCAGCCTGAGGGGACGATCCGCGTCCTCAGTCCGTCAGCCTTCTGCCTTGAGTCCAGGGTGCGCAAGTGCGACCATGGTGCACTGGCACTCGCGGGTCCCGACTGCCAGTACGGAGGGAGGTGAGCGGACCTGCCGGTACTCGACGACCGCAAGAGCGTCATCCTCAAGGCCATCGTGCAGAGCTATGTCGAGGGCGGGGAGCCGGTGGGCTCCAAGCGGCTGGTGGAGGAGGGCGAGCTCGGCGTGTCCGCCGCCACGGTGCGCTCGGACATGGTGGCGCTGGAGCAGGACGGCTATATCGCCCAGCCCCACCCGTCCGCCGGCCGTATCCCCACCGACAAGGGCTACCGCTTCTTCGTCGACCAGCTTTCCGAACGGATCTCCCTGCAGCCCGAGCAGCGGGACGCCCTGGAGGAAGTCCTGCGCGGGGCGCACGACCTTGAGGATCTGTTGCGCCGGACCTCGCTGGTCCTGTCGCAGGTCACCCGGTTCGCCGCACTGGTCGTCGCACCACGGCTGGACCGCAGCCGCCTGCGCCACGTCGAGTTGGTCCAGCTCGGACCGACCAGTGTCCTGGCGATCCTCATCGCCGACACCGGCCGGGTGGAGAAGCGCCGCCTGGTCCTGGACGCCCCGATCGCCGAGCACGATGTGCAGCGTGCCCGCCACGCCGTCAACGGGGCGGCCGGGGGGCTGCGCACCGACCAGGCGCCTGAGTTGGTCGCCGGGATCGCCGCGGGGGCGCCACCGGAGCTGCGCGCGCTGCTGGACGCCATCGCCGAGTCACTGCGTCGGGAGTTCACCGACGTCTCGTCCGATCAGGTGTTCGTCGGCGGGCGCTCCAACATCGTCGGGTCCGGTTACTTCGACCGCATGGAGCAGGTGAAGCAGCTCTACGAGACCTTCGAGGAGCAGGTGATCCTGCTGGAGACCATGCGGGGCGCCCTGGCGACCGGGGATCCGGCCGTGCGCATCGGTCGCGAGCTGCCACTGGTCGAGTTGGCCGCCTGCTCGGTGGTGGCCGCCAGCTACGGGATCAGCGACGAGTCTGAAGGGTCCGTCGGCGGTTCCGTCGGCGTGCTAGGCCCGAGGCGCATGGACTACCCCCGGACCCTTGCCGCGGTACAGGCGGTAGCCTCGTCTTTAGAAAAGGCGCTCGCCGAGCTCTCCGGCGGGCGTTGACCACGTTCGGCCTCAATCCCGAGACAGGACATGAGTTCCGCAGTGCGAGACCTCTACGAGATCCTCGGCGTGCCCCGCGACGCCAGCGACGAGGAGATCAAGCGTTCCTACCGTCGCCAGGCCCGCGAGCTACACCCTGACGCAGGGGGTGACGAAGAGCACTTCAAGGAGCTGACCACTGCGTACGAAGTGCTCAAGAACCCGCAGGCGCGAGCCAACTACGACCGCTTCGGCGACCCGCGCGGTCCGGGCGGCGTCGGCGACATGGGCGGGTTCGGCGACCTGAGCGACCTCATCGACGCCTTCTTCGGCGGTTTCGGCGGTGGCCGGGCCAGCGCCGGGCGCACCAGCAACGCCGGCCGCGACGCGATGGTCGACGTCGTGCTGACCCTGGAGGAGGCGGCCGAGGGTGGCCCGCATGACGTCGATCTGACGGTGGCCAAGACCTGCGACACGTGCGACGGGAGCGGAGCCGCGCCGGGCACCACGCCGGTGCGCTGCCAGACTTGCGGCGGCCAGGGCGCGGTCCAGCAGGTGCGCAACAGCGTGTTCGGGCAGATGCTGACCACCACCACCTGCCCGACCTGTCGTGGGACCGGGCAGCGCATCCCCAACCCTTGCCCAACCTGTCGTGGGGAGGGCCGCCGCAAGGTCAGCGAGACGGTCACCGTCGACGTGCCCGCCGGCGCGGACGATGGCACCCGGTTGCGGCTGGTGGGCCGGGGCGAGGCCGGGCGCAACAGCGGCCCGGCCGGTGACCTGTACGTGCGCATCCGTGTCCGACCCCACGAACTGTTCACCCGTGACGGCAACAATCTGCACTGCGAACTGCGCATCCCCGTGGTCCAGGCGGCGCTCGGCGCGCAGCTGACGCTGCCCACGCTGTATGGGGAGCAGGAGGTGGGAGTGCCCGCGGGCACGCAGTCCGGTGACGTGCTGACCCTGCGGCGGCTTGGGATGCCGCGTCTGGGCGGCGGCGGTTCGCGGGGCAACCTGCATGTGCACTGCAAGGTGCTGACCCCGACCGACATCGACGAGGAGCAGGAGTCGCTGCTGCGCCGGCTCGCCGAGTTGCGCGGCGAGACCGCTCGGGAGTTGGCCGACGCCAGGTACGGCCTGTTCGGACGGCTCCGGGAGGCTTTCGGGGGATGACCCTCGCTGACCGGCTCGCGTGAGCCGCGGATTCCCTCGCGCAGGCGGTCAGGGTGGTGGATGGGTCCGGATGGTACGGCCGTCTGGGCTGGTCCAGGCGCAGGCGCCGGTGTCGGGGTCGAAGGCGACGCCCCATCTCGCGCTGGTCACCAGATCGTGATGGGCCTGGCACAGCGGGATGGTGGCGTTGAGGTCGGTTTCGCCGTCGTCGCCCCAGGCCCGCTCGTGGTGGGCCTGCGTCCAGACCATGGGACGGTCGCAGTCGGGGCCTCGGCAATGCACGTGGACCATTTCCAGCACGGCGCGGAGCCAGGGTGGCAGGGTGCGGTGGGTGCGTCCAACGTTGACGACGCGCCAGGGGCCCATCGTGAGCACCGCAGTGGCTTTGCCGTCGAGATCCTTGGCGAGCCGGCGGGCCAGGGAGGGGTCGATGTCGCCGGCGAACCGCAGCCGTGGCCGACGGGTCGCCAGGTCATCGCAGCCGAGCAGGGTTTGGAGGTCGGCGACGAGCAGCAGATGCGGCTTGTTCCCCTGCACCATCGGGGCGTCGCCACGGTCGAGACAGCGGCGGGCGAGCTCTGCCAGCGCGTCGGCGCGGCGCTGCCCGGCTGCCCGCCGCTGCAACGGCGGAGTGTCGGCCGGGTCGGGTGTCTCCAGGGCGTCCAGCGCGGTGGCCAGCAGCTCGCCCTGGACGGTGTCGAGGGTGCCGTGGATCTCCCACAGCCCGTCGAAGGTGTATCGCAGGTCCAGGTGGCGGCGCTCGTCGGGGCCCTCGCGCAACGAGGCCGCGGCGCTGCCGTCAGGGTCGACGGCGTCGCGCACATGGCGCACTGCCCGGCGCACGTCGCGGGGTTGGGCGGCGCAGGCCAGCTCGACCAGGGTCGGTTCGACCGCGGCGATGGCCTCGATGCGCCGGGGGACAGCGGCACGGGTCACCGCGGTGACATGGGCCAACGTCACGGTCCCGGCCTCCAGAGCGTGGCGCAGGCGCGGCAGGTGGCGCAGCCGGCGGGCGGCTTCGGCCTGGTGGGTGGCCTGGCCGTGGTCCTGCCGCGTGCTGCCGCGCAGCCAGGAGGCGGTGGTGACCGCACCGTCCCGCACGTGCGCGTCGCGGCGATCGACCGCGTCCAGCAGCCGAAGCTGCTGGCCCGCCAGCCGGTTCGCCTCCTGCTGGAGCCGCATCGCGGAATCCAGCAGCTCCCGGTCGCCCTCGGCCACGAGATCGACGCCGGCCAGCGCGTCCAGGGCCGAGGCCAACATGGCCACCGTGGTCGCCAGCGTCACCGGCTCGGCCGTATCCGAGGGGGCCGTCTCCGGGGGGCCCGTATCCGAGGGTGCGAGCGCAGCCCGCTTCGGCTGTGGCGCTGCCCTGCAGGCTGCTGCGGTGTAGGGCGTGCGCGTCTCGCGAGCCACGCGGCAGCCCGCACCCGGCCGCCACCGGTTCGCCGAACGCAGTTCTGACTCGTACATATGTTCGAGCATAGCCAGAGGCTGCGACAGAGCGCATGCCTGTGGACAACTCGTCCACCCCTCGCCCGTAGCCCAGAGGCCGACCCCGGGGAGGCGACGTAGGGTTGGGCCATGGGCGGACTGCACTATCCGGCGGCGCGCCGCGACGCGCAGGTCGATGACTACCACGGCACGGTCGTGGCGGACCCGTATCGCTGGCT
>WHTC01000052.1 GCA_009379795.1 Nitriliruptorales bacterium | reverse complement strand
TAAATTCATCTGTCAAGAGGCCTTGCTACTTTCCTATCGTCCGACAGTGCAGGGTTGTGGCCGGATGGCCGACCTACGTTTCCGGGCCGCGGACGGGGAGAACTGCTGAGGAGCCAATGGGGATCCATATATTTCGCTTCCTTGTGGGTCTCACGCTTGTGACCCTGATGGCCGCACCGGCCTCGGGCACTGCTGGCCTGGATCCGGAGCGTGGGACCTACCCGGCGAATGCGCCGGATGCCGAGCGTGCTCCGGTGCCACCTGCGGCGGCGCAGGACACCGCTGACGCGCCGGGCGCGTCCCACAGGGGCCGACCTCGCGGGGCGCGAGACCCAGGATGCGGAACTCGCGGCGACCGGATCAGCACTGTCGGCGGTCGTGGCGCTGGTCGCCGCGATCAGCGCCCTGGCCGGCGGCGGGCTGCTGGTGCGGGAGTCCAGGAAGCGCGGTGCCCGCCAGACCTCACCACGCGCCTCCCGAAGGTCCCCTCCCGGTAGCCGGACCGGGCGGTGACCGACGTCGAGGCCTCGCCAGCCGGGGGTCCGCACCGACCCTCCGCGGTGACCGTCGCCACGGCCCGAGCAGCGGGCGCTCGGGCCGTGGCGGCGGACTTTTCTTCCGCAACCGGCGAAAGCGATGCGGGCAGGGCCGACACCGGCCCACCAGCCTCAGTCAAGGCGGCCGAGGTCGAAGAGGCGGGCGGCGTTGTCGTGGCACACCGCACGCAGCCAGGGCTCTCCCAGACCAAGCCGCGCCAACGCGGCCAGTTGGTGTGCGTAGGGGTGCGGGATGTTCGGAAAGTCGCTGCCCAGCAGCACCCGGTCAGGGTGCGTGGCCAGCGACTCGAGTAGCTTCGGCGGGTAGGCGCCGGGCAGCGCATGCTCGGCGAAGTCGGTGAACGTCAGCGTGGTGTCCAGGCGCACGTTGGGATAGCGCAGCGCCACCTCCCAGAATGCGGCGTACTCGGGCATACCCATATGCGCGATCACCAGGGCGAGATCGGGATAAGTCTCGAGCACCTCACCGATCGGCCCGGGCCCGGTGAACTCGCCGGCCTGTGGCCCTGACCCGGCATGCACCACGACGGGCACGCCCGCGGCCTCCAACCGCCGCCACACCGGACTCAGCAGCGGGTCACGCGGGTCGTACGCGCCGACCCGGAGGTGCACCTTGAAGATCCGCGCACCCGCATCGATCTCCTCGGCGACGTAGCGATCCGCCTCGGGTTCGGGAAAGAAGGTCGCCGAGCGCAGGCAGCGCGGGTTCGCGGCGGCGAAGTGCGCCGCCCACCCGTTCAGCCACTGCGCCATCCCCGGCTTGTGGGGATAGATGAGGCTGGAAAAGGCCCGGACACCCATGTCCGCGAGACGTTGGACGCGTGTGGCCTGGTCTTCCCGGTAGGCGATCGGCCAGAAGGGACGGCCGTCGGAATGGCGCAGGCGATCGAAGTGAGCCCAGACCTTGGTCAGGACCTGTGGCGGCATGAAGTGCACGTGGACGTCGACCAGCCCCGGCAGACCAAGCCCGTGCCAGAATCCCGGGACCTCAGCGTCGGTGCCTGGTGCGATGGTCACAGACCAGCAGGATAGAGCGTCCCCGGGAGCCATCGCCCGCCGCCAGGGGGCCGGGACGCCGATGGTCCAACCCGTGGGGCGGGCGCGGGCGACGCGCTCCCCCATACTGGAGCCCAGCAGGACGGCGAGGTCCCAGGAGGCATCATGAGACGGCCGCGCAGCATCGACGTGACCGAGGGTTTCGCGCGAGCCCCCGCGCGGGCGATGCTTCGGGCGATCGGCATGGGCGAGGAGGACTTCGGCAAGCCCCAGATCGGTGTCGCGTCCTCGTGGAACGAGGTCACCCCGTGCAACCTGCCGCTGGCACGGCTGGCACGGCTGGCCAAGGAGGGTGTGCGCGATGGGGGCGGCTACCCGATCGAGTTCACCACGATCGCGGTCAGCGACGGCATCTCCATGGGCCACGAGGGCATGCGCGCCTCGCTGGTGTCCCGCGAGGTCATCGCCGATTCGGTCGAGACGGTCATGCACGCCGAGCGCTTCGACGGGATGGTCACCTTCGCGGGCTGCGACAAGTCGCTGCCCGGCATGGTCATGGCGGCCGCCCGCCTCGATCTGCCGTCGGTGTTCTGCTATGGCGGGACGATCATGCCCGGCAAGCTGGACGGGCGGGACATCGACATCAAGGACGTGTTCGAAGCCGTCGGTGCGCGGGCCGCGGGCACGATCGACGACCAGCGGTTGCGCGACGTCGAAGCCAACGCCTGCCCGACCGAGGGCTCCTGCGCCGGCATGTACACCGCCAACACCATGGCGTGCGCGGTCGAAGCCCTTGGTCTGGCCCTCCCGGGGTCCGCCAGCCCTCCGGCCGTGGACCCGCGCCGGGCCGAGATCGCCCGGCGCTGCGGCGAGGTGGCCGTGAGCGCGCTCGAAGCCGATCTGCGCCCACGGCGGATTGTCACCCGCGGCGCGCTGGAGAACGCGATCGCGGTGGTCATGGCGGTTGGTGGATCAACCAACGCCGTCCTGCACCTGCTGGCCATCGCCCATGAGGCGCGGGTCGACCTGTCTCTTGACGACTTCGACCGCATCGGCCGCCGCATCCCGCATCTGGTCGACTCACGACCGGCCGGGCGCTTCCTCATGTCCGACATCGACACGGTCGGCGGCGTGCCCACGGTCATGCGCCACCTGCTGGAAGCGGGCCTGATCGATGGCGACCAGCCGACCGTGACCGGGCTCACGGTGGCGGAGAACCTCGCCGACCTGGCGCCCACCGATCCCGACGGCACCGTGATCCACCGCTTGTCCGCCCCGATCCACGCCGACGGCGGCCTGGCGATCCTGCGGGGGTCGCTGGCTCCGGACGGGGCCGTGGTGAAGATCGCCGGGCTGGCCGGCCTCGGCGAGACCGGCCGCTTCGAGGGCACCGCGCGCGTGTTCGACGGCGAGGCCGCCGCCATGGCCTACGTGCTGGACCGCCGCCTGGTCCCCGGTGACGTGATCGTGATCCGCTACGAGGGCCCCAAGGGCGGGCCCGGCATGCGCGAGATGCTGGCCGTGACCGCCGCGGTGAAGGGCGTCGGCCGCGGCGCGGACGTCGCCCTTCTGACCGACGGGCGCTTCTCCGGGGCGACGCACGGGCTGTGCGCGGGTCATGTCGCCCCCGAGGCGGTGGACGGCGGGCCGATCGCGCTGGTGACCGACGGCGACCGCATCGTGTTCGACGTGCCCGCCCGACGCCTGGACCTGGAGGTGGACGCCGGCGAACTGGACCGCCGCCGCGCGGGGCTGAAGCACCCTGAGCCCCGCTACCCCAGCGGCGTGCTCGCCAAGTACGCGCGCCTGGTCTCCGGCGCCGAGCGTGGAGCCGTCACTGGCTGAGTCATCCCAGGAAGCGCTGGTTGCGAAGCGCTTGCCTGGGTGTCCCGTAGGGTAAGGATCGGGGATCCCGTGCGGGGGACTGGCCGGCGAGGCTGCCTGACCCACCAACAGCGCTGCAGGAGGAGAATCATGACAACCGTCGGCGGCAGCATCGCCGTAATTGCGATCGGCGCCATCCTGACCTTCGCGGTCACGGTGGAGATCGCCGGGTTGAACCTGGACGCGGTCGGCATCATCCTGATGCTCGCGGGGGCAGTCGGGGTCGTGATCGGGGCGATCCGGTTCCTCAACTACCGCGCCAGCCGCGGTCCTGCGGGCCCGCCCGCGGGCCCGCCACTGTAGGCCCTCCGGACGCCCTTCCCCCGCTCCAGGCCCGCTACCGTCTGGGCATGACCGACCTGGATGTTCTCGCGTTGCTCCCCCTCGACGGCCGGCCAGCCACGCTGACCGGGACCGGTTCGAGGTGGCGCACACGCGTCGCCCGCATGCTGGATGCGGCGGGCGCACGCATGGTCGGTCTCTTCACGCTTTCCACACGCGCGACCTGAGCAGGTCGATCCGCCCCCATCGGGAGCGGCCGCGAACACTGCCCGCCCTCAGCGCGGACGACACCCTTACAAGGAGGGGGATTTCACGGTGGCGAACACTTCGCGAGCGGTCCTGGTGACAGGCTGCTCCTCCGGGATCGGGCACGCGACCGCCGACCTGCTGGCGCGTGCAGGCTGGCCGGTGTACGCGACCGCCCGCCGCGCGGACTCGATGAAGGACCTGGCCGCCCACGGCGCCAAACTGCTCACGCTCGACGTCACCGATGAGGATTCGATGCGAGCGGCCGTCGACAACGTGGAATCCGATCACGGGGCGGTCGGTGTGCTCATCAACAACGCGGGCTACAGCCAGTCGGGCGCGGTCGAAGAGGTGCCCATGGATAACGTCCGGGCGCAGTTCGAGACCAACGTCTTCGGCCTGATCAGCCTTACCCAGATGGTGCTGCCGGGGATGCGCCGCCACGGCTGGGGCCGCGTGGTCAACATGAGTTCGGTGGGCGGCAGGCTGACGTTTCCCGGGGCCGGCATCTATCACGCGAGCAAGCATGCGGTGGAAGCGATCAGCGACGCACTGCGCTTCGAGGTGCGCCGCTTCGGGATCGACGTGATCGTCGTCGAGCCGGGTCTGGTCCGCACCACCTCCGGCAAGCAGGCCACGGAAGCGCGGGACGAAACGCAGGACGACGAGATCGCGCAGGAGGGCCCGTACGCGAACTTCCACAAGGCGATCGGGCAGGCGACCGTCGAGGCCTACGAGAAGGGTGTGCTGGCGCGCAGGGGCGGCACGCCTGCCCAGGTGGCGCAACTCATCCGCCACGCGATCGCCACCGACAAGCCGAAGTCGCGGTACCGGGTGGACCGTACCGCGCGGGTGCTCATGACCCAGCGGCGGTTGCTGCCCGACCGCGCCTGGGACCGGTTCCTGCAGTCCCGTTTTCCCCGCCCCGGGGAGAGGTGAGGCCTGGAGCGGGTTGTCTGCTGGCCCGCGAGGTGTTCGGGCGGGACCGCCCCTGACCCATTCGTCCGACTGGCGCGCTTGCGCAAGCGGCATAGGATCGTCGCTCAGTCAAGGTACGCGGCGGGAGCATGGGTCTCATGGCGGAGCGCGGGAGCGATCAGGCCATCGGGCGCCCCCTGCCCGAGTCCGCCGCCCGGCAGCGCGATCCGCAGCCGGCCCGCGCACCAGGCCGGAGCCGGTCCGCCAAGCACCGTCGCCGGAAGCGGGGCCGCGGGCGCGGTGGCAGAGCGGCTGAGAGCCCTCGGCGGAGCGGTCGCCGTGTCACGGTCCTACTTCTGCTGTCACTCTCAGTTGTGGCCGCGCTCGGCGTGCTGGCGTTCCAGCCCGGCTGGCTCGGCGGTGGCGACGCCGAGCCGCTGGCGGACTCGTCGCTCGCGGACGGCGGCAGCGATCAGCCCGAGCCTCGAGTGGACCCGGACGCGGCGGATGGAGAGTGGCGGAGATTGCCCGACGCACCGCTCGCGGCGCGCACCGAACAGGCCGCGGTCTGGGCCGGCGACCGCCTGCTGCTGTGGGGTGGCGCCTTCGACGATGGCTTCGAGCGTCGCACGTTCCTGGCTGACGGCGCTGCGCTGGACGCGGGCAACGCGTGGAGCGGACTCCCGGAGGCGCCGCTGTCGGCGCGCACCGGGCACGCCGCGGTCTGGACAGGCTCGGAACTGCTGATCTGGGGTGGGGAGGGCAGTGCGGGATTCTTCGCCGACGGTGCCGCCTACGACCCTGCTACGGGCACCTGGCGCTCGTTGCCCGAGGCGCCGCTGTCGCCTCGAGCCGGCATCGCCGCGGTCTGGACCGGCGATGCGCTGCTGCTGGTCGGCGGTAGAGACAACGGCGGGCCGCTCAGCGACGGCGCGGCATTCGATCCGGCATCGAGGACCTGGCGCACCCTCCCACCGCTGCCCGAAACCCTCGAGCGGGCCGGGGAGTTGCGTGGCGTGGAGGCGGGGGACGCGGCGGTGTTCTGGAGCCCCGGGCAAGGCGGGCTGGCGCTGTCAGAGATCGCCCGCTTCGACCCCGCCACCGACGCCTGGGCCGCGCTGCCCAACCCGTCCGACGGGGAGTCCGGTATACCGCTGGTCGCCTGGGATGGTCAGGAGCTGCTGGCGCTGCTCGCCAACTACGACGGCACCGGTGCACGCCTGATGGCGCTGTCACCCGGGGCACAGGACTGGCAGGAGCGTGGCGCCACGCCCACTTTCGACGATCCCTGGGAGGCATCGGCGGCATGGACGGACGAGGCCCTGCTCGTCGCTCTCGGCGATGCCGCCCCCAGCGCCGTACGCTACGAACCCGCATCTGATCTGTGGACCCGCCTCCCCGAGGCGCCATTGGGTGAGGGCTGGCACCGCGACGCCGTATGGACCGGAGAACAGTTGCTGATCCTCGAAGGCGCCTCCGCTGCTGAGCCCGGAGCCCCGCTGTCCGGAGCGGCCTGGCGGTTCACGGCGCGCTAGCAACGCCCTTCGTTCCGCGATACGTCGCAAAGGACCTGGTTGCGCATCCAGACAAGGCTTGTGCGGGCATTCCGATCGAGCGGGCGGCGAGCGTAGATTCCGGTGTTGTAACCCGTGTCCGTGGCAAGCCAGTTCCTGTATTCGAGTCCATTACCGCTGTGCGTATAGGTGTAGAAGGCGTGGGTGATTGGCGATGGACCGAAACCGTGCGTGCGCCAGGCAGTGTGACCTTGAGCCACCGAAGGATTCACATAGTAACAACCGAACGTCGACCGGCTGGGATCATTGCTGTGATAGCAGCTGTGCAACGTCGCACCACCACGGCGATCGACGCTGGCATCACGCGTGACGTTCAATGAACCGGGTGAGCGCCAGATGGTTTGAAATGCGGATTCACATGGGTCACTGGCAAGCCGGCACGCCACCCATGGGCGCCACGCAGCGCGGCGCTTTTCCCTGGCCGTCCCCGGTGCGTTGCAGTAGACCTGCGCCATGTACGCCGTCACCACGTTGGCCGCGAAGCCGGTGTTGATACGCTGTGCCGAATCATAGGGTTGCCCCAGGCCGGCGGAATCCAGTTGCCACACGCCGACACCAGGATGCCAGAACGCTCGCGGATACGGCGTGTCCCTAGCATTGGACTCATAAAGACCCGCTTGATCGTCATACCGGCTCAGCGTCATGGGCGACGGTGTCTGCCTTGACTCGGCTCCGGTCTCGAAGAACGTCGGCGCCAGAGCCAAGGCTGCCAGACCATTCCGCGAAACCCCGCACCTGCGGTTCTCGTCAGCCCACAAGAGCACGTCATCCAAAGACTGGCTGCCGAATCTGTACGCGTGCGCGGCATGGGGCGTCCACGCCATGAGCAGCGCTGTCAGAAGCGACGTGACAACAACGCGTTGGATACACGACGTCAGTCGCGGTGCGTGGTCCAAATCATATACTCCAGATCAATGAGGTCTCGCGCGATCGAAGGGTCATCCTCGACGACCAGGAAACGCCCGATGTCATCAGGACGCAATGGCTCGGCGGTAGCGTTGTCGTGGATATCCATGAGCGGCCGTTGATCAATTGATGCGACTCGCCCGCTGGCATCCAACCATGCGACGATCACGACCGGGCGTTCGATTGGTTCCCGGGCCATGCTGGCCACTGAGCCACCCATGACGAAGGGGTAGGGTCCCTCTGGAGGATCTTCGCGCATGCGTTCCCGGTCGCCGTACGGCACGCGCCAATCAACCATGATCTCGGTGTCGCGCGCGTGCACTCCGCCACTCACCGCAGCGACGCCGACGTCCCATTCCACGTCGGCAACGAACGAGGCGTCGACGTCGGCGGCAATCTCAAAGGGTGCCGGTTCCCCCGGACGGACCGGAGCAACGGGACTCAACGCTGACTCGTGTGCCAGGATCGCGCCCGCCGCTGTCTTGAGCACCGCGTGGACAGTGATCTGCCCGACCGAAACAGACATCTCATTGCGGACCAGACCTGACGCCCGCCATGCGCCGTCGGCGGCCGCGCTTACCGTCGATCCCTGGACCTCGACACTGCTGGACCGCTCCTCCACGTTGTAGTACGGCCCGATGAACCCGCGCAGTGTCTTCAGCGCGTCGGGCGAAGGTGACGACTCCACGGTAACGTCTTCAGTTGCTGGACAGACCCAATCATCGCGGTCCCACCAGCAGCCACCCTCATTGAAGGACTCCGGGTGGCGTTCCTGAGGCGGCGGCAGGGTCGGCAACGTCACGGGCGGGGGCGTGGCCGATGGCGTGCCGCCCGTTCTCAAAGCCAAAGAGTCGCCACCACCGCACGCCGACGCGGCGATGGCAACGGCAACGAGTGACGATACCGTCCTGAACGTCGTTCTGGGGTTCACGGGGCCTTATCCCCCTGCAGGCTCACGCGGGGCAATAAGGCTCTCGTCGCTAGAATCGCCTTTACCCTGAATGCAGGTGTAGGCCCAACATTAAACGATTCTCACGTCCGGTCACCCGGCCACCAGTCCAGCGGCGGGCCAGAGGTCCTACCGTCTGGCCTTCGCCACGGCCTGAGCAAGCTCGTCGGCGTTCATCTTGGAGCGGCCCGAGATGTTCAGCCTGCGGGCCTGCTCATACAACTTCTTTTTGCGGCGCCGACGTCCTTGCCGCCCGCCGTCGGTGCGTGGCTTGTGCGGGCCTTTCGCCCGCTGCGGGCGGCCTGCGGGTCGGACGGCCCCTTTTCGTCCTTGGGCTCCCAGTGGTCGCCCACCTTCTTGAAGCTGTGCTTCACTGCGGCGAGGGCCGCGCGATGCGCCCGCGCCTCGTTGCCCCTGTAGGTCTCGTGGGCGCTGTCCAGCGCCTTCGTGTAAGTGCGCTGTGCCTTCTTCGGGGACCGCTTCAGGGTATCGGGCAGATCCTCGTCCCTGGCCGGCATCGTCGCCTCCTTGGTCGCGTCGCGGGGCTCACCGTGCCCGGCATGGGCGGTTGAGGAACATTCCCGCTAGGCTCGCGGGCTGGGCAGCACACGCCTCCGGGCGGGCGCGTCCGTGTTATCCGATCTCAAGGAGCAGACGCGATGGCCAACCCTTCGACCCGTACCGCGCCTGAGGGGAGGGCCCGTCCCCGTCGCTCCTGCCTGTCGGTCCCCGGGAGCTCATCGAAGATGCTGGCGAAGGCGGCGAGCCTGCCCGCCGACGAGGTGTTCTGCGACCTGGAGGACTCGGTCGCCCCGGGACAGAAGGAGGCCGCCCGCCGCCTGGTGATCGACGCCCTGCGCGGCAACGACTGGGGCGAGCGGACCCTCGGCTTGCGGATCAATGCGGTTGAGACCCGCTGGGCCTACCGCGACGTCATCGATGTGGTCGAGGCCGCCGGTGAGGTGCTGGACTGCATCATCATCCCCAAGGTGCAGGCCCCGGGTGAGGTCGAGTTCGTCGACCACCTGCTGCGCATGATCGAAGAGGAACAGGGCTTCGACCACCGCATCGGCATCGAGGCACAGATCGAGAACAGCCCAGGGCTGACGATGATCGACGAGATCGCCTTTGCCTCGGACCGTCTGGAGACGCTGGTCTTCGGACCCGGCGACCTGGCGGCGTCTCTGGGGATGCCCAACCGCGCGGTCGGCGCGCTGGTCCCGGACTACCCGGGGGAATTGTGGCATGCCGTGCACCTGCGCATCCTCACGGCCGCGCGCAGCGCCGGGTTGCAGGCGATCGACGGCCCCTACGCCCACATCCACGACCTGGAAGGGCTCCGTGAATCGGCGCGGCGGACGCAGTTGGTCGGGTACGACGGGAAGTGGGTCCTGCATCCCGGGCAGGTGGACGTGGCCAACGAGATCTACACCCCCTCCCAGGCCGACTTCGACCGGGCGGAGGCGATCCTCGAGGCCTACCGCAAGGCCACTGAGGTGGACCGGACCGGCGCGGTGATGCTCGGCGACGAGATGGTGGACGAGGCCAGCCGCAAGGTCGCCGAGGTCACGGCGCTGCGCGGGCGGGCGGCGGGGATGCGCCGGCCCTGACTCCACCGCCCGCCCACGCGCGACCCCGGGTCGGCGGCCTCAGGCGGCCTGACCGAGGATGCGGCCGGGGATCTGTCCCAGGCGGGCGGGTGGGGCTGTGTGTGCTGCTTCCGGAGTGGAGGTGGTGCCCCAAAACACGCTGCTCCATGATTGGCAACCCCCCGGTGGTGGGCACAGTTCAGGACAGTCGGCGCTCGCGACCGCTGGACCTCAGTGCCTCTCCAGACCCCGAGGCGTACCCCGCAGCCCGTGTGGTCACCACGCCGGGGGGAGACCGCGGCAATTCCAGAGCCTCTCTCCCTGGTGCCTCCGCCATACGTGCCCCCCGGATACCCGGCGTCGTACCCGCTGGCCGCCCGAGCGCTCGGCACGAGCGCGCGGGGTCCGCCACATGACGGCTACGCGCCGTCGGCGAAGGAGGAGCCCAGAGGTGTACGCGCGCGATCGAATCGTTCCACGACCCCGCCGGGAGAGTCACCGTCGGCTGTCCAACGGGGAGCCGCTGGAACAGTACCAGGGTGACCGGTACTGCCGGTACGAGGGCTGCACCGTCAAGCTCTCGCGGTACAACCCAAGCGACTGCTGCGGTCTTCACAAGGGGTGGGTGGACACCGTCACCCGATCCTACGGCTGATCCGCGACACCGAACAGAGGGCGCTCCCGCCTACGGGTGGAGCGCCCTCGTCGTGGGGCCGGTGACCGCGTCGGGGCTGACCAGCCACACGATGCGCGCGGCCCGAACCCGCGACGCGGGGACGTCCTCACCGCGGCGGACGCGGGCGAACGCCTCCCGCTTGGAGGCGCCGTCGACGGTGAAGATCACCAGGCGACCGCGGGCAAGCGCCGGGTAGGTGAAGGTGAGCCGGGGGTGAGGGTGGTTGGGATCGGCGGCGGCCACGACCAGTCGCTCGGTCTCATTGAGCGCGGGCGCGCTGGGGAACAACGAGGCGGTGTGCCCGTCCTCTCCTAGCCCGAGGTGGATGACATCAATCGCCCTGAACCGCTCCACCACCTTGTTGTAGGCGGCCGCGGCCTCTTGGACGGTCCGACCGGCGGCCCGGGCGGAGTGGATGCGCGTTGTGCCTACCCGGTCGAACAGGGCCGCGCGGGCCATACCCTCATTGGAGTCCGGGTCCTGGACGGGCACCCAGCGCTCATCACCGACCAGCACGTTCATCTGCGCCCAGTCCAGGTCCTGGAATCTTGCCAGATGCTCGTAACAGGCGTGGGCGGTCGATCCCCCAGAGATCGCGAACGATCGGGGACGCGCTGTGCGCACCATCCCGGTGAAGGCCGCGGCGACGTCTTCAACCACGCGCATCTCGCCGCTCACTCGGTCCCCCTCCTGCTCGCCCCGACGATCGGCTGGCAGGTTCCTGCCAGGCGTACCGGCCCCTGCCGCTCGGGTCAGGGTCCTGCGCCTGACCCGAGCTACAGTCCGTTCCGACACTGGGGGTCGAGCTATGCGGCACGGTACCGCTTCATCTGCCCCGGCAGGGTGGCTTGTCGCCAGGGTGGTCGATTCCCGCCTCGAGGCCGACCTGGGAATCCGCATACTGCAGCGCCACGGTATCGACGCGCTGGTCGTGGCACGCGGGGAGCAGGACTTTGCGATCTGTGTGCCTCCCGACCAACTGAGCCAGGCCGCCGGGACGCTCGAGTGCGGGTAGGTTCGTCTTGTTTGTGAAGACCCCCGCTGGGCAGGAGCCGATCATGACAGATATCCGGAGCGGGGTGCTCCTCGATCTCGACGGCACCCTGGTCGACAGCGTCTACCACCATGTCCTCGCGTGGGACGAGGCCTTCAGCGGCCTCGGCCTGGAGGTCCCTCTGTGGCGCGTGCACGCCGCGATCGGGATGGGGGGCGATCGCTTGGTCCCCTGGGTGCTCGGCAAGGCGAGCGCCGAACTCGACGATGCGGTGGACGATCTGAAACAGCGCCACGAGGACCGTTTCCTGAGCCGGGCCGCTGGTCTCCGCGCCACCGACGGGGCCCTGGCGCTGCTGGCCGACCTCGAGGGAAGGGGCGTGCCCTTCCTGGTGGCCACCTCGTCCTCCAGCCGCATCGTGGACGCGCTGCTGGCTGCGCTGGGACGCCAGGACGTTGACGTCACGCACGGCGACGACGTGGACACCACCAAGCCCTCGCCCGACCCGGTGCTGCAGGCCTGCGTGAAGTTGGGGGTCGAGCCCGGCAACGCCACGATGGTGGGTGACAGCCCCTGGGATGCCGAAGCCGCTGCACGCGTGGGCGTGCGCACCATCGGCCTGCACTGCGGCGGGTTCTCCACTGACGTGCTCATGTCGGCCGGCGCCATCGATGTCGCCGACCACCCTCGCGACCTGATCGGCCGCCTGTAACCCCGCCCTCAGGGTCCAGCCATCGCCCGCCGGCGGGCGCGGTGTGCGGCGACGCTTGAGCGATTGCCGCACAGGTCGGGGTTGCAGAAGCGCCGCGAGCGGTTGCGCGAGGCGTCCACGAACACCTCCAGGCAGGCAATGTCGGCGCAGATGCCGAGCCGCTCGTGGCCGCCCGCGCGCATGACCCCGGCGAGTCCCATCGCGGCCTCGGCGGCCAAGCGGGCGGCCAGGGGCGCACCCGGCGGCGTGAAATGAAGATGCCAGGCATCGCCGTCGTGATCGGTCAGTTGCGGCAGTGCCGCGGTCTCCTGCAGGAGATCGTTGATCATCCTGGCGGCGGCGGCGCCGTCGGCGGCCTCGAAGACGGCGCGCAACCGAGGCCGCAGCGCCATGACCTCGCCGAGTACGACCGCGCTGAGCGGGCCGGGGGCGCTGATCTCATGGTCCTCGAGGAAGGTGCGGAGGGCCTCGAGGTCGCCGAGTTCGTCCGGCTCGCTGATCCCTTCGCTGTTGACGAGGTCGACGGCGAGCACGACTCCACAGTCGGTGTAACTGTCGAAGTTCACTTGACTCCTTACAGAAGGGTCTCTATGATGTAAGGGTCATCAGAGTGTACGGTCCCGTCACGGCGGGCACCACAGGTTCTTGACGGAGTGGACATGACGGAGACCGGAGAGGCCTTCTCGCCATTGGACTGGGCCCTGCTGGCGGCGGTCGCCTTGATGTGGGGCGCCTCGTTCCTGTTCATCGCGGTCGGCCTCGAAGCCTTCCCGCCGACACTGATCACGCTGCTGCGCCTCGGATTCGGCGCGGCCACCCTGGCGGTCTTCCCGCGCGCCCGTCGTGCGGTGCCGCGTTCGGACTGGAGCGCGATCGCTCTGCTCGGGTTCTTCTGGATGGCCGCGCCGCTGCTGCTGTTCCCGATCGCCCAGCAGTGGATCGACTCCTCGCTCGCCGGGATGCTCAACGGCGCGGTGCCGCTGTTCGCCGCCGCCGTGGCCGCCCTGCTGATCCGGCGCCTGCCGGCCTGGCGCCAGAGCATGGGACTGCTCGTCGGCTTCCTCGGCGTGGTCGGCGTGAGCTGGCCGGCGGTCCAGGGCGCCCGGAGCAGCACCGTGGGCGCGGCCCTGGTGATTCTCGCGACGGTGTTCTACGGCATCGCCCTCAACCTGTCGGTGCCGCTCCAGCGGCGCAACGGTGCGCTGCCGGTGCTGTTTCGCGCGCAACTGACCGCGATCGTGATGGTGGCCCCCTTCGGCCTGGCGAGCGTGCCGTCAGCATCCTTCGCCTGGCCGAGCCTGGCCGCGATCGCCGCCCTGGGATCGTTCGGGACGGCACTGGCGTTCGTCGGCATGACCACCCTCGTGGCGCGCGTCGGCGCCACGAGGGGCTCGATCGCCGTCTACTTCGTCCCTGTGGTGGCGATCGTCCTCGGGGTGCTCTTCCGCAGCGAGACCGTCGCCCTGGCGTCGCTGATCGGCACCGGACTGGTTCTGCTCGGGGCCTACCTGACCAGCCGCCGGGAGCGCCCGCGCGTACGTCCGGTGCCTGCGGCCTCGAACGGCAGCGGCCTTCCTGCCGGCCGCGTCAGCCAGCCTTCTGGAATCGGGTGATCGTCATGTTCGACGCGCATTGTCCCCGCTGCAACGCCATCCGCCTGCTGCCGATCTCGCGCCTGCGCAGCCTGGTGAACTCCCCGCTGGGCATCGAGGTCACCCTGGAATGCTACTGCGGGGCGGTCTTCGAACTCCTGCTCGGCCAGGGGCCGGCGGCCTCGTTCCCCGGCGCTCCAGCCGGCCCCGCCGACGTCAGCGGCAGGATGAGCCCATCCCACCGCTGAGGCCTGCCTGGTCAACAGCCGCCGGCGACCGCGGGGATGATCGACACCGTCGCCCCGTCCCGCACCGGAGTGCTCAGGCCCTCGCCGAAGCGGATGTCCTCGTCGTCGACGAATACGTTGACGAAGCGGCGGACCTGCCCATTGCCGTCCAGAATCCGCTCGCCGATTCCGGGATGGACGGCGTCGAGGGCCTTGACGATCTCGCCGACGGTGCCGCCTTCGACCTCCACGGTGGAGACGCCCCCGGTCAGGTTGCGCAGGGGCGTGGGGACACGGACGATGACACTCATGCACGAGCCTCCTGCCGCGCGGCGGCGGCCAGTTCGAGCGCGGACTGGAAGTCCTCCAGCGCGGGCGTGATGGTGAACGCCGGCCCGACCTGGCCGGCGATCGCGTCCAGGGTCTTCAGGCCGAGCCCGCTGATCACGGCGACCACACGCTCACCGCGCTCCACCGTCCCGGCGGCGGCCAGCTTGCGCAGGCAGGCGATCGTCACCCCACCCGCGGTCTCGGCGAAGATCCCCTCGGTGCGGGCCAGCAGGCTGATGCCCTCGACGATCTCGGCGTCGCTGACATCCTCCATCGCCCCGTGCGTGCGGGCGACGGCTTCCAGCGCGTAGTAGCCGTCGGCAGGGTTGCCGATGGCCAGCGATTTGGCGATCGTCGACGGCTTGACCGGCCGCACCATCCCGCTGCCGTCCTTGAACGCGGCGGTGATCGGCGAGCAGCCAGTCGCCTGCGCGCCGCTGATCCGCCACGGCGCTTCGCTGACCAACCCCAGCTTGACCAGTTCGCTGAACGCCTTGTCGATCTTGACCAGCATCGAACCCGAGGCCATCGGCGCGATCACATGGTCGGGCAGGGACCAGCCCAACTGCTCGGCGATCTCGAAGCCCAGCGTCTTGGAGCCCTCGGCGTAGTAGGGCCGGACATTGACGTTGACGAACGCCCAGCCGTACTCCCCCGCGACCTCGGCGCACAACCGGTTCACGTCGTCGTAGTTGCCCTTGACGGCCACGAGATTGGTGCCGTAAATGGCCGCCCCCAGGACCTTGGGCTCCTCCAGGTTGCTGGGAATGAACACGTAGCTGTCGAGCCCAGCCTGCGCGGAGTGCGCGGCCACGGACTGCGCGAGGTTGCCCGTCGAGGCGCAGGCGGCGGTGTGGAAGCCGAGCGCCCGAGCGGCGGTCAGCGCCACGGAGACGACCCGGTCCTTGAACGAGTTCGACGGGTTGAGCGTGTCGTTCTTGATCCACAGGTCATCCAGGCCCAGCGCCTCGCCGAGCCGCGGTGCGGGCACCAGGGGGGTCAGCCCGGCGCCCAGGTCGACGCGGTGCCGTGGACCGGCGCCGCTCCCGGCGTCCTCGGTCAGCGCGGGCAACAGGGGCGCATAGCGCCACATGCTGGGCGGCCCCTGAGCGATTGAGGCGTGCGACACGTCGCGGGCAATCGCGTCGTAGTCGTACGTCACCTCCAGCGGCCCGAAGCAGAACTCGCACACATGCACGGCGGCCAGGGGGTAGGTGCGACCGCACTCACGACACTGCAGACCTTCGACGTAACTCACCCATGCTCCTTGAACGCCACGCAACGGACAACGCCTCCCGGGAGGGGAGGCGTGCGATCGGTGGCGACCATCTCCCCCAGCGGGGCCGGATTTCGCACCTTCGCCGCCACGGTTAGCGGCGGCGGGGTTGCGGAGGCGTCGTCGGGCCGGATCCCTCGACCTCTCATGATGGCGAAGCAGATATGCGAGTTCCGGCACCTGGTGACGAAACTGTTGTACGGCCACCTTGACAGCCGAGCGCCGCGCCCGCAAGTACTCGCGGTGGCATCCTGCGAGTGTGACCTCCGATAACGCCCCCGACCTGACCGCGCATCTGCGGGCGCTGCCGCCCGCCCGGGTGCTCTACACCGACTTCGACGGGACGCTGCTGGGACCCGCTGGCTCGCTGCTGACGGCGGCGGACGGCACGCCGACCGCGCGAGCGGCCACGGCCCTGGTGAGGGCACGCGCCGCCGGCATCAGCGTCGTGCCGGTCAGCGGGCGCCGGCACGGCCTGCTCGCCATGGATACCCGCCTGCTGGGACTGTGGGACTACATTGCCGAAGCCGGCACGGTGGTCTGCCGTGGCGGCGAGGTGAGCTGCGTGTGGGGTGAGATGCCTCCCGGCCTGGCCGCCACACCGCGGGAGGGGCTGGAGCGGGTCGGCGCCCTGTCGGCTCTGCTGAGCGCCTTCCCCGGCGACCTGCGCGTCTTCGACCCCTGGGACGCCGGGCGGGTCGGCGAATTCCTGCTGCACGGCCTGGTCGACGTCGACCGGGCGAACCAAGTGCTCGCCGAGGTGGGGGCGCCATGGGCCCACCTGATCGACAACGGGGCCACGGACGGGTGGCCCGGGCGCGAAGTCCACGCGTACCACCTGATACCGCGCGGTACGGGCAAGGCCCTGGCGGTGGCCAACGACCTGGCCGCCCGTGGGCTGGAGCCCGAGCAGGCGATGGCGGTCGGTGATTCGCTGGAGGACGCCACCATGGCCCCCCAGGTGGGCACCTATGTGCAGGTCGCCAACGGCCATGCCGAACTGGGCGGCAACGCCTTCGCGGCGCCGGGGGCCATGGGCGAGGGCTTCGCCGATGCGGTCACGGCCGCGCTGGAGGCCATGGAGCCCTGAAGGGCCCGGCGAGTTGGGCCTACGGGAAGGCTGTGAGGTCCCGGGTCACCCAGCGCTTGCGGGCGGCGAGCGTGTCATTGGTCGCCCCCCGCCTGGGGCGCCGGAAGAGGCCG
>WHTC01000446.1 GCA_009379795.1 Nitriliruptorales bacterium | reverse complement strand
CGCGCCGCAGCACCGAGCTCAACCAGCAGTTCTACGCCGAAGTGCTGGACAGGTTCACTACGGCGTCGGCGCGGATTGCCGACATGGACGCGATGGGCATCGATGTGCAGGTCGTTGCAATCACACCCTTTCAGTACTTCTACTGGGCGGATGAGCAGCTCGCACCCCGCGTCGCCTCGCTGCAGAACGAGCGGATCGCCGAGACGGTCCGCACGGACCCGTCACGCTTCGACGTCAACGGCGTCGATCTCGACGACGAGCGGTTCATGTCGCTGTGGGACACGCTGGAGCTCGGGCTGGTCGTCCTGCTCCACCCTGCCGGCTTCACGCAGGGTCAGCAGCTGACCGACTACTACCTCGTCAACGTGATCGGCATGCCGTTGTCGTCGACAGTCAGCGTCACGAGGATGATGCTCATCGGTGAAGCCCGGCTGAGTCAGGCCGAGCGAGACCTCCTCGTCGGCGGGAACGCCGCGCGACTGTTACGCCTCCAGCATTGACAGATCACCGGGAGCAGGGCCACTACTCTGGGGGAACTGATGGGGCATTCGACGCGTGATGACTGGCGGCACTGTCGTGCCTGGGGGCCGTTCGTGAAGCGGCTCGCCTTCGCAAGCGTCGTGGCGCTCTCGGCGGCGTCAGGCTGTTCCTCGGACGGTGCCGTCGCGACGGTGGAAGGTGCCGCGATCGCGCCCGACGCCCTCGAGCAGCTCCATCCCGCGGGTTCCGAGGTCGACGCCGACGAGCGCGCGTCAAGCCTTCTCCTGCTGATCCTGCACCGTCTCCTGGTGCGATCGGCCGAGGACGAGTTCGGGTTCTCCGTCACGCGCGAGGCGCAGCAGGAGGCGTTCGCCGTCCGCACCGACCGCTTCGGAAGCGACGTCGACGCGGCCCTGAAGGCCCGTGGCATGACCCGCGCCCGTGTGCTGCTCGAGGCGGATCTCGACGTGGTCCGGGCAGAGCTGGAGGAGCGCCTCGTCCGAGCGGGTGTACCGGGGCTCGACGTCGACGCCGCCTACCGCACGTTCCTGTCGGTCAACTCGCACGTCTGCCTGTCTGCGCTGCGCGTCTCGGACTCCTCGATCGTCGCCGCGGTCGAGGAGCTGGTGGACGAGGGCGCCGACGTCGACGGCGTGGAGGACGCCTACCCCGACGGTGTCGAGCGCCTGGAGGTCGAGTGCGCCAGCCCCGCGCAGCTCGCCCCGGGACTGGCATCGGTGGCGCTCGACGGCGAGGTCGGAGACGTGCACGTCGCCCGGAGCGGGCCTGGCCTGTTCGTCGCGGCCGTCGACCAGCGCGACGCCGCGCCGGTCGACGCGGTGCGCGACGAGGTGCTCCAGATCGCGGCGGAGACGCAGGGGCCGAAGCTGTTCAACGCCTGGGCCGCTGACATCCTCCGCGCCGCGGACGTCGATGTCGCCGACTCCATCGGGCGATGGGCGCCGGCTGAAGGCACGAACGGCATTCCCACCGTCCTGGCGAACTAGG
>WHTC01000126.1 GCA_009379795.1 Nitriliruptorales bacterium | reverse complement strand
GTCTCCAGCGGGTCGCTGCTGAAGGGCCTCATCGCCGGCGGGCTCGGGTTCGTCCTGGCCCTGGTCGGCCGCGACCTGCTCACCGGCGAGCTGCGCTTCACCTTCGGAAGCCTCTTCCTGACCGATGGCATCGACTTCATCGCGGTCCTGATCGGCCTGTTCGCCGTCAGCGAGGCGATGATGCTGCTGATCGACCCCGAGCCCAACCTTGAGACCGAGAAGCTCAGCCGGCGCCAGCACTGGTCGCAGATCGGCCAGGGTGCGCGGCTGACCTTCCGCAATCCGCGGCTGCTCCTGCAGAGCTCCACGATCGGGACGATCGCGGGGATCATCCCGGGCGTCGGCGGCTCAGTCTCGAGCTTCATGGCGTACGCGACGGCGAAGTCGAGTCTGCCCGACACCCAGACGTTCGGGAGCGGGGACCCGCGCGGGGTGATCGCCGCCGAGGCCGCGAACGACGCGAAGGACGGCGGCGCGCTCATCCCCACGCTCGCCTTCGGCCTGCCCGGGAGCGCGGTCTGGGCCGTGGTGCTCGGCGCGTTCCTCATCCACGGCATCGCGCCCGGCCGGGAGATGCTCACCACCGACCTCGACATCGTCTTCGTCATCATCTTCGGGCTCATCATCTCCAACGTGCTGACGTCGGCGATCGGGCTGGCCGCGTCGCCGTTCCTCGCCCCGGTCGCCAAGCTGCCCGGCACCTACGTCGCACCGGTCATCTTCGCGATCAGCCTCGTCGGCGCCTACACGACGGCCGGGCAACGCGGCGACATCCTCATCGCGCTCATCGCCGGCGTCAGCGGCTACATCCTCAAGAAGAACGGCTTCAGCCTCATCCCCATCGTCCTCGCGCTGTTCCTCGGACCGGTCGTGGAGAACTCCCTCGGCCAGCTGATGCTGACGCTCGGCCCGATCGCCCTCGTGACCCGACCGATCTCGCTGGCGATCCTGATCCTCGGGCTGCTGCTGTTCGCCGTGCCCCTGCTCCGCAGCCGTCGAGAGAGGCGCAGGGCCGCCGAGGCTCGACGCGAGCAGGAGGAGGTGGAGCGATGACCCGGGAATCAGGCGCCGGCCGTCCTGTCGGCGGTCGCGGTACCGCACACAGCGCCCGGCGTCCCCGCGCCGGGGTCGTGGCCACCGACCTTTTCCTCATCGTCGTCATGCTCGTGCTGCTGGTCCTGGCGCTCGACCTGTCTTCGGGGACGGCGCGGCGGTTCCCGCTCCTGGCGATCACCGTGACCCTGGCGCTGCTCGCGCTCGACCTCTCGAGCGAACTCGTCCCCGCCCTTCGCCGGCGGATGGCCGTGCTCGACCGCGGGCTCATCGAGGTGCGCGAGGACGTGGCCGAGACCGCGAAGGAGGCGTCCGAGCGCGGGCGCACCGACGAGAGCCATGACGCGCCACGCGCCTTCAAGGACTGGGTCGTGCTCGCGTGGGTCACGGCGCTCGGCGCCGGGATGTACGCCGTCGGCTACCTCATCGCCGTTCCCGTCTTCGTCGCCGCGTTCTCGATCTTCGCCCGCGTGCCCCTGAAGGTCTGGGCCTCGACGACGGTAGCGATCATGTTGCTCAACTATTTCGTGCTCTACCAGGTCTTCAACCTCCGATGAGCAGAGTCTGGGACCAGTACGTGTCGGCGGAGGAGCTGCGGGCGCCGCATGGCCGCGGCTTCGGCGCGGCGGTGGAGCCCGGCGGCCGACCCGTGCTCATGGACAAGGCCTTCGCCGGGGGTTCGATGAAGTTGACGCGCTACGGCGGCATCGCCCGTGGGGCCTGCCTCACCGCGCGCACCACCAGCCGGGGGGCACTGTGAGCAAGGGCTATCGAGATCTCCGCGAGCACGTCGGGGTGCTGCGGGAGCGGGGGCTGCTGATCGAGGTGGATCGGCCGGTGGACAAGGACACCGAGATGCACCCGTTGGTGCGGTGGCAGTACCGGGGTGGGTTGCCCGAGCAGCAGTGGAAGGCGTTCCTGTTCACCAACGTGGTGGACCCGCGAGGTCGGCGTTATGCGAACCCGGTGTTGATCGGGGGGTTGGCGGCCAGTCCTGCGGTGTACGCGGCCGGGTTGGGCTGCGAGGTGGACGAGGTGGGGGCGCGCTGGGAGCGGGCGTTCGCGGCGCCGATCGATCCGGTGCTGGTGGACTCGGGACCGGGCCAGGAGGTGGTCCTGGGCCCGTCGGACTTCGAGGGTGAGGGCGGGGGGTTCGACGGCATCCCGATCCCGGTCTCAACCCCTGGCTTCGACGCCGCGCCCTTCCTCACCAGCGCCCACGCCATCACCAAGGACCCGGAGACCGGCATCCGCAACGTCGGCCACTACCGCGGCCAGATCAAGAGCCCCACCACCTGCGGAGTGATGTTCTCCGCCAGCTACAAACACGGCTACATGCACTTCCGCAAGTACGTGGAATCGGGGGCCGAGTACATGGATCTCGCCTGGGTCATCGGCGCCCCGCCCGTCGTCGCATACGCGGCGGTCCAGAAGGTCGGCTACGGGGTCGACGAGTACACGTTGGCCGGTGGCCTGGCCGGTGAGCCGATCGAGCTGATGCGCTGCAAGACCGTCGACCTGGAGGTGCCGGCCGGCGCCGAGATCATCCTCGAGGGCCGGGTGCGCACGGACCGGCTGGAGCAGGAAGGCCCCTTCGGCGAGTCCCACGGCTACGTGCACCCACGCTCGCTGTCCCCGATGTTCGAACTCACCGCCATCACCCACCGGCGCGACTACATCTGGACCTCGTTCATCTCCCAGGTGACCCCCAGCGAGTCCAGCGTCATCAAACGCGTCGGCTTCGAGCCGATGCTGAAAGGCTTCCTGCGTGACACCCTCGGCGTGACCGGCGTCACCGACGTGGTCATGCACGAGCCGCTGACCAACCTGCGCAAGGTCATCTTCGTCCAGTTCGACAACCCCAAGGAAACCGAGGTCTGGCGCGCCCTCAAGGGGGTCGCGGCGTTCCGGGCGGAGATCGGCAAGATCGTCATCGCCGTCGACCGCGACATCGACCCGCGCAGCCTCGACGCGGTCTGGTGGGCGCTGGCCTACCGCAGCCGACCCCACAAGGACGTCCAGATCATCCGCGGCCAGTACAAGGGGCACGGCCCGCCGTTCGTGTCCGACCCGGAGGCCGTGGAGGACTCCAACCTGCTGATCAACGCGACCCTGCGCGGGACGCTGCCGCCGATCTCGCTGCCGACCAAGCCCTACATGGAACACGCCCGGGAGCTGTGGGACGAGTTGGGCCTTCCCGCGCTGACTCCGCAGGCGCCCTGGCACGGCTACGTCATCACGCCCGAGGAGTGGCCCGAGGAACTGGAAGCCGAAGCGCAGATGGCCGTCACCGGCCGCTACTACGAGACCGGCGCAAAGCACGCCGCCGAGCCCCGCCCCATCGAGGGCTGATGCGCAAGTTCGGCTCCGACATCGTCGTAGACCTCCTGCGGGCCTACGGAATCGATCGCGTCGCCATGAACCCCGGAGCATCGTACCGGGGCCTGCACGACTCGCTTGTGAACTACGGCGACTGGCGACCCGGCCTCATCGTCTGCACGAACGAGAAGATCGTCGTGAACGTTGCGCACGGCTTCGCCAAGGTGACGGGCGAGCCGATGGTCGCGATCGTCCATGACGTCGTGGGTCTCATGCAGGGCACGATGGGCGTCTACACCGCGTATGCGGACCGCGAGCCGGTGATCGTCCTCGGCGGCACCGGTCCGATGGCGACCGGCCTGCGCCGGCCCCACATCGAGTGGGTGCACACGGCCCTGACGCAGGGCGAGCTCGTGCGCGGGTTCGTGAAGTGGGACGACCAGCCCTTCGACGTCGAGGGCATCGCCGACGGGTTCGCGCGCGGGTACCAGATCGCGACGACCCAGCCACGGGGCCCCATCTACCTCTGCTATGACCTCGGGCTGCAGGAAGCCGAGCTTGACGAGGAGCCGTCGCTGGCCGTGCACCGCACGCGCCCGCAGTTTCCCGCGGAGGCCGCGGCCGTCGAGGAGATCGCGGAATTGCTGGTGTCCGCCGAGCAGCCAGTGATCGTCGCCGGCCGCGTCGGCCGGCGACCCGAAGCCGTCGACCACCTCGCCACGCTGGCCGAACTGGTCGCCGCACCCGTCGTCGACCTCGACTGGCGCTTCAACCTGCCCAACACCCATCCGCTGCACTTCAGGACCGGCGCGCCGCTGGACGGCGCCGACGCGGTGCTCGCCCTGGACGTAGCCGACCTCTACGGGGCAATCACCGCGGGCGACGGGCACGACGGCGCCCGTCGGCGACGACCGCGGGCGGACGCCCGCCTCGTCGAGGTCCGCCTCGACCTGCTGGAGGGCAGCGGCTGGCTGCCGCTGCACCAGAAGTACCAGCCGGTCGACGTCTCGCTCCTGGCCGACACCGCGCTCCTGCTGCCCGCGCTCGTCGAGGCCGTGCGGCGCCGCGGCGCCGGGGCACCCGCCGACGACCGCCGGCGCGTGTGGTCTGCGCGGCACGACGACGACCGGGCGCGCAGCATCACGGCCGCCCGCGAGGGCTGGGACGCGGTCCCGATCAGCACCGCCCGGTTCGCGGTCGAGCTCGAGCACGCCCTCGAAGGCGTCGACTACGTCCTGGCGGGCAGCACGCTCGCCGGCTGGACCCGGCGGCTGTGGTCGTTCACGCGTTGGGGGCAGCACTTCGGCCGTCCCCTTGGCACCGCCACGCAGATCGGCACCTCCATGGGCGTCGCCCTCGCGCACGCCGACGCCGAGCCGATCGTCGTCGCCATTCAACCCGACGGCGACCTGCTGTTCGATCCCGGGGCGCTGTGGACCATCGCCGCGAACGGGTGGCCGATGCTCATCGTGATGTTCAACAACCGCTCGTACTACAACGACGTCGAGCACCAACTCGCCGTCGCCCGGCGCCGTGGACGTGACGAGTCCCGCGCGCACGTCGGCATGGACCTCGGCTCACCCGCACCCGACTTCGCGGCCGCGGCGGCGGCCTTCGGGTTGCGCTCGTTCGGCCAGATCACCGATCCCGGCGAGCTCCAGCCGCTCCTGCGCCAGGCCGCGCTGCACGTGGCCCACACGCGCGAGCCGGCGCTCGTCGACGTGATCGCCCAATACCGTTAGGAGATGCCCATGCGGCTCGTCGTGGGCATCACCGGGCGACCGGCACGCCCTTCGGGGTACGACCAAGGCGCCACGGTGTCGAGCGATCAGTTCGGACTCGACATCACGTCGCCCCACGGTCCCCTCCTCCACCCTGACGGCACGACTACGTTTCGCCTGTGGGCACCGCGCCCGGACCAGGTCGAACTGGTGCTGGACGAGGAGACGCGCCCCATGCAGCCGGTGGGCCAGGGCTGGTTCGCAGCCCGGGTCCCGGCCGGGCACGGCGCCCGTTACGGCTACCGGCTCGACGGGAACAACCTGCGGCCTGATCCCGCGTCGCGCTGGCAGCCCGACGGGGTGCACGAGCGCTCCCGCGTCTTCGACCCCGCCACACTCGAATGGTCCCCGGACGAGGCCGGCTGGCGCGCGCCGGACCTGGCGGGCGCGGTGATCTACGAGCTGCACGTCGGTACGTTCACGCCGCGACGCACCCTCGACGCCGCCGCCGAGCGGCTCGGCGCACTGGCCGACCTCGGCGTCACCCATGTGGAGATCATGCCGCTGACCGCCTTCAACGGCGCTTACGGCTGGGGCTACGACGGGGTTCTGTGGTATGCCGTGCACGAACCCTACGGCGGCCCGGCCGCGTTCGCCCGCTTCGTCGAGACGGCCCACCGGCACGGCCTGGCCGTGATCCTGGACGTCGTCTACAACCACCTCGGGCCGAGCGGGAACCGCATGCCCGACTTCGGCCCCTACCTGACCGACACCTGCCACACGCCCTGGGGGGAGGCGCTCAACCTCGACGGGCCCCAGTCCGATCCCGTCCGGGCGTTCATCGTCGGCAACGCCCTGCACTGGTTCACCGACTTCCACGTCGACGCGCTGCGCCTTGACGCGGCGCACGCGCTGATCGACACCTCCTCGGTGCACATCCTCACCGAACTCGCCGCCGCCACCTCCCGGCGCTCGGCGCTTCTGCGACGCCCCCTGCGGCTGATCGCCGAGAGCAACCGCAACGACCCGCTGACCGTGACCCCCCGGGAGCACGGCGGCCAGGGGCTGGACGCGCTGTGGGTCGACGACCTGCACCACGCGATCCACACGGCGGTCACCCGCGAGCACGAGGGCTACTACGTCGACTACACCGGTCTGCCGGACGTGGCCGCCGGCTACACCCGCGGGTTCGTGTTGGACGGCCGCTACTCCCGCTACCGCGAACGCGCGGTCGGCGCGCCGCTCGGTGAGCTCCCCGGTCACCGCCTCGTCGCCTGCATCCAGAACCATGACCAGATCGGCAACCGCGCGCTCGGCGACCGCCTGACCACCCTGGTGGACCCCGCACGGCTGCGCGTGGCCGTGGTGCTGCTGTGCGCCGCCCCCACCACACCGATGCTGTTCATGGGTGAGGAGTACGGCGAGACGCAGCCGTTCCAGTACTTCACCTCCCATCCGGAGCCGGAACTGGCCGAGACGGTACGCCAGGGCCGGGCCGAGGAATTCGTGAGATTCTCCGCCTTCGCCCACGCCGAGGTGCCCGACCCGCAGGACCCTGCCACCCTGGAACGCAGCACGCGCTGCGTGCCGAACGGGCCGCCACCCCGCAGGGCCGGCAGTGGCTGGCGCTGTGGGCCGACCTGCTGCGGTTGCGACGCGAGCAGCCCGCGCTGGGCAACGACCGGTGCTACGGCGGCGAGGGGAAGACCGCGGAGGTCACCGGCGCTGGTGACGGGCGAGCCCTGCGCCTGCCAGGCTGGACCGCGGCGCTGTTCGCGGGCAGCCGACCCTGACCCGTACCGCGGCTAGAAGGACAAGCAGGATGGCGCTCGGGACGGGTTCGCAAGCGCAACACTGCAACGCCCCGGGCGGAAAAGAGCATGACGTTGCCGCGTGTTGACCTTGTGGTGATCGGCCTTGGCTACGCCGGGCTGCCGCTGGTGCGCGAGGCCGTGCGGGTTGGGCTCTCGGTGGCCGGCTACGACGTGGACGAGCGCAGGGTCGCCGCGCTGCGGCAGGGCCGGTCCTACATGGAGGACGTCACGGACGCCGACGCGGCGACGCTGCTCCGGGAAGGCTTCCAGGCGAGCACCGACCCGGCGTGCCTCGCACATGGTGACGCGATCATCGTCTGCGTCCCCACGCCGCTGGATCAACACGGGACCCCCGATCTGTCCGCGATCGAGCAGGCGGGACGCGCGATCGCCCTGCATCTGCGCTCCGGGACGCTGGTGGTGCTGGAGTCCACGACCTACCCGGGAACCACCGAGGAACTGTTCCAGCCGCTGCTCGAGTCCTCCGGGCTGGCCGCGGGCACCGACTTCGCCCTGGCCTATTCCCCCGAGCGCATCGATCCGGGCAACCGGCGGTACGGGCTGCGCAACACGCCCAAGGTCGTCGGCGGGCTCACCCCGGCGTGCGCCGAACGGGCCGCCGCCTTCTACGGCAAGTTCGTGGACTCGGTCGTGCTCACCAGCGGCACCCGCGAGGCCGAACTGGCAAAGCTGCTGGAGAACACCTACCGGCACGTGAACATCGCGCTGGTCAACGAGATGGCGGTGTTCTGCGACGAGTTGGGCGTGGACTTCTGGGACGCCATAGCGGCCGCCAGCACCAAACCGTTCGGCTTCCAGGCGTTCCACCCCGGCCCGGGCGTCGGCGGGCACTGCATCCCAATCGACCCCAACTACCTGTCCTACAAGGCGCGCAGCGTCGGGTATCCGTTCCGCTTCGCGGCGTTGGCCCAGGAGATCAACGCCCGCATGCCCGCCTACGTCTGCGCCCGGGCGCAGCGACTGCTCAACGACCACGCCAAGCCGGTCAAGGGCTCCGTCGTCCTGCTGCTGGGCGTCACCTACAAACCGGACATCGCCGATCAGCGCGCCACTCCGGCGATACCGCTCGCCAGGCATCTGCGGGGGCTCGGGGCGGACGTGCGCTTCCACGATCCCCATGTCGAGCGCTGGGAGGTCGACGGCGCCGCACTTGGCCGGGTCCCCCACCTGGAGGCCGCGCTAGCGGAGGCGGACCTCGTGATCCTCCTGCAACGGCACCGCGCCTACGACCTGGCGGCCATCGCCGAGCAGGCCCCGCTCGTCCTGGACACCCGCGGGCAGATGGCCGGCCCGCGCGTCGAGCGCCTGTGACGCTCACTCGGCGGCGAGGCCGGGGCGGACGAGGCCGGATTCGTACGCGAAGACGACCAACTGGGCACGGTCGCGGGCATGCAGCTTGATCATGACGCGGCTGACATGGGTCTTGGGTGAACGGCTGACCACCATGCGCTCGGCGATCTCATCGTTGGACAGGCCCGCGGCGACCAGCGCCATGACCTCGCGCTCGCGCTGCGTGAGCACGTCCAGGGCCGGGGAGGGTCGTTGCTGCGGGAATCGGGCGACGAACTCAGCCACCAGCCGGCGGGTGACACCCGGCGACAGCAGGGACTCACCGGCCGCGACCACGCGGACCGCGCGCAGCAGCTCGACCGGTTCGGTGTCCTTGACCAGGAACCCGCTCGCTCCGACACGCAATGCCTCGAACAGGTACTCGTCAAGCTCGAAGGTCGTCAGGATGACGACCTTGACCTCGCTGAGCCGCTCATCCGAGGCGATCCGGCGGGTCGCCTCGATGCCGTCGAGCTCGGGCATGCGGATGTCCATGAGCACCACGTCGGGGCGCAGCCTGCGGACCCGGTCCACAGCCTCGGCGCCGTCCGCCGCCTCCCCCACCACGTCGATGTCGTCCTCGGCATCCAGCAGGGAACGGAACCCTGCCCGCACGAGGACCTGATCATCGGCGAGCAGGGTGCGGATCATGGCGCCGCTTCCAGGGGCAGCCGGGCGGCCACCCTGAACCCGCCCTCTGGGGAGGGCCCGGCCTCCAGCGTCCCGCCGAGCGCCGCGGCGCGCTCGCGCATCCCCAGGATCCCGTTGCCTCCGTTGAGCTCCACTGACGGCTGGCGCCCATCGTCGAGCACCTCGACGCCAAGGTCGTCGGGGCCGTACGCGAGGCGCACGGTCGCGTGGGTCGCCTCGGCGTGGCGGGCCACGTTGGTGAGCGCCTCCTGCACGATGCGGAAGGCCGCGCGGTCCACGCCGGGAGGCACGTCCCGCGGCTCGCCGCTCATCCCGACCTCGACGGCGAGGCCGGCGGCAGACGCGGAGGCGACCAATTCCCGCAGGCGCGCGACGCGAGGCCCGGGCTGGGTGATCGGGGCACCTCGTCGTCGTCCACCTGCCGCAGGATCCCGAGGGTCGCCCGCAGCTCCCGCAGCGCCTCCTTGCTGGTCTCCTTGATGGCCAGCAGCGCCGGCTCCGCCTCCTCGGGTCGCCGGTGCACCAGGTGCGCGGCGACACCCGCCTGCACATTGATCATCGAGATGCTGTGGGCCAGCACGTCGTGCAACTCCCGGGCGATCCGCAGGCGCTCTTCCCCGGCCCGCCGCAGCGCCTCCTCCTCCCGGGTCCGCTCGGCCTCGATCGCGCGGCGCTCGACCTCGGCGAGATAGTCAGCGCGCCCGCGCGCCACCTCGCCGGCGACCAGTGCGGCCACCAGCCAGCCGACGAACCACAGTGCCCCG
>WHTC01000491.1 GCA_009379795.1 Nitriliruptorales bacterium | reverse complement strand
GTTGGCCGGGATCCTGCAGGAAGGTGGCGCTCTCGCTCGCTCAGTCCGCGTTCGACCGAGCCGTGGAGCACGTCAAGGTCCGCGAGCAGTTCGGGCGGCCTCTCTGCGAGTTCCAGGGTCTGCAGTGGAAGTTCGCGGACATGCGCATGAAGCTCGATGCGGCCCGGTTGCTCATCCACCGGGCGGTCATCAATGCCGACGCGGGAGCACCGGATCCGTCCGAAGCCGCCATCGCGAAGTGCTTCGCCAACGAAGCGGCGTACGAGGTCGCCAATCAGGCACTCCAGGCCTTCGGCGCATCGGGTTGCTCGACCGAGCTGCCCCTCGAGTACATCGCCCGTCGGGTACGCGGCTGGATGATCGTCGGGGGCTCCGTGGAGATGATGCGCAACCGCATCGCCGAGGCCGTCTTCGATCGGCGGTTCAGCCAGCGGCCTCCGGCGCCGGCGACGTAGGCGGGTAACGGCCCGGACTCGATGACGAGGAGAAGCGACATGCACGACGAGGTCGGCGATCATGGGGGAGGGCCTTGGCACGAGCCGGGAGCATGGCTGGCGAACCCCACCTACTGGGACGAGCAGTCCGTCCAGCAGCGGCAGACCGCGACCGCGAGGGTCGGTTTCATCGACGCCACCCTCTCCGAGGGTGACGACTGTGTCGGCCACCAGCTCAACTGGCTGACACGGCTCGAGCTGGCCGAAGCGCTGAACGACGTCGGCGTGACCGAGATAACCCTGCCGAGCCACACCAGGTATCAGGAAGAGCTCGACTGGATTCGTGAGTATCGGCGGCGCGGGCTGTCGACACCGGTCGTGGCCAAGGGCCCGGGGATCACGCCCCCGTTGCGGGGGGACTGGCGCACGCCTCTCCAGCGCCACCTCGAGCTCGGCGCCGACACGGTCTCACCGATCTACAAGTGGTCATTCGCGGATGTTCTGGGCGACTTCTCAGGTGAGTGGTCGGCCCCGCGTTTTCCGGACAGTAGCTAACAGGGGTTTCTATGCTGCGACCTGCACGTTCAGATATTCGTCGTGGACCTCTTGCGGGGTCCGGTAGCCAAGACCAGAGTGCAGACGCTGACGATTGTACCATCC
>WHTC01000214.1 GCA_009379795.1 Nitriliruptorales bacterium | reverse complement strand
GCGTGTTGGCCACCAGCACGACAAGCACGGCGACGCCCTCGGCCACCTCCCCAAGCAGGAGCCCGGCGGCGGCGGCTGCCATCAGCAGCAGCACGACGGCGCTGCGCATCTGGTCAAGCAGGATGCGCCACGTCGAGGCGCGGTCGCTGCCGGACAGCTCGTTGGGTCCCACCAGTTTCCGGCGCTGGGCGACCTCTTCCGCGCTCAGTCCGGTCTCGGGGTCCACCGCCAGGGCCTGCGCGACATCCGTTGCGTTTTGCGCGTGCGGTTGGTGGACGCGGAAGCGGCGATCGTTGGCCTCAGGCACCCTGCCCGCTTACCCGACTTCTGCTGGCCGAAAGCCACTCGCGGGGGTCGGCGAACTCGGGCGGCGTCCCCTCAGAAAAAGCGCACCTTGGTCGACATCTCGGCAGAGAAGGCCATCAGAACCGCCAGGTAGAACATGCCGGTGGCCGCCTGGATGGACCGACCGCCCTCCTGCGCGAGCTTCCACACGAAGCCGGCGATCAGGGCGCAGATCGCAACCAACCCGCCGCCGAGCAGCAGGGTGAAGCTGGGGATGGCCAGCAGCGGGTTGAACCCGGCCGCGGGCGCCTGCGCAGGGTTGGTCGCGCTCAACGCGACCGCCGCGACCGCCGCCAGCACCCCGGCGATGTACCACCATGCACCGCGGATCATGTAGACCTTGGACAGCCTTCGCTCGACCAGATACCAGTGCCCCAGCAGCAGCCCGAACAGCGTGGAGCCGAGGAACACCGACCCGAGCGCCAACTCGGCGATCGCCTGGCCCACCGTGGGCGGTCGCAGGAAGCCGAACAGCACCAGGGCGGTCACGCCCGCCACCGAGGCGACCAATCCCACCATCCGCGCCGGGCTCTCCTGGCGGGCGATCAGCAGGATCTGCCACAGGGCCAGCAGCCCGGTGAACACCCCCAGCCCGAGGAGCGCTCGCGACCCGGCCGGCCCGGCCAGCGCGGCGAGGATCGGTTCGGCGAAACCCTGCGCGACGACCGACTCCCCGGACGCGGCGCGGACGAGGTCGGCGGTCAGCAGCCAGGCCCCGAGAGCGCACAGCGCCACAGCGACGCCGACCAGCAGGAAGAACCCCCGGCGGACGGCGCCCCACACGCCACTGGCCCACAGCACGATCGAGCCGCCGACGGCGGTCTCCAGCAGGATGACGCTCATGACCCCGGGAGCCCCGGACACCGTGGAAACACCGACCCCTTGCGGTAGGTAACGCGCAGCGAGCCCATACTGCCAGCAGGCCGGCCCGGCGGCCGCCGAAGAAGGCCAGGGCAGCCGTGACCGTGCAGCCAGGCCGCCATGCCGGTCGGCGGCGGTGCCCCGTCGCCGAGGAGATCGAGTTAGCCGCGGTCAGGCGGGAGATCCTCCACGTCCAGATTGAGGACGTCCGCCGTCCTCAACAGCGCCCGCTGGTCCACTGCCACCACGCTTCCCTCACCGGCACTGGAGGCGGGGTCGTCACCCTGAATCGACAGATCGTCGAGCACCCCGCCATCCTACTGGCGGCGCCCCGATCGACGGGGTGTGGCGTAGGAGGGTGAAGCACATGCGCCTGAACGAAGCGCTGATTTCCTCATTCGAACAGATCCGCAGTCTGGTTCATGGCACCGTGCAGGGCCTGGATGCCCGCGCGCTGGCCTGGCGTCCCGATCCGCAGGCCAATCCCATCGCCTGGCTGGTGTGGCATCTGACCCGGGTCCAGGACGACCATGTGTCCGAGATCGGGGGGCGCGAGCAGCTTTGGGTCGCCGAGGGATGGCCCGAGCGGTTCGGGCTGCCAGGCGATCTCCTGGACACCGGCTACGGTCACTCGCCGGACCAGGTCGCCGCCGTCCACCCTGGCAACCCGGGGGTGTTGCTGGAGTATCAGGACCGGGTTGCCCATATGACGAAGCGCTACCTGGAGGGTCTCGACTCCGGCGACTTCGATCGCGTCATCGACGGGTCCTACGACCCCCCCGTCACGGTCGGCGTGCGCCTGATGAGCGTCAACAGTGATGCCCTGCAACACGTGGGGCAGGCGGCGTACGTCCGAGGCCTGTGGGAACGAGGCGCCTGAGGCGCTACTCCTGCTGGCCGTTGGCGCCGGAGCGCTGCTGCAGGTAGCGGACCAGCGTCCGGACCCCCATGCCGGTACCGCCCTTGGCCGTGTAGAAGCTGTCGCCGTCATCGCTGAAGGCCGGCCCGGCGATGTCCAGATGCGCCCAGGGCACTCCGCCGGTGAACTCCTTGAGGAACAGCCCAGCCACGAGGGTCACCGCCTGCCCGGGACGGCCGATGTTCTTGAAGTCGGCGACCTCGCTCTTGAGTTGGTCGGCGTACTCCGCCGGCAGCGGCAGGTGCCAGACCTGCTCGCCCGCCTCGGACGCCGCCGCCTCCAGCGCGTCGACCAGGGCCTCGTCGTTGCCCATCAGCCCGGCGATCTTGTTGCCCAGCGCGACGATCTGCCCGCCGGTGAGCGTGGCCAGGTCGATCATCGCGTCAGGCTCCGACTCCGCGCCGTAGGCCAGGGCGTCGGCGAGTACCAGGCGACCCTCGGCATCGGTGTTCATCACCTCCACGGTGGTGCCGCCGCGATGCACGAGCACGTCGGACACGCGGATGGCGTCACCCGAGGGCATGTTCTCCGCCAGGGCCAGCAGGCCGGTGACCCTGGTGGTGACGCCGAGGTCGCGGAGCGCCGTCATCGCGCCGACCACCGCGGCCGCACCGCTCATGTCCGACTTCATGGTGGTCATCGCGTTGGTGGGCTTGAGCGAGATCCCGCCGGTGTCAAAGGTGATCCCCTTGCCTACCAGCACCACGTGGCCGCCGGCGTTCTCCGGCTCGTAGGTCAACTCGACCAGCCGCGGACGCTCGGAGGAGCCCTGTCCCACGCCCAGGATGCCGCCGAACCCGCCCTCGGCCAGGGCGTTCTCGTCGAAGGCCTTGACCTGCAGGCCAGCCTCGCGCGCGACCTCGGCCACGCGCTCTGCGAGCGCTGGAGGGCGCTTGTCGCTCGGCGGAGTGTTGATGAGATCGCGCGTCAGGTTGGTAGCGCGGACGATCACCTCGCCGGTCACGATGCCGTGGTCGACCTCCCCGCCGTCAGCGTTCCCGCACAGGATCAGCACCGCCTCGAGCGAGGGCGCGTCGGGCGACTTGGAGCGGTAGGCGGTGAAGGCGTACGCGCCGAGCCCGGCGCCTTCGACCGTGGCCCGGACCGCGTCCGCCGCCACGGCGCCCTCGCCGAGCAGGTCCAACGGGACAGCGATCGCCAGCGTGGAGTCCTTGGAGGCGTTGCGAGCGGCCGCCCCGGCCGCCCGCCGCAGCCGCTCCAGGCTCAACTCGTCCATCGGCCCGAGCCCGACCACCAGCAGGATCGCCGCGCGCGCCTGCCCTCTGGTGGGGATGCGGGCCCCCGTGCCGAGGTCCGCGTTGAAGCGCACCCCGCTCAACTCGGCGAGCAGGTCGATGCCCAGCGCCTGACCGACGCTGATGGCGTCCGCGCCGAGCACGGTCGCCTCACCGTCCCGGCCGGCGAAGACCGCGATGGTGTCGGCCTCCACGGTCTGCGGTAGCTCGGTGGAACGGGTGAACGTCGGCACGGGAAAGGGCCTTTCCACGGTTGCAGGGCAGCTGCCGGTCACGGTTCCGGCGGGGCGAGTCTAAACGCGAACCATCACTACACTGCGCGTGATGAGCAGCCCTCCCGCCCCCTTTGATCCGATCGCTGTCGACCTTCGCGACTATGTCGACTTCAACCTGGCGAGCGCGTCGGGCCGGCGGGTGTTCGCGACGGACGTGGTGGCCGTCGATCTGCTCAGCCTGGAGCCGCGCCAGGTCGTCGAAGCGCGCACCTTCGCCACCGCCGACGTCATCTACACCGTGCTGGGCGGGCGCGCGTGGGTGGTCACCGACGACACGGAGGTGACGCTGGAGGCGCTGCAGTCGGTGATGGTGCCCGGCGGCGTGCCGCACGGGGTGCGCAACGACTCCCCCGACCCGCTGATCCTGCAACTGGTGATCAGTCCGCCCGACGAGGCGCCCGAGGCCGCGGTCGGCCCGGCCGACGCGGCCGACGCCGAGCGCCGGTCGGCCCGTGCCGAGCCACCCAACCCCCCACCCCGCCGCTCCACCCTCGTGGACCGCCTCCGCCGCACCCTCGGCGGCTGACCCCGCCGCGCCGCCCCTGCGGCGCGGCGCCGGCCACAGGCCCCGCCGCACGGCCACAGGCCCCGCCGCCGCCCCGCCGTCCGGCCGCAGCTCAGCCGCCCCGCGCCTTGACCCCTTACGTGTGCAGAAACGCACATGTGTGCAGGAGCGTGCGCGGGCGCACGGATCTGCACACGCAAACGGGGAGCCGAACAATCCACAGGCTGGACGGCTGCGGATGTGCGGGGGCCACGAAGGCGACCGATCTTGCGCTCATGCGGGATTGGCAGGGGTTGTTCGCGTTGGGCCGGCGGCAGCACGGTGCGCTTGCGTTGAGTGACGGAGAGCGCTTCGGTTGGAGCCGCAACGCACTGCTACTACACGCGCGACGGCAGGGTTGGGAACGGCCACAGCCGGGCGTCGTGCTCCTGCCCGGAACGCAGCGGACCTTCGAGACCCGCGTCGCCACCGCGCTGCTTCAGGTGGGCGGCCGTGTTCTCGCAGGTCGCAGGACCGCCGCGTACGTGCTCGGCATGGTGGACCGCCCCCCGGCGACGGTGGAAATGGTTCTTCCCGCGGACCGGCGGCTGCCACGGCTCGAGGGCGTGGAAGCGTGGCGGAGCCGGACGCTGCACCGCGCCGACGCCATCAACCGGAACGGCCTGCGGCTGACCGCACCGGGGCGGACGGTGGTGGATCTGGCCGCGGTGATGGGGGTGGATCGGCTGCGGAGCCTGATGATCGACGCCCGGCAGCGGCGTGTGGTGCGACTCGAGGAGATCGCCGCGATCCACGAGCGCATCGGCAGGACACCGGGCGGCCCGCGTCTGACGCAGGTGCTTGCCGAACTGGACGAGGAATGCTGCGACTCAATGCTGGAGTGGTACTGGCGGCGGGCGCTGCGAGCGCACGACCTCCATCCGCATCCCCGCCCGTTCCCGTTCCGCTGCGCTGATGGCATCACCATCGAGATCGACGTGGCCTTCCCGGACCAGTGGGTGGCCTGCGAGTGTGACGGCCT
>WHTC01000484.1 GCA_009379795.1 Nitriliruptorales bacterium | reverse complement strand
CGTCGCCGGGTTCCCCTTCGGGGTCCTGGTCGTCGGCCTGAGGTTCGTCGTCGGTCTGCGGGTCGTCGCCGGGTTCCCCTTCGGGGTCCTGGTCGTCGGCCTGAGGTTCGTCGTCGGATTCGTCGTCGTCTTCGGACTCGTCGTCTTCGGACTCGTCGTCTTCCTCGGATTCGGCCTGGGGTTCCTCGTCGTCGTCCTCGGACTCGTCGTCGTCGTCTTCGGATTCCTCGTTCTCGGATTCGTCGTCGTCGTCGGACTCGTCGTCGGGTTCCGGTTCGCTCTCGGCCGGTGGCTCGCTCGCGGCCTCCTCCAGCAGCCAGCGGCCAACGTCGGACAGCTCCCGACCCGCCAGGGCATCGTCGACAAGCCGCGGCAGCAGATCGCAGTCGAGGGTGCCGTCCTCGTACAGCACGCAGTCGCCACGGATGGCCACCGGCTTCACCGGCTGCCCGTCCGCGCCCACCCGCCACAGCGGGTCTCGAGCGCCGGATGACCGGGACTGCTCCCCCGACTCGTCCTGCAGCGCTGGCGCGTCCGTCTCCGCCTCGCGTGGTGGCTCCGGGGCCGCGGGTGGCTCGCCAACCGCCTCGCGTGCGGCGTCCTCGCCGTTCCCCTCAGGCGACTCAGGCGACGCCGCCTCGGTCGCCTCCCCGCCGGCGGTCTCCTCCTGGTCCCGCCCGCCGCCGCCGAGATACAGCAGGTCGCACCCGGCCAGCAGGACGCTACCGAGCAGCAGGAGCACGCCAGGGTGGGCTGACGCCCTTTTCCTCAGCCGACGCTGTTGCTGATCGGTCGGCGAGGAAAAGGGGGTCACTCCCCTGGCGCGCGCCACAAGAAGAAATCCTGTCGCCATCGTCTGGAATCCACGACCTCAAGCCCTGCCGGTGAGTCCGCGTCACCGGCCTCTGGCAGGACGGGAACCGTGACCCGGTCCGCCATGGGCGGCCCCTCCCTACCGCGACCTACTATCGACCCGGCCGCCACCTCCCAACGGCGGTGTTCGTGTCCGGAGGCGGCATTGCCGGTCGCGGCTGGATGCGCTAGACCGCTCCCCTTCCGCACCCTAACCGGGCAAGAGCTCGTCGGGCGATGTCTCGGGCAGGAGCTCGCCGGGCGATGTCTCGGGCAAGAGCTCGCCGGGCGATATCTCGGGCAAGAGCTCG
>WHTC01000409.1 GCA_009379795.1 Nitriliruptorales bacterium | reverse complement strand
GGCTACGAGGCGAAGGTGAAGGCCAACCTGGAGAGCCGGATCACCTCCATGAACATGGAGGACCGCATCTTCGAGGTAATCATCCCGACCGAGGATGCGGTCGAGATCAAAGGCGGCAAGAAGCAGCAGGTGCAGCGCAAGGTGTTCCCCGGCTACGTGCTGGTGCGCATGGATCTCGACGACGACTCCTGGTACGTCGTGCGCAACACCCCTGCCGTGACCGGCTTCGTGGGCCCGCCCGGAGCTCGGCCCGTGCCGCTGTCACTGACCGAGGTCGAATCCATCCTCCGTGAGCCGGAGGAGGGCGAGGTGGTCGCCCCCAGCGTCGAGTACGAGGAGGGCGAGAACATCCGCGTCACCTCGGGTCCCTTCGCCGACTTCACCGGCACCATTTCCGAGATCAACGCCGACGCCTCGAAGCTCAAGGTGCTCGTGTCGATCTTCGGCCGCGAGACCCCCGTCGAGCTCGGCTTCGATCAGGTCGCCAAGCTCTAGTCAGTGACCCCCTTTTCCTCACCGACCAACCGGACACAGAGTCGGCTGAGGAAAAGGGGGTCAGATCACAGGAAAGAGAACAACCTCATGGCGAAGAAGGTCATGGCCCAGATCAAGCTGCAGATTCCCGGCGGTCAGGCCACGCCTGCTCCGCCCGTCGGGAACAACTTGGGCCAGCACGGCGTCAACATCATGGAGTTCTGCAAGGCCTACAACGAGCGGACCGCCAACCAGCGCGGTGACATCGTCCCGGTGGAGATCACCATCTACGAGGACCGCTCCTTCACGTTCCTCACCAAGACACCCCCGGCTGCGAACCTGCTCCTCAAAGCTGCGAACGTGGAGAAGGGGTCGGGGGAGCCCAACCGGAACAAGGTGGGGACCGTGTCCTCCGCCGCCGTTCGGGAGATCGCCGAGCGCAAGATGGACGACCTCAACGCGATCGACATTGACGGCGCGGTCAAGATCATCGAGGGCACGGCCCGCTCCATGGGCCTCGTCGTCGAGTAGGCAACGTCAGCCACAACCGTGGGAGGGGGAAACGCGCCCCCGCCGGAACCACAGGAGCACAGCACATGGCAAAGCGAGGCAAGCGGTACCAGGTGGCGGCCGCCAAGGTCGATCGGGAGAAGCTGTACGAGCCAGCGGACGCGATGCAACTGGTCAAGGACACGGTGACGGTGGCGTTCGACGCCACGGTCGACCTCGCCATCCGGCTCGGGGTGGATCCCCGGCGAGCCGACCAGAACGTGCGTGGGTCGGTGGCGCTGCCGAACGGGACCGGCATCCAGATGCGGGTCGCCGTCGTCGCCGAAGGTCCCAAGGCCGCTGAGGCCGAGGGGGCCGGGGCCGACATCGTCGGAACCAGCCAGGTCGTCGCGCTGATCGAGGCGGGCACACTCGACTTCGACGCGGTTATCGCCACCCCGGATCAGATGGGCAAGATCGGTCGCTACGGGAAGGTGCTCGGTCCGCGCGGACTCATGCCGAATCCCAAGACCGGTACGGTGACGATGGACATCGCCCGGGCGGTCAGCGAGATCAAGGCCGGCAAGATCGAGTACCGCACCGACCGGCAGGCCAACGTGCACCTGGTGATCGGCAAGGCGTCGTTCTCGGCGGACAAACTGCTGGAGAACTACGCCGCCGTGCTGGACGAACTGCTCCGGATCAGGCCCGCCGCGGCAAAGGGCCGGTACCTGCGATCCGTGCATGTGTCGACCTCGATGGGTCCGTCCATCACGATAGACCCCGCCCGAACCCGAGACCTGGTGAGCGAGTC
>WHTC01000175.1 GCA_009379795.1 Nitriliruptorales bacterium | reverse complement strand
GGTAAACCCGTGAACAAAACTGCGGGACCCGACAGGGCCGAACTCCCCGGCGCAGAAGAAGCCGCCGACCGGGATCGTCCCCAGCGCCTCGCGCACCAACTCCGCGTCGTGATCCGGTCCACCGAACAAACGCCGGCCGCGACCGTTGCAGGTGAACAGCAGCGCGCCGGCCGGGTCCGACCCCGGCCACGCCGGTTCGGCGGTGAACTCGGCGAGCAGTTGCCGGAGGTCGTCATCGGCGCTGTCGGCGTCGCGCACATGGAACTGCACGGTCTGGCCGACCTGGACGACATCCCCGATCGCGAGCGCACCGGTGCCGGCCTGTGCACCCACCACGCCACGGACCAGAAAGTCGCCGCGACCGAACTCCTCGCGGTACTCGTCGATCACCATGCCGATGTGCAGCCCCTTGCGCATCAACTCACGCTCGGGGCGCTCGGCGGCGGCGAAGGTCTCCCTGATGCGGTCCACCGGTGGCTCGCCGGCAAGCTCCTGCACCAGGTTGCGGTCGGCACGGGTGACCACGAAACTCTTGCCGATCGGCCGGCACCCCTGGGACACCAGGGTGCGGACGGCGACCTCACCGCCGATGGCCATCCCGACCGCGCCGGCCTCGAACACCTCCCCGTCGAGCAGCAGGCGGTTGGCACCCCCGCCGCGACCGCCGCTGGCGAGGCCACCGGACACCGGCAGCCCGGGCGACCCCTGATCGATCCAGGCGAGGAACGCATCGGCCGGGAAACTGAACGGATCGGCGAGCAGCACCAGCGCGCGGGTGTCGGCGGGCGGTTCCCGCCAGCCGGTCTCGTCCAGCGGTGCGGCGATCATGACGTCCCCCGCCTGCGAGGGCGGGGCATAGCGCAGCGGGGTGAGGCGAGCGCCCGGCATGCGCGCCGCCCACACGCTGATCCCGTCGGGCCGCTCCAACTCCACGCCGTCGGAGACAACCCCGCCGGCGGTCGTCCCGATCAGATGGCGAGGGGCCAGGCGCTTGCGGACCACGTCGCAGACGCGTTCGGCGTCCTCGGCGTGCTCGCCGCCCAGAAAGACGACAGTCAGATCCGGGCACCGCTCCTCGTCAGGAGCGTCCGCTCCCGCAGGATCACCGTCCAGGCCGGCGAGCACCGATCGCAGGGCCGCCTCGGTCGCGGCCTGCGGGTCAGGGCCGGTGCCTGAGCCGGAGGCTGCACGCATCCTGATGACTCCCCTCTCCCGGGCCGGGCTCACCCGCTGGCGGCCTGCTCGGCGTCGGGCTCCACGGTATGAAAGACATAGTCGTCGGCCTCCTCACGCCACTCCATCCGCACGATGCCACGCGTCTGGGCGGCCTTGCAGAACTGCAAGAACCCGCCGAAGCCGAACTCCTTCTCGCTGAAGCCGGGCCGGCGCTTTCGCAACTGGTTCTTCAGGCCGGACAGGGGCGGCGGGCCGCTGCTGCGCTCGAGGTCGGCGACCACGTCGCGGAGCAGTTCGAAGGCGTCGCTCTCATCGTCACCCGAACGCTCGGGAAAACCGACCTCGGGGTCGCCTCGGGCAGTGCCTGGCGCCAACTCGACCACCCCCCGGTCACCAAGGTGGCGCAGCAGCTCACCGAAGGCGCGGAAGCCGTAGTCGGCCTCGCTGAAGGTCGGGTCCTTACGCAGGATCGCCCGTTTGAGGCTGGAGGCGAGCACCGCGCCGCCGGTCGTGCGCTGCAGGCCCGAAAGAGTCTGGGTGACCAGCTTGCCGAGGCTGCTGATATCCGCCGGGGGCGCGGCGCCGTCCTCGACGTCCTCGGGTTCCCCGCGATCGGGCCGGCCGTTGCCCTCGCTGGTCGCGCCGGCGCTGGCCGCCGGGCGGGCCTGGCGGCGAGCGTCACGGCCGTCGTCCCTGCGGCGGCGCTGGGGCACCTCGACGCCCTCGAGCCGCTCGTAGAACAGGAACTCGTCGCAGGCCGGTGGCAGCAGGCGCGACGTCGACGCCTGGAGCCCCACGCCGATGACCCGCCGGTTGAGCTCGCGCAGCTTGCCGACCAGGGGCGTGAAGTCGCTGTCGCCGGTGCAGATGACGAACGTGGTGATGTAGTCGCGCTCGAAGCACAGTTCGATGGCGTCCACGGCGAGCTTGATGTCCGCCGCGTTCTTGCGCACCGTACCGAGGCGCTGGGGGATCTCGATCAGCTCGACATGCTGGATGGTCAGCATGCGCCGGTCATCGTCGAAGTAGGACCAGTCGGCATAGGCGCGCCGGACCACGACGCGCCCGCGCTCGGCGAGGGCGTCGGCCACCGGCTTGAGATCGAACGCCGCGCCCCCGAGATCGTCGCGGGCGCCGATGGCGAGGTTCTCGTAGTCCAGGAACAGGGCGATGCGTTCTTCGTCCGCGGTCATAGTGGCAGGGTACGCCTTCCGTGTGCGGTCAACTGCGTGCACCGCCCGCGTCGCGAGGCGGGCGGCCGGAGGTCACGCCAGGGGGGCGCGAGGGCGTGCCCGGAGTGGGACTCGAACCCACACACCCTGACGGGCAGGGCGGTTTAAGCGCCCCGTGTCTGCCTTTCCACCATCCGGGCCTGATGACACGAGCATAGGCGTGATCACCGTCCGGGGTCACTCGCGCCAGCGTGCACCGTCGGGTCCCGGCACGACGCGCAGCAGCGCCGGCTCCCCGTTGACCGCCGGCGCGACGTAGAGGTCGCCGACGAACGGGGCGAGTCCGGGGAGCAGCAGACCGATCGCGGGCGACCCGAGCGCCACGGTGACGTCGGCGGGCAGCGGCTCGCCGATCAGACCGGTCTCCGGGTCCAGCCCGCTGGGCAGGTCCACGGCGAGCACGACCGGCGCCTGATACCGCAGCGCCTCGACCATGCCCATCGGCGCACCGCGCAACCCGCCTCGCAGACCCCGCCCCACCAGCGCGTCGACCACCACCGCGGCCAGCGGCAACGTGCCGCCGAAGGGCTCCACCGCCGTCCCCCCGCGCGCCAGTTCGTCCTGGAGCAGGCCAACGGTTGCCAGGCGCTCCCCCGTGTCCACGGCCACGACCCGCGGATTCCGCCCGCTGCGAGCCAGCGCTGCGGCGGCGGCGAGCCCGACCGCCCCCGTCCACCCCTGGCCGGTCAGGACGGTCACCGGGGCGCGCCCGCCCGCCTCCTCGCGCGCGTCGCCGTCGGCGAGGCGGACGGGCAACCGCATGACCGCCTCGGCCACCGCCGCACCAAGCCTCCTGGCATCCTCGATCGTCGGTCGCGCGAGGGGTTCGGGGGCCGGCAGGTCGGCCAGGCTGCGCTCCGCGACGCTGCGCAGCCGGGCCGGACCGGGCGTCGGCACCTGCCGGCTGCCCGGCAGTCTGGCGCGTTCCCAGGGCTGCACCTGGCGTTCCGCGGGAAGGTCGGCGGGGTTGAAGCCGCCGGTCCAGTCACGGTCGATCAGCCCGAGCACGACGGCGGTGAGCACCCCCGTGGCGCCCCACAGCAGATGGTCGCCGTCCAGCATCCAGGCCCAGGCCAGGCCCGTGGTGGACATGCGCACCGCCCGCCAGGTCTCGGGGTCACGCAGCCGGGACAGCCGCGCCGTCAGCACCTCGGCGACCTCCGCCTCGGCGGCGGTCAGAGGGTGCGGCGCGTCCCAGCGGGCGAGGACCCCCTGCAGCCAGTAGCGCGACGGGGAGATGTAGAAGGGTGGCAGGCGGCCGAGCACGGTGGCGGTGGCGGGATCGAGGGCCACCTCCTCGAACGCTTCCCGGATGGCGGCCTGCTCGATCGTCTCGCCGGGGTCGACCCGCCCGCCCGGGAAGGAGATCTGGCCGGGATGCGAGCGCAGGTCATCGCGCCGGCGGGTGTAGACGAACTCCAGGTCCCCCTCGCCCACGTCGCGCAACAGGATCAGCGCGGCGCCTATGCGCCCGCCCGCGGGCGGGGTGAGGGTGTCGGCAGGGAACTCCGCCAGCGCATGCCGCAGCCGATCCCAGATGTCCACAGGCCACGACGATAGCCGCCGGAACGGCGCTCAGAAGAACCCGAGCGGCGCCAGGCTGCCGATCACCAGCGCCAAGCCGAGCAGAACGGCGATGGCGATGACGACCCGCCGCTGCGCCTGTGGGTTCATCATCGCGAGTTCTCCTCCCCCTGTCTGGTGCCTGGCGCAACCGCCGCGCCTGCGATCGAACCTGTTCGGCTACCCTGCTCGGCATGTTAGCTGACCAGCCAGTCACCAACGTGATGACCGCTCCGGTGATCATTCTGAGCAGCGAGCAGACTATCGAGGAGGCCGTGGCCATCCTCACCGAGCAGGGCATCAGCGGCGCCCCGGTTGCCGACGGGGACGGTCGCCTGGTCGGACTGCTCGACGACACCGACCTCATCCTGTCCGGTGCCCGTCTGCACGCCCCCACCACGATCGAGATTCTGGGCGCCTATCTGACACTGCCGGGGGAACGGCACCGTTTCGAGAGCGACCTGCGGGCCGCGCTGGGGCAGACGGTCGGCGCGGTGATGGAGACCAAGCCCGCCACCGTCGGGCTCGACGGCACCCTGGGCGATGTGGCCACCATCATCCTGGACCGCGACGTGTCCCGGGTGCCGGTGCTCGATGCCGGCGGCAAGGTCGCGGGAATCGTGACCCGGGGCGATCTGGTCAAATCGATGTTCTGATGGCGAAACGTGACGCCAAGCCGCCCGGCTTTCGGCTGGGCGCCCTTCACATTTCGGGCGCAGCCCCCTACGCTCGAGGGCAGCGTGAGTGGAAGGTGGGCCGATGGCCCGGTACCTGGTGGTGGCGAACCTGACGTTGGTCGGTGAGCACCTGCTCGACGCGCTCCGGGAGCGCGCTCGCCGGGGGCGGACGGAGATCTACGTGGTCGTCCCCGCCGCCCCAGACCCGGCGTCGTGGCGATCGCGTGCCCACGAGGAGGATCTGCGGCAAGCCCGGCAGCGCCTGGAGACCGCGCTGGAACGCTTCCGCGCGCTGGGTTCCCAGGTGGAGGTCGACGGTGAGGTGGGGGACGCCCGTCCGCCCGAGGCCATCGGGGACGTGCTGCGCGAGCACCCACCGTTCGACGAACTCATCCTGTCGACCCTGCCGCCGGGTCCGTCGCGGTGGCTGGGCATGGACCTGCCCCGGCGCATCGAGCGGGCGTTCGACGTGCCCATGACCCACGTCGTGGCCCAGCCCGAGCAGGTCAGCTGATCTGCAGGCCACGGACTCGGGAGGGGGCAGCCCGCGTGCGCCGCTCAGCGTGCGCCGCTCACGACGACGATCTGCGCTCTCGATCCTCGAGAACGCCTCGCACGGCCCACAACCCGCCGACGATGAGGGCGCCGATGAACGCCACCATCCCAACCGCTTCTGACCCCAGCGCACCGAGGATCGCGATGACCACTCCGTAGGCGATGGTCAAGCCGAACAGGACAGAACTGGGCAGCTTCAGCTTCATGGCGGTGGATCATATCGTGGGGGCCGCAGTTCGGAGATCGCTCGAACGGGCAGAAGGAGCTCTGCAGTGATGCACCATCGTGCGTCGGTGGATTCGCAGGATGTCATAGTCGTCGGTGGCGGGGTCGGCGGACTCACCCTTGCTCTCGAACTGCACCGGCTTGGCATCGCCTGCCGGGTCTTCGAGGCGGTACCCAAGGTGAGCCAGGTTGGCGTCGGGATCACGGTGTTGCCCCACGCCACGCGCATCCTCGCCGAACTCGGCGTTCTCGACGCGCTTGTCGCACGCGGCCTGTCGGCGAGAGAGTCCGTGTTCTACAACCGCTTCGGGCAGTTCGTCTTCCGAGAGCCGACCGGTGAGTACGCGGGGCTCAAGTGGCCACAACTGTCGATCCACCGAGCTGACCTCTACGACGTCCTGCTGGAGGCGGCGCGGGAGCGGTTGGGAGACGACCGGGTGGTCTTCGGCGCTCGGTTCCTGCGCGCGGACCAGGACTCCGGTGCCGCGTACGCACACTTCGAACAGGTCGCCCCTTCTCCGGGTGGCGGAACCAGCACCTCGTCGTTCACACAGCGGGGAAGCGTCGTGATCGGGTGCGACGGCATCCATTCGACGCTCCGTCGCCAACTCCATTCGAACGAGGGTCCGCCGATCTACCAGGGCCTGAACATGTGGCGCGGAGTCACGCGCTGGTCCCCGTTCCTGACCGGCGCGTCCATGCTTCGTGTCGGCTGGTACTCGAGCGGCAAACTCACGATCTACCCCTGCCGCGACGACGTCGATGGACAGGGCACGCAGTTGATGAACTGGATCGCCGCGGTGGAGACCAGTCGCCACGTCGACCGCGACTGGGGACGGCAGGGTCGCCTGGAGGACTTCATCGCGACGTTCGAGGACTGGACGTTCGACTTCCTCGACGTGCCGGGTGTTCTTCGCGCGGCCGACTCGATCCTCGAGTACCCGATGGTCGATCAGGAGCCGATCTCCCGGTGGACCTTCGGGCGCCTCACCCTGCTGGGCGACGCCGCGCACCCGATGGTGCCGCGTGGCTCCAACGGCGCCGGTCAAGCGATCGTTGACTGCCGGTCCCTGGCGAGCGCCCTGTCGCAATCGCTCGACTTCGTCGAAGCGCTCAAGGTGTACGAGGCCGACCGTCTGCCGGTCACGACGAAGATCGTGTACAAGAATCGGGTCGACCCGCCCGACGCCATCCTGCGCGAGGTCTGTACACGGACCAATGACCAGCGCTTCGACCGCCTCGAGGACGTCATCAGCGACGCGGAGCTCCAGGGACTGTCGGAGGGCTACAAGCACCTCACCGGCTATTCGCGGCGCGCCCTCGCCTGACCGCGCAGGTAGCTCGCGGCCGTCGGCATCCGGTTGGCCTGCGTCGGCACGAGGCGCCAGTCGCCGTCCCTGTCCTCTCCAAACGCGCGCTCCAGGAGCGGCGCGATCGCCCCGAGCCC
>WHTC01000026.1 GCA_009379795.1 Nitriliruptorales bacterium | reverse complement strand
CCGCTTTTCCCAAAAACTCGCTCTTCATCCGAAGGTCACGAACTTCCCGTTCCAGCTCCCGCAGCCTGGCTCGCTCGCTGACGGTCAGCTCGGGTTCCTCATGGCCGTGCTCATTGCGGTAAGCGTTGGTCCAGTTGCCTAGCGTGCCTTCGTTGATGCCCAACTCCCGCGCGACCTCGGCGACCGGGCGTGACGTCTCGATCACCATCTTCACCGCTTCATTCTTGAACTCCGCCGAATACTTCCTACGATGTTGTGCCAAGATCTTCTCCTATTCCAGACCGCGGATCCTAGTGGACCTACTGTCCGGAACCCTCGGGGCGGGCCAGTTCAGCCTGGAGCTCGTGCTGGCGTGGACCGCGCTGTTCGTCGTGGTGATGCTCGGCATGGAGCACCTCATCGTGAACCCCGTGGAGCGGCGTCTGACCGCGTGGCGGCCCGAAGTGAATGTCTGGAGGCGCTGACGTGGGACAGCTGACCTTTGATCAGGCCGTCAAGTACTACAAGCGTGAGGACGGCACGCCCATGCAGGTCCTCGACGGCGTCTCGTTCCAAGCCAAGGAAGAGCAGGTGACGGCGCTCATCGGACCTTCGGGATGCGGCAAGAGCACCCTGCTCAACGCCGTCGTCGGCCTCGAGCAGCTCAACAGCGGCTCGCTGTCGTTCGACGACGGAGACGCGGACGGCATGGAACGGCCGCACATCGGCTACGTCTTCCAAAGCGTGCGGCTGGGCTTGCTGGGCGCCTCGATCCCCCGCCAGGCGGTGAGCAGATCGCTGGGCCGGGCGCTTCGAGTTTCCGGTGGCACGGCCCCGTTGGTGGCCGCGGGTGAAAATAGGGCGCTCAGAGGCGCAGTCTGAACAACGGCAGAGGACACCCACCGCCATCCGCACCACATCGATGTCGCCGACGAGCGGGTGCACGGCAGCACGGGCACGCCGGCTTTGCACTGCGTGCGGCCGGCGTGCCCGGGAACTCGCTGCACCGCACCACCAACCCCCAGTGATAGCGCCACCCCAGAGACAGGACCGACATGCTGCTGCTGCGCAACGCCGACGTTCAGACGGTGCTCGACATGCCAACCACCATCCAAGCTCTGCGTGCCGGCTATGCGGACCTGGCCGCGGGCGAGGCCGCCTACATACCTCGCATCGACCTCTATGCGCCCACGAGTCGGGACGACGACTACTACCGTTGGGGCAGCATGACCGGCTCCTGTCGCACCTACGGGGTGCTGGCCACACGCATCAAGTCTGATGTGGTGTCGTGGCCGGAGGGACGCACCGAGGAGAAGTACTGCGTCGAGCCGGGGACCTACTCGGGGATCATCCTGCTGTACTCCACGGACAACGGCGAGCCCCTGGCACTGGTGCAGGATGGATACCTGCAGCACATGCGCGTCGGCGGAAGCGCCGGCATCGGCGTCGACGCGCTCGCCCGTGAGGACGCGGCCACGCTCGGGCTGATCGGCTCGGGTGGCATGGCCCGGTCCTACCTCGAGGCGATCGCGGAGGTCCGCGCGTTGCGGGAGGTGCGGGTGTTCAGCCCCACGGAGGCGCACCGGCGTCACTTCGCCCACGAGATGTCGCAAGCCCTCGGCATCTCCGTGGAGGCGGTTGAAGACCCGGAGACCGCTGTCCGCAAAGCCGACATCGTCGCCACCGCCACCGACGCGATGGCGCCCACCTTCGACGTGGACTGGGTGGCGCCGGGTGCGCACGTCACCTGCGTCACGCGCAGAGAACTGGGTCCGGGGCTGCTCGATAGAGCGGATGCCATCGTGCAGCTCGGCGTCAACACGATCCCCTACGGGGCGGAGGTGCCCGGCATCGAGTGGCGCCGCAGCGGAATGGCGACCTACATCGCCGGCCGCCCAGGGGACCGTACGCGGATCCCGCAGGGCAGGGGTTCGGAACGCGGTGTCTACCCGTCGCTGATCGATGTCATGAAGGGCCGGAATCCGGGCCGCACAAGCCCGGATCAGATCACGCTGTTCGTCAACACGGGCACGCAGGGCCTGCAGTTCGCCGCGGTGGCGGGGCACACGCTGCAGCTGGCGCGGGAACGTGGACTGGGGCAGGCCTTTCCGACCGAGTGGTTTCTCGAGGACATCCGTGACTGAGAGGCGAGCGGCCTCGGACGAGGCCGATCCCTCCCGCTGGCCCTCCAGCGGGCGCTCCAGATGGCGGAGGGGTATCGCGGTCCTGCCCGGGTTGGCCGCAGCCGGGCTGGTCGCGTGGGGCGCGTACGCGGCGTCGCTGCTGTTGCCCGGCTTCATCAGTGACGTGGGGTTGGCCGTTGTCTTCGGAGCGACGGTGGCGACCCTCCTGCGGCTCCCCGCGACCGTTCGCCCGGGTATCGACTACGCGATGCAGCGCCTGTTGCGTGTCGGCATCGTCGCCCCCTGGGCGCCCGCTTGAGCTTCGAAGCGGTGATCCGCCTCGGGGCTTCCTCCATCCTCCTCGTCACGGCCCTGGTCGCGCTGACGTTGATCGGTGGAGTGTTCCTCGGGCGGGGCTCCTTGGCCTGTCCGGGGCCCTGCCCCTGCTGATCGCCGTGGGCACCGCGATCTGCGGCAACAGCGCGATCATCGCGACCGCTCCCGCGTTGGATGCCGATGAGCGTGACGTCTCCTTCGCCGTGGCGACCATCACGCTGGTGGGCCTTGTCGCCGTGGTGCTCTATCCGGTGCTGGGCGTGACGCTGGGGCTCACCGACACCGGCTATGGGATGTGGGCCGGAACGGCGATCGGCGACACGTCACAGGTCGTGGCCGCGGGATTCGGGTACACGGCCGGTGCCGGTGGGATCGCCACGATCGTCAAGCTGACTCGCAACGTCCTCATCGCCCCCGTCGTCCTCGGTGCGGGACTGCTCGCGTCGTCGGGAGCGTCGCATCGGTCAGCGGGATCTGGACGCAAGGCCTTCCCGCTGTTCGTCCTCGGCTTCCTGGCAGTGGCAGCGGCGGCGTCGCTGGGTGCGCTTGAACCCGCTGCGGCGGGTCGGACCCTGCGGGGATGGGTTGTGCTGCTCCGTGAGGTTTGCATCCTCGTCGCCCTTGCGGGTGTGGGGGCTTGCCACCGACCTCTGTGCGATCCTGAGAACCGGGCTGAGGCCCGTGTACCTCGGCTTCCTGCTGGCGGGCGCGCTGAGCATGACCAGCCTGCTGGCTCTGGCCGTGCTGGGCCACGTGTGATGACGACCTCCGGGTGCTGCCCGGGTGCTGCGGGCGTGCCGACCCGCCGAGGAGATGTGGAGCCGCGATGACCCTGATAATCGAGAACGACGCCGTCGAGCGGACGCTGACCATGCGCGCCTGCATCGACGCGCTCGACACGGCCTTCCGGGAGTACGCCACGGGTGGGGCGGTGAATCGCCCCCGCTCGCACACCTACACCGACATGAGCGAGCTGGGCGACGGCCGCCATTATCTGTTCAAGTCGATGGATGGGGGCGATCAAGTCGCTGGGGGTTCACGCCATCCGGATGTCGTCGGACCTCACCCACGAGTTCGAACGCGAGGGCAAGCGCCGCCGGGAGAAGGTCCCCGCCGCGCCGGGCGGCCGTTACGTGGGCCTGGTGGTGCTGTTCGACATCGCCACGCTGGTCCCGCTGGCGATCATGCAGGACGGCTACCTGCAGCGCATGCGGGTGGGCGCGACCAGCGCCCTGGCGGCGCGCCACCTGGCCCGGCCGGATTCCCGGATCGTGGGCATGATCGGCACCGGCTGGCAGGCCGGTGCGCAGCTGCTCGCCCTGCACGAGCGCGGGGACGTGGCCGACTACCGGGTCTACAGCACCAATCCCGAGCGCTGCGGGGCTTCTGCGAGGAGTTCAGCCAGCGGCTCGGCCAGGAGATCCGGCCGGTGGCGTCGGCGAGGGAGGCGGTCGAAGGCGCCGACATCGTGGCGTTGGCCACGAACTCCCACGCCCCGGTGATCGACGGTGCGTGGCTGGTGCCGGGCCAGCACATCGGCTCGGTGCAGGGCCACGAGCTGGACTGGGCCACCCTGGAGCGCGCCGACCTGGTGGGGGTTCGGAGCCGTGAGGAGGCCACCTTCCATCACGCCCCCGGCCACGCGCCCGTGGAGGTTGCGGAGCGCAAGCGACCCGACGAGCGCATCAGGGCCAAGATGGCCGAGCTCGGCGACATCGTCATCGGCAAGGCACACCGCACCTCTCCGGAGGACATCACGCTGTTCACCGGGGGTGGGACGGGCGCCAGCTCGGGCCTGGGGATCCAGTTCACCGCGGTCGCGCATGCGGTCCATGAGGCAGTGCGCGCGGCCGGCGAGGGCCACGAGGTCCCCACCGAGTGGTTCACCGAGATCTACAAGCCCTGATGCCAGCGCCCGGCAGCGCCGCGCTCCCCGGCGGCGATGGCCCGCCGGCCGATGCTCCGTAGGAAGACCAGCTGAGGAGACCATGTGACGCTGCTGCTGACCAACGCCGATCTGGAGCAACTCGACATCGCCGAGCCCGAGATCATCGACGCGGTCGGGGACGCCTACCGCGACCTCGGCACCGGAACTGCCGCGAACGCACCCAGGGCGCGGATGTACCTGCCGAGCCAGGGCGACGCGCCGCGCTACTGGGTCAACAACATCATGGGCGCGGCGCCCTCCGCGGGCGTCGCCGCCGTGCGCCTGGATTCCGCCTTCAGCCGGTTCATCTCCGATGAGCGCGGCAACCGCCGCGTGCGGGCCGGGGACTTCGTCGGGCTCGTGCTGCTTTTCGACCTGGGCTCTGCCGAGCTGGTGGGCATCCTCCATGACCACTGGCTGTCAACGCGACGGGTCGCCGCCGCGACCGCGCTCGGGACGCGGCACCTCGCCCGGCAGGACGCCGCGCGGCTGGGCGTGATCGGCTCCGGGGAGCAGGCCCGGGCACAGGTGCAGGCGCTGCGCGTGGTCCGCCCGCTGGCCGAGGTGCGGGTGTACAGCCCCACGCCGGCCAACCGGGAGGCTTTCGCCGAGGAGCTATCGCAGCCCGACTGCCCTGTGGTCGCCGTCGACTCCGCACGGCAGGCGGTGGCGGGCTGCGACATCGTCGTGACCGCGACGGCGGCGCGCAGCCCGGTGCTGGATGGCACCTGGCTCGAATCCGGCACGCACCTCGTCGCGATCGTCGGCAGCGACCGGGAGACGGCGGGCTCGGAGGTGGACCGTGCCGCGGTGGAACGGGCCGACGTGGTCATCGTCAACTCCCGAGAGCAGATCCGCATCGACAGCCAGCCCACGCTGCTGGCGGTGATCGAATCAGGGCGCCTGACATGGGACGAGATCGGCGAGCTTGCGGAGGTCGTGGCGGGCGCGGGGCCGTCGAGGACTGCGGCGGAGCAGGTCACGTTCCACCACAACAACACCGGCATGGGCATCCAGTTCGCCGCCTTGGGCGCCCTCGCGCTGCGCCGGGCGCGGGAAGCAGGGCTCGGCACGGAGCTGGACGGCGAGCTGTTCATGACCCGCGGCGGCACCTACGCGCCCTGACCTGGCAGTCGACACACCGGTCCTTTCTCGTGCAGGCCATCGGCGGATGGCCGCGCCTGCCGCCATGGCCAATCCGCAGACCATCCCGGGTCAAGGTGCAGATCGCCGGGGAAGCCGCCGTCTTTCCTGTCTCACCATCCGGACGCCCTGCCTGGCGCGAAGCCTGCGTGCCCGCGAGCCCTGCCAGGACCGCGCCGGCCGCCTCGCGTCCGGGGCCACGCCGGTGATCGGCATGCACGAGGAAAGGGTTGTCCGATCTTGGGTATCGCACGCATCGCCCCAGCCCCGCAACCGACGTGCCGCCGCGGTGCCGCGGCGATGGCCCGGTGACCCGCCTGCAGCTGACCCTCGCCTGCGGTCCCTACGACCGCACCGAGGCGCTGCGGTCGGGCATCGTCGCGCCGGAGGGCATCGAACTGCTGTACGTGCCGGTGCAGTCACCGCCGGAGCTGTTCGCCCGCATGGTGCACAAGAAGTCCTTCGACGCCTCCGAGATGTCGACGTCGCTGTACATGCAGCTGCGGTCGCGGGAGCAGCTGCCCTTCGTGGCGCTGCCGGTCTGGACATGGCGAAGAAGTTCGCCACCGAGAAGGACTCGCCGTACACCCGCTGGGTGGCGGACGAGGGCCTGGGCATCATCAGCGCCTTCTACGTGCCCGACCTGCGCACGGTCGAGCTCAAGCCGTGGGATCGGCGTGGCGGCGCTGGAGTGTTCATCAACCACGAGGCCTCCCGCACGTCCAACGACTGCTATGTCTGCGAGATCCCCGCAGGCGGCAAGCTCCGCTCCCCAGCGCCAGCTGTTCGAGGAGATGATCCTGGTGCTGGAGGGCCAGGGCTCGACCACGGTGTGGAACGACGCCGGTGACAAGGTGAGCTTCGAGTGGGGGAAGGGGTCGCTGTTCGCGATCCCGCTCAACACCTGGCACCAGCACTTCAACGGGTCCGGCAGCAACATCGCGCGGTTCGTGTCCTCGACCAACATGCCGCCGGTCATCAACCTCTACGAGGACATCGACTTCGTCTTCAACACCGCCCATGATTCAAGTCCCGCTTCGCCGGCGAGCCCGACTACTTCTTCAACAAGGGTGAGCAGAAGGGCCTGCTGCTGGAGACCAACTTCGTCGCGAACGCCGTCGACCTGCCCCTGGTCGAGGCCAGGGAGCGCGGCGCCGGCGGTGGCCACATCCGCTTCAACATGGCCCGCGGCTCGATGAACAGCCACATCTCGCAGTTCCCGACGGCCACGTACAAGAAGGGCCCCCGCCACGGTCCCGGGGCGCATGTGATCATCCTGTCGGGCGAGGGCTACAGCCTCATGTGGCCCGAGGGCGAGGAGCCCAAGCGCTACGAGTGGCAGCCGGGCACGCTGATCGTGCCGCCGAACATGTGGTATCACCAGCACTTCAACTCCAGCCCGACGCCGGCCCGCTACCTCGCGTTCAAGCACGAGGCCGTGTCCATCCGCAACGCCCAGGGCGTGCCCAAGGCGTGGATCAGCCAGCGCGTCGGTGGTGACCAGATCGACTACGCCGACGAGTCGCCGATCGTGCGCGAGACCTTCGCGAAAGCTCTCGCCGAACACGGCATCGAGCCAGCGATGGACGCCGCCTACGAGAGCGAGCTGGCGGACCTGCCGCCGAAGCCCGACGAGGCCTGAGCGCCGTCGGCGTGACCGATTCGCGCGCATCCGTCGGCGCCGTGGACCCCGACGATGACGACGTGCTGGAACCGATCGAGCTCAACCCGATCTGGCAGCAGGACAACGTCACGCTGCACAGCGTCGGCATCGACATCGGATCGTCCGGGACGCAGATCGCCTTCTCTCGGCTGCACCTGCGGCGCATGGGGGAGGACCTCACCAGTCGCTACGTCGTGGTCCGGCGGGACACGCTGTTCCAGTCCGACGTGGAGCTGACGCCCTACGTCGACGACAAGCAGATCGACGCCGAGGCGCTCGGCCGGATCATCGACCAGGCCTACCAGCGCGCGGGTCAGGATCCTGACGCGATCGACACCGGTGTGGTGATCCTGACCGGCGAGGCGCTGTGCCGGCGGAACTCCCGGCGCATCGCCGACGTGCTCGCGGCCCAGGGTGGCCAGCTGGTCTGAGCCAGCGCCGGCCACAACATGGAGGCCATGCTGGCCGCCTACGGGTCCGGGGCGGCGCGCACCTCCTACGACCAGTCCTTGCGCATCCTCAACGTCGACATCGGCGGCGGCACGACCAAGCTGGGTGTGCTCGAGCATGGCAAGGTGGTGGCCACGGCGGCGATCCACATCGGCGGTCGCCGCCTCCGGCGGCGCGAGCATCGGCAACGACACCGACTCGATCGCCACGATGGCGGGAGCGCTCGCCGGGACCCTGCGCGGCATCACCGCCGTCCCGGCAGATCTGGTCGACCAAGTATGCGCGGCCAACCAGATCGACCTCGAAGCGGTCGCGCAGCCCCTGACCGTCCTCGCCCACGCTCATCTTGCCCCCGCTGCAAGGCCCTGAGCCGCCGAGCGAAGAATCGGCACCAATGACGGCGCAGCGGGACGCATAAGTCCTCCAGGATGTACCGTCTAATGTTACATGTGTACCATGAAAAGGTACATTCCGCGTCAGCGGTGGCGGCGGGCGTAGCGGTGAGGCTCGATCTCGGTGGGGCGGTAGAGCACGAGTTCGCGGCCGGTGGCGCGCATCGCCTCGGCCAGGGCTTGGCGGGCCTCCTCACGCACGTGGGCGATGTCGCGCTGGGCATGGTCCAGCCGTTCCGACAACTCGTCGACCTCGTCCTGCAGCGCCAGGATGCGCAGCACCCCCGCCAGGTTCACGCCCTCACCCTGGGTCAACTCCTGGATCAGGCGCACGCGCTCGACATCGCGCTGGGAGTACCGCCGTGTGCCCCCCGACGTGCGGGCGGGCTTCAGCAGACCCCTGCGCTCGTAGGTCCGCAGGGTCTGCGGGTGGACGCCGGCCAGCTCGGCGGCCACCGAGATGATGTAGACGGCTCCCTCCCGCATACCCCTCGTCACGCCCCCGCAGGCTCAGGAGCGCTCAGGTAGGGCTCGAGGTGCTCGCGCACGTTGCCACCGTCGAGGTCGGCGAAGGCCTCCAGTGCTTTGCGCTGCGTGCGGGTCAGCTTGCGCGGGATCGCCACCTCGACGGTCACCAGCAGGTCGCCGGTCCCACCGCGGGTCGTGGGCGCGCCCCGGCCCTTCACTCGGAAGGTGCGACCGGATTCGGTGCCTGCCGGCACCTTCAACGTCACCGGATCGCCCAGGGTCGGTACGGTCATCCTGGTGCCCAGCGCCGCCTCGGCGAACGTGATCGGTACCGTGAGCGTCAGGTGCTCACCCTTGCGCCCGAACACCGGGTGTGGCTCGACATGGACGTTCACGTACAGGTCCCCGCTCGGTCCACCGTAGGTCCCCGCCTCGCCCTTGCCGGCAAGGCGGATGCGCGCGCCGTCCCGTACCCCGGCGGGGATGCGGGCACGGATGCTCCGGGTGCGGATCTCGGTGCCCTGGCCGCCACAGGAGGGGCAGGGGGTGGGGATCTGCCGGCCGGTACCGTTGCAGGCGGTGCACGGCTCGCTGAAGCTGAACAGCCCCTGGTTGGACGCGGTCACGCCGGCGCCGCTGCACACCGAGCAGGTGACCGGCATCGTGCCGGGCGCCGCTCCGCTCCCGTTGCAGGTCGAGCAGGGAGCCTGCCCGGACACCCGCAGCGAGGTGGTCACCCCGGCCATGGCGTCGGCGAAAGACAGCGTCAGGTCTGCCTCCACGTCGCGCCCGCGCCGGGCGGTACGCACGGTCTGGCGGCGACCCCCGCCGAAGCCTCCCGCCCCGCCGTTGCGGAACGCCCCCAGCAGATCGTTGAGGTCGAACCCGCCGCCCCCGAACCCGCCGCCCCCACCACCGGGGAAGCCCCCGCCGGGGAACCCGCCCCGGAAGGCGCCGGAGGAGACCATCTCGCGGACCTCGTCGTACTCCTTGCGCTTCTCGGCGTTGGACAGCACCGAGTAGGCCTCGCTGATCTCCTTGAAGCGGTTCTCCGCAGCGACGTCACCGGGTTTGGAGTCAGGGTGGTTGTCGCGGGCCAGCTTCCGGTAGGCTTTCGAGACGTCCGCGCTCGACGCGTCCTTGGGCACGCCGAGAACGGCGTAGTAGTCCTTCTCGAAGTAATCCCGTTGCGCCACTTCGTTCGCTCTCCTAGCGGAAGACCTTCACGGACGCCGGACGCAGGGTGCGCCCCTTGAAGCGGTAACCCGGCCGCAGCACCTCGGTGACCACTGGCTCGTCCAGCGGCTCCGGCGACTCCTCCGACAGCAGCGCCTCGTGCATCTCGGGGTTGAAGGCCGCGCCGACCCCCGGAATCGGCTCGAGCCCGGCGGCTTCAAGCGCGCTGACCAACTCGCCGTGGACCATCTGCACGCCCTTGGCCAGTTGCGCGTCATCGCCCTCGGAGATGGCGTCCACCACATAGCCGAAGTTGTCGAGCACCCCCAGCAGTTGGTTCAGCAGTCGCTCTCCACCCCGGTCGAGGGCGGCGGCGAGCGACTCATCGGCGCGCCGCTTGAGGTTCTGGTACTCGGCCCTGCCTCGTTGTGCCTGGTCGAGGTAGTCGTCGCGGAGACGCTCGGCCTCCGCCAGTGCCGAGCGCAGCTCTTCGGGTGTGCGCTCGTCCACGGGCTCCTCGGGAGGCGCGGCCCGGTCCAGGGACGCTTCCTGCTCGCCCGCTTCCTGATCGGTGCTCGGCTCCCGGGACTCTTCGGTCTGGCCGGGTGCGGAATCACCGTGATCGGCGCTGCCCGCTTGGGGCGCGGCTCCAGCCCCCGGATCGGGAGCCGGAGCCGGGCGGGCCTGCTCGCCCGCATCCTGGCGGAAGTCGGTCCGTGCGTCACTCATGGTTTAGGCGTTGTCCTTGCCGTCGTCGCCTTCGTCCACGACCTCGGCGTCGACGATCTCCTCGTCCTGGGAGCCGTCTCCGCCGCCCGTGAACCCACCGGTGGTCTGCTGGTCGGCCGGGTCGGCGCCGCCTGCGGTGTACAGCGCCTGTCCTGCCTCCTGCGACACCCGGATGAGGTCGTCGGTAGCGGTCTTCAGGCTCTCCACATCACTGCCTTCGAGCGCGGTGCGGACCTTACCCTGGGCATCCTCGAGGCGAGCCTTGACGTCGGCCGGCAGTTTGTCGCCGCTGTCCCGCAGCAGCTTGTCGGCCTGGTACACGAGCGTGTCCGCGTTGTTGCGGGCGTCCGCCTCCTCGCGACGCTTGCGGTCCTCGTCCGCGTACTGCTCGGCGTCGCGGACCATCCGGTCGATGTCCTCCTTGGGGAGAGCGGACTGACCGGTGATCGTCATCGACTGCTCTTTGCCGGTACCCCGGTCCTTGGCGGAGACGTTGACGATGCCGTTGGCGTCGATGTCGAAGGTCACCTCGATCTGCGGCACGCCGCGCGGTGCGGGCGGGATGTCGACCAACTGGAACTTGCCCAGCGTCTTGTTGTAGGCCGCCATCTCGCGCTCGCCCTGCAGGACGTGGATCTCGACCTGCGGTTGGTTGTCGTCGGCGGTGGTGAACACCTCCGACTTGCGGGTCGGAATCGTCGTGTTGCGCTCGATGAGCTTGGTCGTGACGCCGCCCTTGGTCTCGATCCCCAGCGACAGCGGGGTCACGTCGAGCAGCAGCACGTCCTTGACGTCGCCCTTGAGCACTCCGGCCTGCAGCGCCGCGCCGACCGCGACGACCTCGTCGGGGTTCACGCCCTTGTGCGGCTCCTTGCCGCCGGTGAGGTCCTTCACCAGGTCGACGACCGCGGGCATCCGCGTCGAGCCGCCGACCAGGATCACGTGCTCGACATCAGAGGGCTTGATGCCGGCGTCACGGATCGCCGCGTTGAACGGCGCCTTGGTCCGCTCGAGCAGGTCCGAGGTCAGCCGGTGGAACTCCGCCCGGGTGAGCGTCTCCTCCAGGTGCAGCGGCCCGGCGGACGTCGCGGTGATGAAGGGCAGGTTGATGGAGGTCTCCATGGTCGAGGAGAGCTCCTTCTTCGCCTTCTCCGCCGCCTCCTTCAGGCGCTGAGCGGCCATCTTGTCGGCGGCGAGGTCGACGCCGTGATTGTCCTTGAAGCGCTTGACCAGCCAGTCGATGATCTTCTGGTCCCAGTCGTCGCCGCCGAGGTGAGTGTCACCCGAGGTGGACTTCACATCGAAGACGCCCTCGGCGATCTCCAGGATGGAAACGTCGTAGGTCCCACCGCCGAGGTCGTAGACGAGGACGGTCTGCTCGTCCTCCTTGTCCAGACCGTAGGCCAAGGCGGCCGCGGTGGGCTCGTTGATGATGCGCAGAACCTCGAGGCCCGCGATCTGCCCGGCCTCCTTGGTCGCCTGCCGCTCGGCATCGCCGAAGTACGCGGGCACCGTGATGACCGCCTGCGTGACGGGCTCTCCCATGTAGGCCTCGGCATCCCGCTTCAGCTTCTGCAGGATGCGGGCGCTGATCTCCTGCGCCGTGTACGTCTTGCCGTCGATGGTGGTCTTCCAGTCGGTCCCCATCTGACGCTTGACCGACTGAATGGTCCGGTCGGGGTTTGTGACGGCCTGCCGCTTGGCGACCTCACCGACCAGCACCTCACCGGACTTCGAGAACCCCACTACAGAGGGCGTGGTGCGGGCGCCCTCGGCGTTGGCGATCACCGTCGACTCGCCGCCCTCAAGGACCGCGACGACCGAGTTCGTCGTCCCGAGGTCAATCCCTACCGCTCGTGCCATGGACGTGTCACCTCCGCGCTCCTCGCGCGATCGTATGGAACCCGTTGGAGCACACGATACCCGCGTATCTCGGGGCGGCAACTTCTTTTGAGCCCAATGCGCTCAGGTTTTCCTCAGGTTTCGCTGTCAATGGTGCCAGCGCGCACTGAGGCGCCGCCCTCGGCTGTCAGCCCGGTTCTCGCCGTTGAAGGCGATGGCCAGGAGGATCGGCAGGAGGAACAGGGCGATGCCCACGACCCACATCAGCCATTCCGGCACCCGCTCCACCTCCGTCCCGGTCTCACCGCCCCGCTGACCTGCACCATATCCGCCCGGTGACGCCGCGGTGCTCGCTCAACGCGGCGGGGGCAGATCCGCGGGCAGTCCGACGGTCCAGGACTCGTCCAGGCCGATCTCGTCGAAGAAGCCCTGGTTGACCTCGAGCGCGTGGCGGTACCGCACGCCCGGGCCGTAGCGCTCGCAGTCGGCTGGGTCATCGGCCGGGCACGGCTCCATGTCGAGCACTGCCAGCACCTGGTTGTCCGCCCCGAGGAAGGCGATCGAGAGGGGAATGCGCGTGCGGTACATATAGAAGGCGGACGTCACGTCGCCGGGGAACAGGAAGATCATCCCGGCCCCGTCGGCCAGTGCCTCCCGCTCCATCAACCCCCGGCCACGTTGGGTCGGATCCGCGGCCACGTAGGACGGCATCCGCACCTCGTCCCCCTCGGGGCTGCGCAGGGTCAGCTCCGCCAGGCCGAAGGGCTCGCTGGGCTGCAGCCGGGGGACGTCCGGCTCAGCCTCCTGCCGCGGAGGCTCCGGGCCGCCTCGGCAGGCTCCGACCAGCAGGACAAGGGCCGCCGCCCCGACGTGCAGTCCCAGCGTGCGAGCCATCCACCGCATCTGCGGCAGCATAGACACCCTCAGCCGAACCCTGACCGACCATCCATTCAGGAGCACACCGTGCCCGCGCCGCAGCCGGGCATCTCGCGAGGCGCCTTCCAGCATGAGCTTGACCACCTCGACGGGCTGCTCATCCTGGACCGCGTCGCCTCACTGCGCACCGACGTCTTCCGCCGCAGGACCTACCAGCCCCGCCGGGACTGACCGGGGCGGAGCAGGCTCGCGGGGTCCGGAGCAGCGGGCGTTACCATTCGGTACCCGCCGCAACCGGAGCTCACATGGATCTGGAGTACCTCGATCTGATCCGCGTCCTCGCCTCGCTGGCGGTGATCGCGGCAGGCGCCTTCTGGGGTGGGCGCCGCCTCGTGCACTTGGTCCGGCTGCTGGGCCGGGCACGCCCGATGCCGGACCGCTGGGGCGGCTGGGGCGAGAAGATCCGCTACCAGTTCCGGCATGTCCTGGGCCAGCAGAAGATCCTTCAGTGGAGCACGCCCGGGGTCCTGCACGCGCTGATCTTCTGGGGTTTCATCATCCTGCAGTCCCAGAGCCTGGAAGCGATCGGGGAGGTCTTCGACCCGAACTTCGCCATCCCACTGGTCGGCCGCAACGACGTCCTGGGCTTCCTGCAGGACCTGTTCACCATCGCCGTGCTGGTCGCGGTGGCTGGCTTCGCGCTGATCCGACTCATCCAGGACCCCGCGCGGCTGGGCCGGACCTCACGCTTCGAAGGGTCAAACCTGCAGCAGGGCTGGTACGTCCTGCTCGCCGAGAGCGGCCTGCTTTACACCGTCCTCGTGCTGCGAGGCGTGCGCGCAACCAAGGGCACGCTGCCCTACCCGGACGGCGCCTTCCTGTCGGACTGGGTCGGTCAGCAGTTCGCCGGGCTGCCGGAACCGTCGCTCGAGGTGATCGCCACGGCGTTCCTCGTCGCTCACCTCGCGGTGCTGATGGGCTTCTTCGTCTTCACCGTGCACTCCAAGCACCTGCACATCTTCACCATCCCGTTCAATGTGCTGTTCGCCCGGCAGCCCAAGGCGCTCGGGAAGCTGCAGTCGGAGATCATCGACCTGGAGACCATGGACGAGGACACCGTCCTCGGCGTGGGCCAGATGGAGCACTTCGGGTTCAAGCGTTACCTGGACATGTACACCTGCACCGAATGCGGGCGGTGTCAGAGCCAGTGCCCGGCGTGGAACACCGGCAAGCCCCTGAACCCCAAGCTGCTGATCATGGACCTGCGGGATCATCTCTACGAGAAGGCTCCCTACGTGCTCGACCCGTCCCTGGCGAACAGAGACAACGGCAATGTCGGCGGGCACGAGGATGTCGACGTGCTCGGGCAGATGCTCGTCGGCGACGAGCCCGGCCAGCAGAACGCGGTCATCGACTACGACGTGCTGTGGTCGTGCACGACCTGCGGCGCCTGCGTGGAGGAGTGCCCGGTCGACATCGAACACGTCGACCACATCATCGACCTGCGCCGCTACAAGGTACAGATGGAGTCCAGCTTCCCGCAGGAAGCCGGGGGGATGCTGCGCAACATCGAGAACTCCGGCGACCCGTGGGGCCTGGGCGCAACCAAGCGCATGGACTGGGCAGAGGGCCTCCAGGTGCCGATCGTCGACGGCCGGATCCCCGATGATGTCGAGTACCTGTTCTGGGTCGGCTGCGCCGGGGCGCTGGAGGACCGTGCCAAGAAGGTCACCCGCGGCCTCGCCGAACTGCTCGACGCCGCCGGGGTGTCCTACGCGGTGCTCGGGCCACGCGAGACCTGCACCGGCGACCCTGCCCGCCGCATCGGCATGGAGTACCTGTTCCAGATGATGGCGCGCCAGAATGTCGAGACCCTGAAGGAGGTCGGGGCGCGCAAGATCGTCGCCTGGTGCCCGCACTGCTTCAACACCCTGCGCAACGAGTATCCGGACTTCGACGGCCATTTCGAGGTCATCCACCACACCCAGTTGCTGTCGCAACTGATCGTCCAGGGCCGGCTGAATCCCCGGTCGGAAGTGGCGAAGAAGGTCACGTATCACGATCCGTGCTACCTGGGCCGCCACAACGAGGTCTACGACCCGCCGCGGGCGGTGGTCGACAGCGTGCAGGGACTGGAGAAGGTCGAGATGCCTCGCTGCCGCAACCACGGCTTCTGCTGTGGCGCCGGGGGCGCGCGCATGTGGATGGAGGAGACCATCGGCAAGCGGGTCAACCACGAGCGCATCGACGAAGCGCTGGAACTCCGGCCTGACCTGGTGTCGACCGCCTGCCCCTACTGCATGGTGATGCTGGACGACGCGGTCAACGACAAAGCGGGCCGCGGCGAGCTGGCAGAAGGCCAGGTCAAGGTCGTCGACGTCTCGCAGATCCTGGCCGAGTCGCTCCTACCGGTCGCCGCGGTCAACGGCGCGAGCGGCCATCCGTCGGTGACGGCCCACCAGGGCGACACCGCGCCCGAGAGCGCCGCCCGGCAGTAGCGGTACGGCGGCGGCCCGGGCGGGTTCTTCAGCAGGTCCGCGGCGGCCGGGTGGGGTCAGCCAGCGACGGAGAGGATGGTCGTGCCGGTGGGCACGAGGTTGTACAGCTCGATGACGTCGGCGTTGAACATCCGTACGCAACCGCGAGAGGCCGCTTGACCAATCGACGCCTCGTTGGGCGTCCCGTGGAACCGGATCAGCGTGTCACGGCCGTTCTGGTTCCAATTGAGCGCACGGACGCCGAGCGGGTTGTCGGGTCCGGGTCCGATGGAGCGCGGCATGTTCGAACCCCAGCCGTCCGGAGCCGGGTTGTGCCACGTGGGCTCGTGGCGTTTCGCGCCAACGGTGAACACCCCGGTTGGCGTTGGGCTCCCGCCCTGACCAACCGCGACCGGCCAGTCCTGCACGACCTTGCCACCCTGGTAGTAGTACAGGCGGCGCTGCGCCTGGTTCACGACCAGCGTGTGGCCAAAGGACGCGCTTGTCACGGCCGGCTCTGCCGGGACCATCGACAGCTCGACACGGTCGGCTGCGCCCCCCAGCGCCGCGCGCAACTCGGTAGCGGCGGCGTCACGGGCGAGCGTGCTTCCGGTCTGCTCCGGGGTGATCTGCAGACGGCCCGCCGCCCAGTCGAGCTGCGCATCCCGCGGCGCCTGGTCGACACTGGCCGCGATGGTTGCGATGAAGTTGGAGATCGCACCGTCAGGGAGCACGAGCTTCACGTCTGCGGGAGAGATCGACGAGTCGGGTGCCGCGAAGGCGGCTGCAAGGAGCGGTTCAACATCCGGCGCCGCGCCCAACTCCCGCGGGGTGACCGTCCAACTCGAGCCCCCGACGGCGAGCGTGACCGCGTGGTCCAGGGCGGCGTCGATGGCCACACTCGTGTCGGTGACGATCCCCTGCGCCACCTCGGTGGTGACGTCGGGCGCCAGCGTCTCCACGGGCAACTCGACCACCGTGGCGCCACCGTCCAGTGCCGCACCGAGGTCGGCGACGGCGGCGTCGCGATCGACCCGGCGGCCCGTCCGGTCCTCAGTCAACTCGAAGCCATCGCCGTCCCAGGCGGCATGCGCGTCGCTGGGAGCGCGATCAAGCTCCTCGGCGACGCCGGCGATAAAGGTATCGATGTTGTCGTCAGGCACCCGCACGGTGACGTCCAACTCCAGGCCCGCGGACTCGCCTGTCAGGCGCATGAAGGCAAGTTCGATCAGCTCGGCGGCGGCGGTCCGCTCCAGGGCCTCCGCGATCACCCGGTCGACGTCCGTGGTCGCACCGAGCTGGCGGGCCGTCGTCTCCCACCGGTGCTCGTCGTAGGTCACCTCGACGTCCCTGTCGAGTCTGGCCGCGAGGCGCGACTCAACCGCCGCGAGCGCCTCGTCAGCGGTCGCGCCGCTGACGTCGACCGAAGCGATCGTCGTGCCCTGCAGCAGCCGCCCGTCGTCGCGCAGTGTGGCGCCCCAGGCGAGGGCGGCGGCAGCGCCGACCGTGGTCATGGCCGTGACCAGCGTGGCGGCCAACGCCAGCAGTCGGCGTGATCGCATCACCGCTCCTCGCTCGCTCGCTCGGGTTCGTTGCTCGGTCGGTCGGGCTCGTCCACCCTTCTGACCTTCGAGAGGTCGGCGAGGTTGCGCCGAACTCGGGTCGCCGTCCTGTCCATCCGATCACCGCTTCGCTCATCCTTCGCGTCACAAGACGGTGATCCCATGGCCCCCAACGAACAGCGAAGTACCACCCGGCGAGAAGGCACATCGCGCTGGCATCGGCCGCACTGGCTTGCCGCCGGGCTGGATGCCCCACCATCGAGCATTTGGTCCAGATCCGTAAGCGGCCAACTGGCCGCGTGCCCGCTGTCCAGACGCAGCCGGCCTAGTCCCCAGAGCGGTCTTCGTCGAAGTTCTCGAAGTATCGCGATGGGGTGGGCCCCTTCTGTCCCTGGTACTTCGACCGCAGCTCAGGGGATCCGTAGGGGTGCTCAGCGGGCGAGGTCATCTGGAACAGGCACAACTGCCCGATCTTCATCCCCGGATAGATGGTGATTGGCAGGTTCGCCACGTTCGACAACTCGAGCGTGAGATGACCGCTCCATCCCGCATCGACGAAGCCGGCCGTGGAATGGATCAGCAGCCCCAGGCGGCCCATGGAGGACTTCCCCTCGAGCCTGCCCACCACGTCGTCGGGGAGCGTCACGTTCTCCAGCGTGGAGCCGAGCACGAACTCGCCCGGATGCAGGATGAACGGCTCATCCTCGGTGGCTTCGACAAGCTCGGTCAGACCATCCATGGGGCGGCGGACGTCGATGTAGGGGTAGCGGCTGTTCGCGAAGACCCGGAACTGATGTCCGACCCGCAAGTCGATGCTCGAGGGCTGCACCGAGCGCTCGTCAAACGGCTCGATGACGAGCCCCCCGCTGGCGAGCAGCTTGCGCAGATCACGATCGGAAAGAATCATAGGCGGAGTCTAGAGAGGACCTGCTGGCGCCCAGGATGACCGCGCGGGCGGCGGCTCCTCGTGGTATGCGGAGGGTCCCGACGTTGCCCACTCAGCCGCCGGGATGTACGCTCGTCAGCGCTCACCCGCGGGTGTAGTTCAATGGTAGAACACGAGCTTCCCAAGCTCGCAACGGGGGTTCGATTCCCCTCACCCGCTCCGCCGGCCAGAGGTCGATTTCCGCAGGTCAGCGCGGGATCCGGCCCACGTAATTTCCTCTCTGTAGCTTCCTCGGACTTCCCTGCTTTTGCGGCCTCTTGCGGCCTGGTTGCGTACCCGACGTCCTTGCCCACCCACGACGGAAGGAGCGCGCCTACTCACCTGACAGACAAGCGCCCCGGCGGGTGCAGGAACACCCCCGGGGCTTGGCCACGAACACCGAAGGAGCACGTGGCAATGAGCAACGATACCGAGAACCAGAACCACGACCACACTCGTTCCTCGCCGCGAACGTCACGACGTCCGACCGCGCCTACAGGCGAGGCGACCACCTCGTCCGCCAGCACGGCATCAGCCGCTGGCAGGAGATGCCGGTCGGCGACCAGGGCAAGACCGACTCCACACAGATCTGCACTCTGAGGATCTAGATCCCGGCGACCGCGAGCAGGGCCTCGAAGAGGCGCTCCAGGATGATGAAGACGGCGAGTTGTCCACAGCCCTGCTGGCCATCGTGGAGGATGCGCACTCGCAGATGGAGAGCGCCGACCCGGACAGCCACAGCGATGTCAAGATCGAGCTCTCTCGTCCCTTCATCCGGGACCACAGCCAGAGGCGCGCTCCGCTTGGGTGTCGCCCGAGGTTGCCGGTCTCGTTGCCAATCTCCAGCGGCGATCGCGGCCGGGCTAGTGAACTTTGTGAACCTCGCTGGCTCGACGGTCGCGCGCTCCGTTGGGTGGGAGTCGCTGACCCGGATCCCGCGTGTCGAACGCGAGCTAGGCCTGACGTTGGCCCCAGGTCTGGACGAGCGTGAACGTCAGGCCCCACCGTCCGGGATCGGCCAGCTCACGTTCGGCCTGTGCGAGGGTCCTGTCGAGGTCGTCTCCGTCGACCAGCGAGCGCAGCAGCCCGTCGAGCGCGGTGGCGAACACCAGTGGCAGACGCAGGTAGGGGTGGCCGGGTGGCAGCGCCTGGACCTCGGCCCGGGCGTGCGGCTCGATGCCGGCATCGCGGAACACCTCGAGCTGCGTGGTCGCACAGTCGGGGTCTCCTCCGGCCTTCCGGAACGCCTCGCTCAGCAGGGGGATCAACCCGTCGACCTTGTCGCCGTGGCCCAGCGGCGACACCAGGGCGGGAGCGGGCGGCAGGAAGGTCCAGGAGCGCGAGTCGAGCTCCTCGAGCGCCAACGTGCCGCCAGGGCGAAGCAGCCGCAGATGTGTGGCCATCTGCTCCGGTCCGCGACCGAGGGGCCCGATCAGGAACCGGGCGTGGACGAGGTCGAAGGACGAGGGCTCCAGTTCGCTGGCGAACACGTCGTCGGTCACCAGGGTGACGTTGGGCAGTCCCTCGTCGTCCACGAACGTCTTGGCGGCGGCGAGCATCGACTCGTCGACGTCGGTGCCCACGACCTCGCCGTCGGGGCCGACCCACTCGCTGAGCAGCCGCAGCCACCCCATCGAGCCGCAACCCACGTCGACGACCTGTGCGCCTTGCCCGTCGCCGATCCGGTCGAGCAGTCGCCGGCCGGCCGGTTCCCATACCCGTGACTGCAGCTGCAGCCGCGCAAGCTCCGAGTCGTGGCCGGCCAGCAGGTAGGTGTTCTCGGTCATGTCCGCTCCGTTCAGTCGGGTGTCTGCCTCACGGCGACCCCGAGCGTGAGTGCCGGTGGTCGCAGCCCGATCGCAGCCGAACGGGGGCTCTGCGATCGGCCTGCGACCAGCGACCCCGACGCTGCTCCTCGTCCGACCAAGGAGAGGACAAGGAGAGGACGATGGCCGAGCAGATCAAGACCCTCGTGCGCAGGCTGGTCGAGGAGGTGTGGAACCGGGGTGACTACGCCGTCGTCGACGAGCTCGTCGGCGACGACTACCTCGGGCACCCGTCCGAGGTCCGCGGCACGGAGGGCTACAAGCAGTTCTTCATGGCCCTGCGCGGGGCGTTTCCCGACATCGAGTTCACGATCCAGGACCAGATCGCTGAGGGGGACAAGGTGGTCGTCCGGTGGACGGCCCGTGGAACTCACGACGGCGACTACTTCGGCATCCCGCCCACCGGCAGGGCCGGCGTGATCACCGGGGTGGAGGTGCTGAAGTTCGCCGACGGCAAGGCCACCACGTGCTGGGGGGAGGTGGACCAGCTCGGGTTGCTGCAGCAGCTCGGTGTCATCTCCCTGCCGGTCCCGGCGACGTGATCGATCCTGTGGCCACGTGACGAGCGGCGACGTAGAGTCGACGCCTGGGTCAAGGGGGCATGGTGGAGTTCCGGATCCTCGGTCCGCTGCGGGCCATGGCCGATGGCGAGACGGTCGAGATGGGCACGCCCCGGCAGCGCACGCTGCTGGGGCTACTCCTGGTCCGCGCAGGCCAGACCGTCTCCACCGACCGTCTCGCTGAGGATCTGTGGGACGGCGCGCCGCCGGACACTGCGCGCCACAGCCTGCAGGCCTACGTGCACCGGCTCCGGCGGGCACTGGGCGCTGAGGCGTGGCGGCTCGCGACCCGTCCGCGCGGCTACCAGCTGAAGGTGTCGGTCGACGAGGTCGACGCCCTGCGGTTCTAGCGGCTGGCGACGGACGCGCACCGTGCCCTGGTGCGCGGGGACACCGAGGTGGCTGCCGACGGGCTGCGGGCCGCGCTGGAGCTGTGGCGAGGGCCGCTGCTCGCCGACGTCGCAGACGTCACTGCGCTCGAGCCGGAACGTGCCCGGCTGGACGCCCTGCGACTGACCGCGGTGGAGGAGCGCATCGAGGCCGACCTCCGCCTCGGGCGGCAGGTCGCGCTGGCCGAGGAGATCCGGGCGCTGGTGGCCGAGCACCCCTACCGGGAGCGGCTGTGGGGTCAGCTGATGCTGGCCCTGTATCAGGCGGGACGGCAGGGCGACGCCGTGCAGACGTTTCGGCAGGCGCAGTCCATCCTGGCTGAGCAGCTGGGGCTGGATCCCAGCCCATGGCTGTCGCGCCTGCACGAGCGGATCCTGCTGCAGGACCCGGACCTGGAGGCGCCCGCGGGCCAGTACACGCCGCAGGCCGACACCCCACACAACCTGCCGGCACCGCGCGACACCTTCGTCGGGCGGCGGCGGGAGCGGGCAGAGCTCGATGGGATGGTCCGGACGCGTCGGCTGGTCACCGTGACCGGCCCGCCGGGCTGCGGCAAGACGCGCCTGGCCATCGAGGTGGCCAAAGACCTGCTCGGCGGCTTCCCGCACGGGGTCTTCCTCGTCCCCCTGGCGGAGATCGAGGATCCCGACCGGGTCGCCGTGGCCATCGCGGTCGCGCTCAAGCTGGCGACGGGCGACCGACCTGCGTCGGAGGCCCTGGTGGAGCACCTCGGCCCGCGACGGATGCTGCTGCTCCTCGACAACTTCGAGCACCTGCTGGCGGGCGCTCCGGCGGTTGCGCAACTGCTCGACACCGCCCCGCAGCTGACCGTGCTCGCGACCAGCCGCGCACCGCTGCGGCTGTCCGGCGAGCAGGAGTACCCGCTGGCGCCCCTGCCGGTGCCGGACGCCGACGAGGCCGAGGCTACGGCCGACGACGCGGTGGCGCTGTTCGCCGACCGTGCGAGTGCGGTCGATCCCCGGTTCGCGCTCGACGTCGGCACGGCCCCCGTCGTGGCGGAGGTGGTGGGACGCCTCGACGGGCTTCCCCTGGCGATCGAGCTGGCTGCTGCCCGCCTGCGCCTGTTTCCCCTGGACGAGCTCCACCTCCGGCTGGAACCCGCCCTCCCGCTGCTGACCGGGGGTCCGGTGGACGCTGCCGGACGGCAGCGCACCCTCGCAGACGCGATCCGCTGGAGCGAGGACCTGCTGGCGCCCGACGAGCGCACCGTGCTGCGCCGGCTGGCGGTGTTCCGGGGCGGGTTCACCGTTGACGCGGCCGAGTCGGTCGTCGCCGATGCGGCGGTCACCGACGTCGTCGCGGGCCTGTCTGCGCTGGTGGCAGCGAGCCTGCTGCAGCGGCCCACGGGCGACGACACGGGACGGTTCGCGATGCTGGAGACGGTCCGCGAGTACGCCCTCGAGCGGCTGCACGAGGCTGGTGAGCACGAGGAGGTCGCCCGCCGGCACCACGCGTTCCACGCCGCCCTCGTAGCACAGGCCGAACCTGAGCTGGCCGGGCCCGGTCAGGTCGCCTGGTTGGAGCGGCTGGACCGAGACCGCGCCAACCTCGGGGCGGCATTGGGGTGGGTCCGCGAGCACGACCCAGAGCAGGCACTCGACATGGCCGGCCGGATGTGGCGCTTCTGGCAGTTGCGCGGCCACCTCCATGAGGGCCGCCGCTGGCTCGAGGACGTCCTCGACAGCGACGCGTCGCCGGGGATTGCACGCGTCAAGGCACTGCTCGGCCTGGCCGGCGTCTGCTACTGGCAGTTCGATCTGGACTCCTGCCAGACCGCGTACCGGGAGGCGGCCGATCTGGCGACCGACCTGGACGACTGGCTGCTCGAGCTCGAGGCCCTCACCGGCCTGGCCGCCTCGATCGCCTGCCACCGTGGGGACCCCGAGGCCGCGGCGCCCGTCGAGCAGGCGGTCCAGGCCCTCGTCGACGAGCACCCCGAGCCGTTCGCCGTCGGCATGGGCATGGCCACATCTATGCTGGTCCGGCTGTTCGCCGGCGACCTCGAGGCGACCCGCGCCTACGGGGAGCCGCT
>WHTC01000095.1 GCA_009379795.1 Nitriliruptorales bacterium | reverse complement strand
TATTTTCGGTTGAACCGTTGCCTCGACTCGGTCGCCTTGGCCAACTTGGATACACCCCGCAAGGCCAGGCGCGCCTCCGCGCCAATGCGGGCAGTCCCGTCCACCTGAGCAGGCAGTGCACGCGCCGGTCGTGCATTGGCAGCAGTAGCAGCAGGGTTGCAGACCGGCGGCCGATTGGGCGGGAGCCATCTCCTGTCCTCCGGCCGCTCCAACCGTTGTGCGGCGGCAGTCGCCCACCGGGGTTACAAGGGTGAAAGGTGACGCTGTGGGGACGAGTTCGGGACGGCTGGCCGCTGCGGCGTTGCATCGTGCCCGCGAGCGGATCGGCGAGCTTGGCGAGGCTCGCGCGTGGGATCGGTGGCGGCACGACCGGATCGTGTGGCGACTGGCCTCCGGGCCGGACGGGAACCTGGCATCGTTGTTCCTGGCTGGCCATGTGCTGATGACCGCCGAGCCGGATCGGCGGTCGCCGGCGGCGCTGCTGGCCGCGCAGTACCTGGTTGGCGCGTTGCTGCTGGTCCTGACCTGGAAGGGCCACCCGCCCGCGTCCCCGTGGCCGGTGGCCGCGCCAGGCTGGTCACCGGCCAGCGAAGACAACGGCGGGAACGGCGGGAACGGCGGCAACGGTGACGGTGGTGGTCCCGGGAAGCAAGACGATCCGCTGGCGCGGGCGCTGGCGGCGGTCGGCCAGGCGTGCGACCAGGCGCAGTCGCGCCCGGCCCTGCTGCGGGAACTCCGCTGGCTGCATCACGGCCCTGGCGCTGGTCCGTGGCGCGGTCATCCAGGGCGAACGAAATGCGGTGCGGCAGTCGCGCGGCAGCCGGGCGAGGTTGTGGTCAGGCCGATCGGACGACCATCCGCGGGCGGCGTCGGGCTGAGGCGCGCGCCAGCCAGATGGTCATGTCATGGACGGGAATCAGTCGTGGATGACGTCCAGCAGGGTGGGCGCGGGAGCGATGGCGGTTTCGGCGATGGCGACCAGGGTGGTGAGACGGTCGGCGGCCTGCTGGGCGGCGGCGTCGCTGCGCGCGTGCACCACCGCCAGCGGTTGACCACGCTCCACCCGGTCACCGACGTCGACGGCCAGCTCGAGACCAACCGCCGGATCGACGGGATCGCCCTTTGACGCCCGCCCGGCGCCGAGGACGGCGGCGATCTCGCCCACCGCGCGGGCCGGCAGCGCGCTCACCCAGCCGGTGGCGTCGGCGGGGACCTCGCGCACGACCGGCGCGGTCGGCAACACCTTGCCGGGGTCGTCGCACACCGCCGGGTCTCCCCCCTGGGCGCTGATCATGGCCCGCAACCGCTCCAACGCATCACCCGACGACCACAGCCCGGCCAGCTCGCCCCGGGTCTCTTCCACCCAAGCGCCACCTCCCCGGGCGAGGGCGAGCCCGCGGGCGGCGAGCTCCAGAGCGACCTCCGCCAACCGGGATCGACGCCCGGCCCGAGGCGCTGCCCGAAGCAGGCCAACGGCCTCGGAGACCTCTAGCGCGTTGCCGATCCCCTGTCCGAGCGGGGTCTCCATCGCCGTCACCAGCGCCACGCTTCGCCGCCCCGCCGCCTCAGCGATGCGCACGCACAGCCGGGCCAGCTCACGGGCCTGCTCCTCGGTCTCCAGGAAGGCCCCATTGCCGGCTTTGACGTCGAGCACGATGGTCCCCGCCCCCGCGGCCAGCTTCTTGGACATCACGCTGGAGGCGATCAGCGCGCGCGAGGCCACGGTCCCGGTCTCGTCGCGCAAGGCGTAGAGCGCGCGATCGGCAGGCACCAGCTCATCGGTCTGGGCGGCGACCACGCAACCCACATCCCGGGCGATCCCTGTCAGCTGGGCGGGCTCCAGAACCGTGCGGAAGCCGGGGATCGACTCCAGCTTGTCCAGCGTGCCCCCGGTGTGGCCCAGCCCCCGCCCGGAGAGTTTCACGACCTGGGCACCGGCTGCGGCAAGCAGCGGCGCGACCAGCAGCGTCGTGCCGTCGCCAACGCCGCCCGTGGAGTGCTTGTCGACCGTCGGTCCTGGCAGGGCCGACAGATCGAGCGTGGCGCCGCTGCCCACCAGGATGTCGGTGAGCGCGAGCGCCTCGGCGTCGCTGAAGCCGTTCAGCACCCCGGCCATGAGCAGCGCGGCCATCTGACCCTCGCTGACCTGGCCGCCGAGGTAGCCCCCCACGACAAAGCCGAGCTCTTCGACCGACAACTCATCGTGGTCGCGTTTGCGGCCGATCACATCCACCGCACGCAGCGTCGCCACCGCTGGTCGCCCTGCTCCCCGCTAGGCGTGTTCCACGCAGCGCGTGGACATCGGCCGGGCCTCCATGCGAGCCTCTGGAATCGGGCGACCGCAGACCTCGCACACCCCGTAGGTGCCGGCGTCCATCTTGGACAGGGCGTTGTCCACCGCTACGAGACGCTCGCGGGCCTTCTCGACGAAGGACAGGATCTCCGCACGCTCCGCGGTCGCCTGAGCGGCGTCGGCGAAGCCCTCGTCGATGCCCGCGATGCGGTCCACTTTCCCGCTGTAGGGGTCGGCACCGTACGAGTGCAGCTCGTCGATCACCGAGGCACGCTCGCCTTCGAGCTCCTTACGCAGCCGCGACTGCAGTTCTGGATTCATGTCGGCTCCTCTCCGCGGCGCCTGTTTTCACGAGACCGCCGGGGTGGGTGGCGGACTGGTGGGCCCTTCGGTCAGTGCGGCACGTGGATGCGCCCGCTCGTAAATCGCGCGGAGATGAGCGCGACTTACCATCGTGTAAACCTGAGTAGTGTTCACACTTGCATGCCCCAGCAACTCTTGCACGACACGTACGTCGGCACCGTTGTCCAGTAAATGTGTGGCGAACGAGTGCCGGAGGGTGTGTGGCGACACCTTCTCACCCAGGCCAGCCGCTTCACTGTGCCGTTTGACGACCTTCCACGCCCCCTGACGGGTGAGGCGCCCGCCACGGGCGTTGCAGAACAGCGTGGCCGTCGCCGGCGCCATCGCCGGTCTGCCGCGCACGAGCCAGGCCTCGACCGCAGCGCGCGTCGGGCGCCCCAGCGGCACCACGCGCTCCCGGCGGCCCTTGCCCAGGCAGCGCAGCGTTCTCTGCTCCAGGTCGAGGTCGTCGACGTCCAGGTCGACCAGTTCGGAGATGCGCAACCCACTCCCGTACAGCACCTCGAGCATCGCCCGGTCGCGCAGGGCGGCCGCGTCCTCGCCCACCGGCGCGGCCAGCAGACGCTCGACCTGGGACAGCGGCAGCGCCTTGGGCAGCGGCCGCTGGGGACGGGGTCCGGTCACCTCCAGTGATGGGTCGTCCTGGGCCAGCCCCTCGCGCACCAGGAACCGGTGCAGGCCGCGGACCGCGACCAGCGTCCGCGCGATCGTGGAGGATGCGAACGGTTTTCCGGCGGCCGTCCGGCGCTCACGGATCCAGGCGACGAAACCGGCCAGGTCATCCGACTCTGCCTCGAGCGGCCCGCCGATGCCCGCCGCATCAAGATACGCGCCATACAGCTGCAGGTCGCGGCGGTAGGCAGCCAGGGAATGGGGCGAGAGGCCGCGCTCCACCCGCAGGTGGTCCAGGAAGCGGTCTGCGTGGCGCTGTAGTGCCACCGTCGTCTCTCTCCGGTTCGTTCGAGGGCGAAGCCCACAGCGGCGCGGCTGCGCCGCCAACCGACCCGGTCACCCGAGCCGGATGTCGGCGAGTTGCCTCAGCCGGAGGCCATGTGCACGGGCCACCCCCGCGTTCGTCACCGCACCGTCGATCACGTTGATGCCCTCAGCGAGCGCGGGGTCGCGCTGGACGGCCTCCTTCACGCCCGCACGGGCCAGACGCCCGACGTAGGGCAGCGTCACGTTGGTGAGGGCGTACGTCGAGGTGCGTGGCACCGCGCCAGGCATGTTCCCGACAGCGTAGTGGACCACGCCGTGCTTGAGGTAGGTCGGGTCGTGGTGGCTGGTGACCGTGCTGGTCTCCGCGCAGCCCCCCTGGTCGATCGAGATGTCCACCAGGACCGAGCCGGGGCGCATCGAGAAGACCATCGCCTCAGTGATCACCTGCGGCGCTCGGGCGCCGGGCACAAGGACGGCGCCGATGACCAGGTCGGCGTGGACCACCTGCTCCTCGAGCGTCAGCCGGTTGGACGCCAGGGTCGTGATGCGGCCCTTGTGGACGGAGTCGATGAAGCGCAGCTTGTCGACATCGAGATCCAGGATCGTGACCCGGGCCTCCATCCCCGCCGCGATCCAGGCGGCATTGCGCCCGCTGGTCCCCGCGCCCACGATCACCACATGCGCCGGTGCGACCCCGGACACGCCGCCCATCAGCACGCCGCGGCCGCCACGCGGACGCTCCAGCTCACTCGCACCGACCTGCGGCGCCATCCGCCCGGCGATCTCCGACATCGGTGCCAGCAGAGGCAGCCCGCCGTCGTGACCGCGCACAGTCTCATAGGCGATGGCCGTACACCCCGAGTCGACGAGCGCTTCGGTCAGAGGGCGGGCAGCGGCCAGGTGCAGGAAGGTGAACAGCGTGAGGCCCGAGCGCAGGTGGCCGAACTCCGGCTCCAGCGGTTCCTTGACCTTCAGGATCAGATCGGCCTCGCCCCAGGTCTCCTCGGCGGTGCCGACCAACTTGGCGCCGGAGGCGGCGTAGTCCTCGTCGGACAGCGCCGATCCGTTCCCGGCGCCGGACTGCACCAGCACCTCGTGGCCCTGGAGGGTGAGCTCGCGCACCCCGGCAGGAGTGATCGCCACCCGGTACTCGTCGGCTTTGATCTCAACAGGAACACCGACGCGCACGACAGGAATCCTCTCGCCAGTCCCGTGACGCCGTTGTCACGGGCTGTCCGTCGTAGTGTACGAAGACGACGTCCTGCGGGGGCTGCGGAGGGGCGTCGCGCAACAGGCGAGCTCAGTCAGTTGAGACGCGCGGCGGCCAACAGCAGGCCGATCAGCGTCTTGGCGTCCACGATCTCCCCACGCTGGGCCATCGTCACCGCTTCGCCCAGCGGGAGGCGGAACACCTCCATGTCCGCCTCCTCCGCCTTGGGGGCGAAGCCATCGGCCGAGGCTTCGCGCAGCCCGGTGCCCAGGTAGACGGTCGTCGACTCGTCGGTCCAGCCCGAAGAGTTGTGGAAGTGCACCAGTTCCGTGAGCTCGGCCGCGTCCAGCCCGACCTCCTCGATCAGCTCACGGCGAGCGGTTTCCTCCGGCCGCTCACCGTCCTCATCCAGCTTGCCGGCGGGAACCTCCACCACGTAGTCGCGCAGCGCGTGCCGGTACTGGCGAAGCAGTATCACGCGACCGTCGTCGTCCACCGCCACGACCGCCACCGCACCGGGGTGCTCGACGATCTCCCGCTCGGCCACGCTGCCGTCGGGCATGTGCACCCGATCCACCCGGACGGTCGACAACCGCCCTTCGAAGGCGCGGCGGGACTCCTCAACGCGATAGCCGCTCACGAGAAGAGACTAGCGGGCGTAGAGGAAGTGCCCCGCATACGGAAGAATGGCCGCAGCGTTCATGCCAGGAGGAGTGGTGACGACAGGATCCGGTGACCGGGGTGTCACATCGATCGCCAGGAAGGTCGTCATCGGCGTCCTCGGCCTGGCGGTGTTGAGCGCCGGGATCGTGCTCCTCGCCCTGCCCGGCCCCGGCCTGCTCGTGATCGTGCTGGGCCTGGCCATCCTGTCGCTGGAGTTCCCCTGGGCACGCCGGGCCGAGCGCTGGGCCAGAGGGCAGGCCAGCAGGGCCGCCTCCGGAGCCCGCGCCCGGATGCGGGCTCGCTCGCGCCGGCGACGGCTCGCGGATGAGGAGGCGAAGGGCAAGCGCCTCGGCGGGCGGTGAGCAACGCTCAGACGGTCACGGTCGCCGGTTCGGGCTCTGGCTCCGGCTCGGGCAGGCGTCCCTGCTGTTCGAGCATGCGCTGGTAGGCGGCGGCGACCAGATCGCGGAACAGCGGGTGCGGACGGTTCGGCCGGGATCGAAACTCGGGGTGGAACTGACTGGCGACGAACCAGGGATGGTCGGCCAACTCCAGCATCTCGACCAGGTGGCCGTCCGGCGAGACGCCGCTGAACACCATGCCGGCTTCGCACATCCGATCGCGGTAGCGGTTGCTCACCTCATAGCGGTGGCGGTGGCGCTCGTACACCACCGGTTCGCCGTAGGCGGCGGCCGCCCGGCTGCCCTCGGCGATCCTGCAGGGGTAGACGCCCAGGCGCATCGTACCGCCGAGGTCCCGCACGTCACGCTGGTCCGCCATAAGGTCGACGACGGGGTCCTCGCAGTCCGGTGCGAACTCGGTCGAGTGCGCGCCAGAAAGCCCAAGCGCGTGGCGGGCGAACTCGATGACGGCGACCTGCAGGCCCAGGCACAGGCCCAGATAGGGGACCTGATGCTGGCGGGCGTAGCGGGCCGCCGCCACCTTGCCCTCGATCCCCCGCTCCCCGAAGCCGCCGGGCACGACGATGCCGTGCACCCTGCGCAGGGTCCGCGCAACCGCCGCCGGTTCCCGCAACTCGTCCGCGCTGATCCAGACGCTCTCCACCTCGATGCCGTGGTGGGCCGCCCCGTGGGTCAACGCCTCGACCACCGACAGGTAGGCGTCGGGCAGCGACACGTACTTGCCGACCACGGCGATCCGCACCGTGTCCCGAGGGTTGAGGGCGCGCGCCACCATCGCGGTCCAGTCCGACAGATCCGGCTCGACGGTCGGGTCCAGCCCCAGACGGCGCACGACGAACGTGTCCAGCCCCTCGGCCCGGAGCACCAATGGGACGGTGTAGAGCGACTCGGCGTCGTGGGCGGACACGACCCCGTCAATGTCGATGTCGCTGAGCAGGGCGATCTTGCTCTTGAGCTCGCGGGGAAGGGGACGATCACTGCGGCAGACCAGCGCGTCGGGTTGGATCCCGATGGAGCGCAGCTCGCGCACCGAGTGCTGCGCCGGCTTGGTCTTCAACTCGCCAGTCGGAGCGATGAAGGGGACGAGCGCGCAATGGACGTAACAGATGTTCTCGCGGCCGACCTCGTAGCGCAGTTGGCGGATGGCCTCCAGGAACGGCAAGCCCTCGATGTCACCGACGGTCCCTCCGACCTCGGTGATCACCACGTCGGCCCCTTCGGCCAGGCTCAGGATCCGGCGCTTGATCTCGTCGGTGATGTGCGGGATGACCTGGACGGTCTCCCCCATGTAGTCACCGCGACGCTCGCCGGCGATGACCGAGGAGTAGATCTGCCCGGTGGACACCGACGAGTTGCGGTGGAGGTTCTCGTCGATGAAGCGCTCGTAATGTCCCAGATCAAGGTCGGTCTCGCCACCGTCCTCGGTGACGAACACCTCCCCGTGCTGGAACGGATTCATCGTTCCGGGGTCGACGTTCACGTAGGGGTCGAGCTTCTGCATCGTGACCCGAAGGCCACGAGCTTTGAGCAGACGACCGAGTGATGCTGCCGTGATGCCCTTGCCCAGCGAGGACGACACCCCACCCGTCACCAGGATGTGCTTGGCCAAACCGTCCTGCCTCCCTCTTGCGCTGGCGCACGCCGCACGGCGAACCGGTGGCTGGAGCCCCAGGACTTGCGAGCACGGGGATCACGGCCTCAATAGGTTGCAGGGGAAGAACGCCGGCGGTGCGGGGAGCCGACTCGCGCGGCCTCGGCCACCGTAGCATCACGGTGACCCTCTGCTCAATGATCCGCGGCGGCATCCGCCTCGGTGAGAGCGGTCGCGCGTAACTCCTCGGCGTGGCGCGCCGCGGCCGCACTGTCCGGCGTCCCGGACAGCATCCGCGACAACTCGACGACGCGCTGACGCTCACCCAGCGCCTCCACCGCGGCAACCGTGCGCCCGTCGATCGTGGCCTTGGAGACCACGTAATGGGCGTCAGCGAAGGCGGCGAGCTGGGCGAGATGGGTGACGCAGAGCACCTGGCGACCCTGCGCCAGCCGCGCCAGCTTGCGGCCCACCTCCAGCGCCACGGCCCCGCCGATGCCGGCGTCCACCTCGTCGAACACCAGCACCGGCGTGTCATCCGCGTCGGCCAGGGCCAGGCGCACAGCGACTGCCACCCGGCTGCGCTCACCGCCCGACGCGGCCTTGCCCAGCGGCAGGGCGGGCTCACCGATGTTCGCCGCCAGCAGGCAGGCCACCCGATCGGCACCGAGCGGACCCGGGTCGGCGTCCTCGACCGCCACGGTCATGCGGGCCGCCGGCATCGCCAGTTCGGCGAGATGCCCCTCGACCGCGGTCGCCAACCGCTGGCCCTCGATCCGGCGCCGCTCGGCAAGCTGCTTGCCCAGGTCGGCGACCCTGATCGCCAGGTCCTCGGTCTCGATCTCCAGGGCGGCGCGGCGCTCGTCGCCGCCGGCCAGCGCGGCAAGGCGTTCGCGCGCCTCCTCGGCATAGGCGACCACCGCGGCGGCATCCGGACCGTACTTACGGAGCAGCCCCGCCAGGGCCATTCGGCGGCTGCGCAGCTCCTCCAGCCGCCCGGGGTCCAGCTCGATCTCGTCGGTGTAGGCGGACAGCTCCAGGGCCAGGTCCTGGGCTTCGGCGGCCACGCCCTCGGCCCGAGCACGCAGCGTCTCCAGCTTGTCGTCCACCCCCTCGACCGCTCGCAGCGCCGCCACCGCCGAGCCGAGCGCGTCGCGGGCTCCGCCGTCGTCGGCGACGGCGGACGCCGCGGCGGTCGCGGAGGCGATCAGCGCCTCGGCATGCTCCAGACGGCGCAACTCGGCATCGATCTCTGCCTCTTCGCCCGGGCTGGGGTCGACGGCGTCGATCTCGCTGAGCTCGAACGCCAGCCGGTCGGCCTCCCGCGCGCGGTCACGCTCGCCACCGCGCAGCGCCTCCAGCTCCTCGCGCATCGCTACCCAGGCGCGGTACGCCTCCTGGTAATCAGTCCGTGCCGAACTCAGCTCAGCGCCGCCGGAGCGGTCGAGCAGCTCGCGTTGCACGGCGGACTCGGCCAGGCGGGCGGAGTCGGATTGGCCGTGCAGTTCCACGATCGCACCGGTCAGCTGGGACAGCGCCGAGACCGGCGCGAGGCGGCCCGACACGCGCACGCGGCTCCGGCCTGCCGAGGCGATCTCCCGGGAGACCACCAACTCGTCGTCCCCCTCCCGCAGCCATTCGTCAGCACCGGGGGGCGGGGGGCGGAAGCGTCCCTCGACGAGGGCCAGGCCAGCGCCGTGCCGGACCTGGTCACTGTCTGCTCGGGATCCGGTGAGCAACTGCAGCGCCGAGACCACCATGGTCTTGCCGGCGCCGGTCTCGCCGGTCACCACCGTCAACCCGGGTTCCAGGCGCAGGGTGACGTCGTCGATGACACCGATGTCGCGGATGTACAGCTCCTCGAGCACGCCAGCAGTGTAAGCAGCCGACCCGCCAGCTCCCCGCAAGCGCCTCGACCGCCTGGGGATACCGAGGGGCGGCTCGCTACCGGAGTCCGAACTTCTGGCGCACCCGGCCGTAGAAATCGAAGGGGACCAGGCGGGCCATCCTGACCGGGGACTCGCCCCGCAGGACGCGCACCGACCCACCATTCGGCACCGGCAACGACTCGCGACCGTCGGTGGAGACCACGCAGGCGTTGTCGCCGTCGACCGGCCGCACGGTCACGGTCTCGTTGGGGTCGACCACGATCGTACGGTCGAACAGCGAGTGGGGCGCGACCGGGACCACCACGATCGCGTCGACAAGGGGCGACAGGATCGGCCCACGAGCGCTGAAGGCGTAGGCCGTGGAACCCGTCGGGGTGGCGCAGACGACCGCGTCGGTCGGCAGGCTGGCGAACGTCCGCTCCCCCACCAGAACCTCCAGCACGATCAGGCGCTGAGGGACCGTGCGCTCGATCGAGGCCTCGTTCAGTGCCCAGCTGTGACCGATGAGGCCGCCGTGCTCATCACGCACCTCGACCGAGAGCGTCATGCGCTCCTCGACCTGGTAGTCGCCGGCGACGACGCGCTGCACCATCGCGGGGATGTCCATGACCTCGATCTCAGACAGGAAGCCCAACCGTCCCAGGTTCACGCCGAGCAGTGGCACGCCCTGGTCGCGCACCAGGTAGGCCGCGCGCAGGAAGGTGCCGTCCCCCCCGATGACCACCGCCACATCCAGCCCTGCTCCGAACGCCCCGGGTTCCCGCAACTCCGCGGACGCGTCGGACCAGGCGTCCCCTCGCACGCCGACCACCTGCGCGCCGGTCTCGGCGAGCTGCCGGGCCGCAGCGGTCGCCGCCTCGCATGCTGTGGGCCTGCCCCCGTGCACGACCAGGCCCACGACCTTGTTCGGGGAGGGTGTCATCGCATTCCCGCTCACGCTCACCTGCAGGATGGTAATGGTTTCGGGGAATCGGCGGCGGCCGCGGGAGCACCGTCCCCGGAGGCGTCGGGAGCTCAGCCCTCGCTCGCGGAGGTCGCTCGCAGCGCCAGACCCTGTTCCATGGCAGTGTCCAGGACAGCCTGGTCGGGGGAGGCACCCGCGTGCAGGTGCAGGAAGAACTCCACATTGCCGGCCGGTCCCGGCAACGGGGAGACCGTCGCCCCCGCCAGCCCCAGGCCGGCTTCGGCAGCGGCGGCAACGACCTGGACCAATGCGTGCCGCCAGACCTCGGGGTCGCGCACCACCCCGCCCTTGCCCACCCGCTCCGGCCCCGCCTCGAACTGCGGTTTGACCAGCAGCACGAAGTCCGCTTCCGGCGCGGCGACCGCGGCCAGGGCGGGCAGGACCAGCCGCAGGGAGATGAACGACAGGTCGGCGACGACCAGCGACGGCGACGGGGGCGACAGGTCGCCGGGGCCCAGATGGCGGACGTTCGTGCGCTCCATCACGACCACTCGGGGGTCGCTGCGCAGGCGCCAATCGAGTTGCCCGTAGCCCACGTCCACCGCCAGCACACGTGCCGCCCCGCCCTTCAGCAGGACGTCTGTGAAACCACCGGTCGACGCGCCCGCGTCCAGGCAGTGGCGGCCGCTGGGGCTGATGGCGAACGCCTCGAGCGCGCCCGCGAGTTTGTGCCCGCCGCGTGAGGCCCACTGCCGGGCCTCACCCCGCACCACCAGCGCCTGAGAGGGCGCGACCAGGGTCGCCGGCTTGCCCGCGGGCGCGCCGCCTACGGTCACGCGACCCTCGGCGATCAACCGCTGGGCCTCGGTCCTGCTGGCTGCCAGCCCCCGCCGGACCAATTCAGCGTCCAGCCGTACCCGGCGTGGTGGCAACGGCGCTCAGCCCCGCGGTTCCTGCCCGGGCGCGTCGCGCGGGGGGGCGGTCCCGCCGGCCAACTCCTCGAGTTCGGCCAACAACTCGCGATGGACCGCCTCCAGGACGTCGGGGTGCCCGGCCACGGGGGCGTCGTCGAGCGCGGCGAGCCGCGCCAACAGGTCGGGGATCTGATCCGCCATGCTGCGCCTCCGGTCAGTTCTCGGGTGGGATATCGGCCGCGGCCACCTGCGACTCCAGGTGCTCGATCCTGGAACGCAGGCGCTCGACCTCCTCTTGGCGGACCAGACCAAGGCGGGCGATGGCCCGTTCCATCTCGGATTCGACCATGGTGCGCGCCGCCCGGCGGTTGGCCTCGGAGCGGGTGAGCAGATCATCGACCGCTCGCTCAGCCAGGTCGGCGGCGATCTCACCCTGCTTGACCAGCGTCTTCACCGCCCTCTCGGCTCCTCGTTGCGTCACCCGCCCAAGCCCGTTGGCAAGGTCCAGGTAGCGCTGCCAGGTCGTGTTCACATCGATCCTCCCGGGTCCTGCGACACACCGCCGACCTCGTCGGGGACATCCTGGTGCCGGTCTTTCCCGGATGACGAAGCATAGGGCAGGCTGCGCCCGGGCAGGCCGAGCCCCCACCAGCCAGGCCGCCCCACGCCTTCGCTAGGCTTACGGGCGTGGTCATCCCGATCGCTGACGAGAACCCTACGCGGCGCCGGCCCGTTTGGACGCTGACAATACTCGCGGTGAACGTCGCCGTGTTCCTGCTCGCCCAGCCCTGGGATGCCGGAGCCTGCGCCCAG
>WHTC01000137.1 GCA_009379795.1 Nitriliruptorales bacterium | reverse complement strand
GCTCGTGCAGGGCACGGACGACCCGCAGGGCGTGGGTGGGACCGTTGAGGAAGTCGGGGTCGGCAAAGGTGATGTGGCGTGCCCCGGCCGCTACCAGCTGGTCGATGTCGGCGGCCACGACCTGCTCGTCGACCACCCGGAACGCACCGTCGTAGACCGTGGGGACCGGGCAGTGGCGGCAGACGTGTTTGCAGCCGTGGGTGGCCTCGACCGCGCCGACCGGGCGCTCCTGGCCGTCGATGGCCAGGTGCGCGTAGTCCTCCAGCGGCGGGAGGAGGTCTCGGGCGGGCAGGTGGAAGGTCCCGCGGCCCCGGCCCAGCCCGATGACAGGTTGCGCGGCGCCGAGCCCACCGGCCCACGCCAGCAGCGCAGGCTCGTACTCGCCCGCGAACACGTGGTCGGCCAGCCGTCCGATCGTGAGGTCCCGGCTCACCGGCGCGTACAGCCCGTAGAAGCAGACCGGCACATCGGGGCGGGCGCGGCGTACCTGTTCGGCGGCGCGCATCGCCAGGCGCATCGCGGTGTGCATCGGGACGCTGAACGCCACGGCGTCGGCGGCCTCGAACGCCATGGGGTCCCAGGGCTGCACCGACAGGTCCAGGCAGGCCACGTCGTGGCCAGTGATCCGCAGCGCCGCCGCGGGCGACGCCACGTGCAACGGCTGGTGGCCCATCTCGTAGGTGGACACGAGCAGGATGCGCATCGCGGCCACACTAGCCGTGATTCGCGGGCGCAGCGCTCACGGTTCGATGACCACGTCGAGGTGGCCATGGGCGGCGCGCAGCGCCCGCTCGACCGCCGCCGGGGTCTCCCCGCGGGCGAAGAGGAAGCCGAGGTAGCGGTCGCCCTCGGGCAGGGGGCGCACCGGCCGACCGCGGGGGACGGTGATCTCCAGACCCGCCACACCCGGCACGGCGCGCGCCGCGTTCTGGCCGCGCACTGCGACCAGGGTCCCGGCCCGGGGGATCGGCAGCATCATCACGCCCGAGGCGTCGAACGCCGACGTCAGCGCGTCGACCGGCCGCCCGAGGGCGTGGCGCAGGATGACCTCCTCCAGGGACACGCCCATCCCGAACCGCAGCGTGCGCGAGCACAGCCCGCCGATGGAGCGGGCGGCGAGCTCGAGCACGGCGACCCCGCCGTCGGGGCGGATGCGCAGCTCGGCGTGCACCGGCCCCTCGACGAGGCCGATCGCGGCGGTGGCGTCGCGCACGGCCTCGACGACGGCGCGCTGCGCGGGAGCGGGCAGGCGCGACGGCGTGACCAGCAGCGTCTCCTCGAAGTAGGGCCCCTCCATCGGGTCGGGCTTGTCGAAGACGGCGAGCACCTCCAGGGCGCCGCCGCGCAGCAGGCCCTCCACGGCGACCTCGGCGCCGGGGACATAGGACTCCACCAGGAGGACGGGGGGGTCCTGCTCATCCTCGCACACGATCGCGCGTACCCGCTCGGCGGCCGTGGCCGCCTCCGCGGGAGCCTCGGCGCGGATCACTCCGCGGCTGGCCGACAGCGACACGGGCTTCACCACGCACGGCACCCCGACCTCGACGGCCAGCCTGGCGACGTCGTCGCCGGGGCGGGCCACGCGGAATGTGGGTTGGGCCACGCCTGCGGCGTCGAGCGCGCGGCGCAGCGCGGCCTTGTCGCGGGTGGCGGCCACCGCCTCGGGTGGGTTGGCGGCCACACCGAGGCGGGCACCCGCCAGCGCGGCCACGCTCACCCCCTGGTCGTCCACGGCGACGACCGCGTCCAGGGGGACGCGCCGACTGTGCGCCACGATCGCCTCGGTGGCGGACGGCGGGTGGCGCAGGTCGATGCGCAGCGCGCGGTCGCCGATCACCCCGGCCAGCGTCTGACGGTGGTCGGAGGCCACCACGACCTCGACGCCGAGCGCCTTGGCCGCGGCCATGAAGTCGGCGGCCCGGTACGTCGCCGACGGCAGCAGGAGCAGGACACGGGCCATGCGCGATAGGGTAGTCCGCACCCGCGAGTACGCCCCCGAAACGATCGAGTAGGTGCGCCATGACCGATCAAGGGCCGGTCCTCACCGTCACCGGCGCGGCCCGGGAGAAGGCGCTGTGGTTCCGCTCCCGCGACCCGAACGCCGAGCAGCTCGCGCTGTGGCTGGAGGTGACGGGAGTGTCCGGCGGGGCCTACGAGTACAACATGTACCTGCAGTTGCTTGACCGCGCGACGCCCGAGGACGCGGTCCAGCACCATGACGACCTGCCGGTCGTCGTGCCGGCGGGCAGCATCGACGCGCTGCGCGGCGCGACCCTGGACCGCTCAGGTGACCTGGAGACCGGCGGCATCCTCCTCGACAACCCCAACAGGCCCCCGAGCGCCAGTCCCGCGGTTGGCAGCAAGCCGCCGATGGACCTGTCCGGTGATGTGCCCCAGCGGGTCCTGCAGGTGCTCGAGCGGCAGATCAACCCCTCAATCGCCTCCCACGGGGGACGGGCGGAGCTCGTCGCCGTCGAGGACGACACCGCCTACCTGCGGCTGTCCGGCGGCTGCCAGGGCTGCGGGATGGCGTCGGTGACCTTGAACCAGGGCATCGAGGTGGCGCTGCGCGAGGCGGTGCCGGAGATCGCCAAGGTCGTGGACGTCACCGACCACGCCGCCGGCACCAACCCCTACTTCGAGACCGCCAAGAAGTAACAGCCAGCCGCGGCGTTCATCGCGCTGGCGCGCCGGTGGGCGACGAGCCGGCGTGGATGACGCACTCAGGGTGGCCGCACAAGATGCTGTCGCAGTTCATCACCGATGTGCACTGGTGAATCACAAGCCGCGCGCGCCGGGGGGAGTAGCTTCTCACTAGCCCGCGTAGTTCTAACCTTCGGCACGTCAGTGCGTATCGGAAGGTTGTGACCTGCGGAAACGCCTCGCATAACACTCCCATACGCTCGCCGACCGCAGAGCGCAGGAACGCATTCTAATGTCTCTTAGAAGGGGCATACGGTATATTGCGGTCTGGCGGGCAGGGGGAGCAGCGGGCTGTAGCGGGGGAGGGCGTCATGCTTGCGGTTGCGCGGATCCGGCTTCTCTGGCCGATGCGAGTGCAGCGGGCTGACGGGACGCCGGTGGACTACCGGGAATGGCGTACGTCCAAGACTCGTCAGTTGCTCAAGATGGTCGGGGTCCGTGTCGGCCAGGTGGTGGGTGTCGATGAGCTGCTTGAGGCGCTCTGGCCGGATGTCGCTGAGGAGCGGGGGCGGCAAGCCTACGGGCGGCGATCTACCAGATCCGTCGGGTGCTGGGCGCTGACGCTTTGGAGCGGGTGGAGGACGGGCTGCTGCTCAAGGGCGTGTGGGTGGACGCGATCAGTTACGAGACGCTGGCGGGGGAGGCGATGCAGCGTCTCGAGCACGGGGACCCCGTCGAGGGGTTGCGGCTCGCCCGCCGCGCGCGGGGGCTGTACGGGGGGGACCTTTGCGCCGACGAGGCCGAGGTGGACATGTTCGTCCTCGAGCGTGAGCGGTTCCGTCTGCTGCACATCGACCTGCACGCCGCCGCGGCGGCGGCGGCATGCGATCTCGGCTGGGCGCGGAAGGCGATCCGGTGGGCGCGCTGGACCATCGAGGTCGACGCGGGCTGTGAGCGGGCGTATCGCGTCATGATGCGGGCCCATGCGCTGCTTGGGGAGACGGAGCGGGCCCAGCGCGCCTACGATCAGTGCCGGCGCGCCCTGGCGGAAGAGTTCGGCGCCGACCCGTCGCCCGAGACGGAGGCCGCGCACCTTGAGCTGCTGAGGCTTCCCCAGGCCGCACCACGGCTGCCGTTCGTCGGCAGAGCGGAGGCGCTCGCCGCCGTGCGCGCCGGTCTTCGAAGCGCCCGCGAGGACGGCAGCGGTCTCGCCGTCATCGTGAGCGGCGCGCCAGGCGCAGGCAGAACGCGATTCATCCAGGAAGTGTGTGCCGCGGCCAACCTGCCGCTCGAGCGCTTCGATGTGGCAAGCGGGGGCGGCAAGGGGCTGGTCGCGTCGGTCACCGGGATGACCAAGCGTGCCGGACCGGCAGCGCTGCTGGTCGAGGAGCTTCACACCGATCCCCCATGCCTGCTGGCCCTGCGGGCGGCCATCACTCGCGCCGGGCCGGGCCACGTCCTGCTCGCCGCCATCCCTCCGCTGGTAGGCGCCGGAGACGCCATCCGGCAACTGGTGGATGGTCTGGCGGACTCCTGCCTGGGAGTACACGTCGAGCTGGGCCCGCTTACGCCGGGCCAGGCTGCCGAGCTCGCCACGGCGGCGCTCGGTGGCCGGCCTGATCCCGCGCTGCTCAACCATCTCTTCGATGTCAGCGGGGGCCTGCCGGGGCCCCTCGTGGATGAGCTCGCGCGCACCCGGAGCAGCACCGTCTCGGCCGGCGGCTCCCAGCCGTTGGTGACCGCTCAATGGGAGGATGACGGGACGGAGGCCGCGCGGCTCGAGCAGTTCCGGGCCCTGCTCACACCCGCCCAGGAGCGGGTGATCCAGATCGCGTCGGTGGTGGGGGAAGCGTTCAGCCACCGCCACCTCGACGCGCTCGCGGGCATGGTGAACGGCGAGCTCGAGCAGGCCCTGGACGCGCTCGAGGACTATGGGCTGCTCCTTCGGAGCGGCGAGCGGTATCGCTTTGCAAGCCGCATCCTGTATGACGGGGTTTACGAATGGGTCAGCCCCAGCGCGCGCCGGAGGGTGCATGCCGCGGTTGCTGAATGGCCAGACCTCGACGACGACCAGCGGCTGGATCAATTGCTGCGTGCGGGCGAGACTCGGCGAGCCTGTTCCACGGCGCTCGTCGCGGCACGGCTGGCGCTGTCGCAGGGCCGCTATCGCGACGCCCGGCGGCTGCTCATCAGCGTGCTGGGGCTTACCGGCCTGGCTGAGATCACCGACGCGGGGCGGATCGAGTTGCTGGAGGAGTTCGCCAGCGCCTGCCAGGCCACCGGATCGGGGCCCGAAGCACGAGCCGCGCTCGACGAGGCGATCGACCTCGCGACCCGCACCACGCCAGGCGCACTGCCGCGCCTCTACCGCCGGCGTGGCGACATCGAATTGCCGGCCTCCGCGGCCACGGCCGATGCCGGTGACTGGTACCGGCGCGCGCAGGCTGTCGGAGGCCAGCCCGTCGCCGAGACCATCCGCACGAAGCTCGCCATCGGCAGCATGATGGCGTTGCGCTCTCCGAAAGCCGCCGAGCCGGTGCTGACCGAAGCCCTCGCCATGGCCGACGAGGCGGGAGACACCGAGGCCCAGGTCACGGCCCGTACGCGCCTGGCCGGGATGGTCCTTGTGCCGCAGCGCCGGCTGCTGGCGGCACGGGAACAGGCTGGACAAGCGGTGCTGCTCGCTGAGGGCATGGGCAGACCCGCCCTGCTCGCCACCGCGCTGCTGCGACGCTGGGAACCCGAGTTGTGGCTTGGCTCCCAGCCGCCGGTGAAGCCGCTGCGGCAGGCGTGGAGGCTGGCCGTCGACAGCGGCGCCGGGCTGCTGCGCTGCGAGTCCGGGCTGATGCTCTGTCTCGCACTGCACGACGGTGGAGATCCAGAGTTCGGCGACCTGTGGCCGCAGGGTCTGGCCACAGCTGAAGCGGCCTCGTGGGGAGCGTGCGTGGCGATGGGCGGCCGTCAAGGTACTGACCGAGCGGGGCATGTTCTCATCCGCGGCGGCGCAGGCCGCGCACTGCCGCAACGTCTGGGAGGGCCCGCTTTTCTCCCAGCTCGTGCGCCTGTACGCCGCGGTGCTCTCAGCCGCCCGGGGGGCATGGACGGACGCCACCCACAGGCTCCGGACCGTCGTCCACGACTCCGCCACGACGAACGTCACCGCGCTCGTCCCGGAAGTCGCCGCGCGCCTCGCCGCGCTGGAGGCGGCTGGCGAGCCGCTCGCCGCGCAGCGCCATCTCGACGCCGCCCAACGCCTCGCGGCGGGAGACGCGAGCCTTCGCGAGCGCTGGGCGCTGCTGCTCGGCCGGGCCCGGATGCTCGCCGCTCAGGGCGCGCTCGACAGCGCCGCTGATCTGGCGGGTGCCGCGGCGATGACCGCCGCGGGGAGCCTCCCCTTCCTGCACGCGGAGGCGCTGGTCGTGCGTGCGGACCTCCTGAGCTCCATCGGCGCCAGGCCGGATGCCGAGCAGACCTTCGAGCAGGCGCGGCTCATCTTCCGGGAGTGCGGCGCTCCGGCACGCGTCCGGCACGTGGAGCGGGTGCGCACCGAACTCGGCGAGGGGCGTCGGCACCTGACGAGGGCTCGGCAAGCTCCCCCGCGGATTTGCGCGGGCAGCCCACGGCAGCCGGGAAACCTGACCGAACCTGGCGGCCGGTGACCTCTCAGGGCGTGGCGGTCAGGGTGCCGTCCATCCACGGGTGCAGGTCGCACAGGTAGCGGTACTCGCCGGCGTCGGGCACGGTGAACGGGTAGTCGATTGATTGGCCGCCGTCGATGAACGCGCCCCTGAACACGGTCCCGACGTCGTCCGTGGTGTACAGCGAGACGTTGTGCTGCTCGGTGTCGCTGTTGGTGAAACTGAGCACCGCTTGCGCACCGGCGGGCAGATCGAGCTCCGGCCGGTCGTAGCCCGAGGTCTGGGCCTCCAACGTCACGGCGGTCAGCTGGGCCGTTGCGTCTGCCTCGGTCCGTGCGGTCAACGCGTCGACCGACCCGCTGGGAATCCCCACCGTCTCACTCTGCTCGTCGCCTGGTGCGTCGTCCTGCTCAGGCGTTTCGGCAACGGCGGGCGGGTCGGCCGCAAGTGGGTGGTCGACCACGCCTTCTGACATCGCGTGCAGGGTCAGGGCGGTGATGCAGACGCCGATCATCGCGATCTGTGCCACGACGGTCCCCGAGTAGTCACCCCCGGCGTTGCCGGGAGCGCGGAGCACGAGAACGAGGACGGCAATCGTGAGCAGTTCGAGGACCGCGGTGACCAGGTCGACGAAGCCGACCGGTCCGACCACGCCGGCCTCGGGCCCGAACGGCATCCCCACCGTTCGCGAGACGCCCCACACGGTGAGCGCCCCCGCGCTGACGGCAATGGCCGCACGGCAGAACACCCGGGAGGGTCGTGCGGCCAGCGCCACCCCCAGCCCGATCTGCGTGGCTTCCAGAACGACGAAGAACCACGCCGCGGCGGCCCATTCGCCGTAATGCGGTGCGACCACCGCGGCGTGCAGGACTCCTGCGCTCCCCAGGGACAGCACGGCGGTCCAGCGCAGCACCGGGTCGCCGAAGGCCACCCGGTCGGCAACGGCCACGGGCGGAGGCCGTCGGCCGCCGGCGGGCCGGCGCGACGCGGCCGCGGGAGCCTTCCGGTTCGGATGGCCCGCCCTGGCGCGCTGCTGTGCGCGCTTCTGCTTCGTCCTTGTGCTCATCGCCGGGGTGGGCGCCCGGACCGTCCTGTTGCGGTCGCCCATGTGCGCTCGCGGTCACGGTCGTCGTCGGCGACCGGTTGGTCGCCCGCGCGCGGCGACCGCCGCACCCTCGACCTCGTCACCAGCACCAGAACACTGACTGCGGTGATGATGTAGATGATCTCGTCCCAGGTGATCTGCCCACCATGCGCGAGGATTGCGGACACATGGCCTCCTGCCGTCGGTCGCACGTCGATGTGACGCAAGCGGTCAAGCGGCCATGGCGAGACTGCAGCACCTGCGTGAAAGGAACGTGAAAAGCCTGGCTGAGGCGGTGCCCGGCAGGAGCGGGTTGGCGGCGGCCGGGTACGGTACAGAAGGACTGAAGAGCTGGCGGGTGAGGAAGGCGAGGCAATGGCGAACAACAACGGGGTGCAGATTCAGGGACCGATGCGGGACGGTTACCACACGATCCTCAGCGACGAGGCGGTGGGGTTCGTCGCCGACCTGCACCGGCGGTTCAACCCACGCCGGCAGGAACTGCTGGCGCTGCGGGCCAAGCGGCAGGCTGAGACCGATGCGGGCACGATGCCCGACTTCCTGCCTGAGACGCGCGCGGTCCGCGAGGGCGACTGGGTCGTGGCCCCGTCACCCGCCGACCTGCAGGACCGGCGGGTCGAGATCACCGGCCCGACCGACGCCAAGATGCTGATCAATGCACTGAACTCGGGCGCCAGCCTGTTCATGGCCGACTTCGAGGACGCCAACAGCCCCACGTGGGACAACATGATCGGCGGCCAGCGCAACCTCATCGAGGCCATCGAGGGCACGATCTCCTTCGCCAGCCCGGACGGGCGGGAGTACCGCCTCAACGGGCCGGTCAGCGGCGACGCTCCCGACAGGGTCGCGACGCTGTGCGTGCGCCCGCGCGGCTGGCACCTGCCCGAGAAGCATGTGCTAGTCGACGGGGGGCCCGTGTCGGGCAGCCTGCTGGACTTCGGGTTGTACTTCTTCCACAACGCCGAGCGGCTGCGCGCCAAGGGCACGGGGCCCTACTTCTACCTCCCGAAGCTGGAGAGCCACCTGGAAGCGCGGCTGTGGAATGACGTGTTCACCTACGCCCAGGACACCCTCGGCGTCGACCGAGGCACGATCAAGGCCACCGTCCTGATCGAGATGATCACCGCGGCCTTCGAGATGGAGGAGATCCTCTACGAACTGCGCGAGCACTCGGCGGGGTTGAACGCGGGCCGTTGGGACTACCTGTTCTCGATCATCAAGAAGTTTCGCAACCAGCCCGAGTTCACCCTGCCGGACCGAAACTCGGTGACGATGACCGCACCGTTCATGCGCGCCTACACCGAACTGCTGGTGCGTACGTGCCACGCCCGCCAGGCCCATGCCCTCGGCGGCATGGCCGCGTTCATCCCCAGCCGCCGGAATCCTGAGATCAACGAGCAGGCGCTGGCCAAGGTGCGCGCTGACAAGCAGCGGGAGTCCTCCGACGGGTTCGACGGCACCTGGGTCGCCCATCCCGATCTGGTGCCGGTCGCCAAGGAGGTGTTCGACGACGTGCTGGGTGACCGGCCCAATCAGGTC
>WHTC01000115.1 GCA_009379795.1 Nitriliruptorales bacterium | reverse complement strand
CGCCGGCCCCGCCGGCTCGCTCGCGTCGACCGCCCCCTTGCGCTGCTCGGCAGGGTGCGTCACACTCGCCTGCGATGACGGTCGGATCGGCCCTTGCCTGCGACACCGCCCACGCGGTGCCTGTTGAGCTGACCATCATTATTCGACCGCTCCCGTAGACCGGCGGTCGGTGCCGGCGCATGGGAGCGGCGGCGCTCGACCTCCAGTGTCGAACCTCCCTTTCCGTGCGGCGGCGGCGACGGCCCCTGAGCCCTTGGGGAATGACGTGGCTGTTGACCTGTACGACACAACCCTCCGTGACGGCACGCAGCAGGAGGGTATCGCCCTCACGGTCGCCGACAAGCTGCGCGTCGCCCAGACCGTCGACGCGCTGGGGGTCGGCTTCATCGAGGGCGGCTGGCCGGGCGCCAACCCGAAGGACACCGAGTTCTTCCGTCGCGCCGCCGAGGGCGAACTCCACCTGGAGCGTGCGCTGCTGACCGCCTTCGGAATGACCCGCCGCCCGCGCTCCGACGCGGCCTCCGACCCCGTCCTCGCGGCGTTGCTGGACGCGGCCACCCAGGTCGTGTGCATGGTCGGAAAAGCTTCGAGCCTGCACGTCACCGAGGCGCTGGGCACGACGCTGGATGAGAACCTGGCCATGGTCGCCGACTCGATCCGGCTGCTGCGATCCGAGGGCCGGCGGGTGTTCTTCGACGCGGAGCACTTCTTCGACGGGCATGCCGAGCAGGAGGCGTACGCCCTGGCGGTGGTCGAGGCGGCGGTGGAGGCGGGTGCCGAGTGTGTCGTCCTGTGCGACACCAACGGCGGCGCCATGCCCGACCGGGTCGGGCGCGTGGTGCGGCAGGTCATTGATCGGGTGCGGGCGGTGACGCCCGCTGGCGTCAGCCAACCTGCCCAGGTCGGGGTGCACGTCCACAACGACACGGACTGTGCGGTGGCCAACTCCCTGGTCGCGGTGCAGGCCGGAGCGACTCACGTGCAAGGAACGATCAACGGCATCGGCGAGCGCTGCGGCAACGCCAACCTCGTGTCCCTGGTGGCCAACCTCAAGCTCAAGCTGGGGCTGGACGTGGTCGGCGACGACGATCTCATCCATCTCACCAGCGCGGCGCACAGCGTCGCCGAGGTAATGAACCTCACCCCTGACCCCCAGGCTCCCTACGTCGGCGCTGCGGCCTTCGCACATAAGGCAGGGCTGCACGTCAGCGCCCTGGCCAAGCGCGCCGACACCTACCAGCACATCGAACCGGAGCGCGTCGGCAACTCGCTGCGGCTGCTGGTCAGCGAACTGGCGGGCCGCTCGACCGTCGTCCTCAAGGGTGCCGGTTTCGGGCTGGATCTGGCCGAGCGTCCCGACGTGGTCAACCGTGTACTGGCCCGCGTCAAGGAACTGGAGCATGCGGGCTACACCTTCGAGGCCGCCGACGCCTCGTTCGAACTGCTGATCCGCGACGAGAGCGGCGTGGCGCCGCCGACGGCCTTCACCCTGGAGAGCTTCCGCTCTATCGTCGAGCGCCGGGGGGACGGGCGCGTCGTCGCCGAGGCCACCATCAAGCTGTGGGTCGGTGAGGAGCGCCTGATCGGCACCGGCGAGGGCAACGGGCCCGTGGACGCCCTCGACCAGGCGTTCCGCGCGGCGGTGGCGGGGCACTTCCCGGCGCTGGCCAAGCTCCACCTGGCCGACTACAAGGTCCGCATCGTCGATGCCAACGCCGGCACAGGCGCGACCACGCGGGTGCTGATCACCTCGACCGACGGCGAGCAGGAGTTCACCACCGTAGGGGTGTCGACCAACATCATCGAGGCCTCCTGGCGGGCGATGGCCGATGCCTACACCTACGGCCTGCTGCGGGCGGAGCGCTGAGGCCTCAGAGAGGCCGTAGCCCCGACCCGACCCGACCCGACCAGCCCCGACCCGACCCGACCCGATCCGACCCCGATGAATCTGACGAGGATCAGCGATGCCCACCCCCCGCGCCCGCTTCTCGCCCGCCCCCAGCGGCTGGCTGCACGTCGGCGGGGCCCGCACCGCCCTTTACAACTGGCTCTACGCGCGCGGCCACCACGGCGCGTTCGTCCTGCGCATCGAGGACACCGACGCCACGCGCGCCACGCGGGAGTCCATGGAGGGTATGCTCGAAGCCCTGCGTTTCCTGGGGTTGGACTGGGACGAGGGGCCGGGCGTGGAGGGACCCTACGGCCCCTACGTGCAGAGCGAGCGCACCTCCCTGTACGCGGCCGTGGCGGACCTGCTGCTGAAGGCCGGGTACGCCTACGACGCCTACGAGACCCCGGAGGAGTTGGTTGCGGCTCGTGCCGAGGCTGAGCGGCAGGGCCGGCCACCCGGGTACGACGGAGCGCATCGCGACCTGACCGACGAGCAGCGCCAGGCGTTCCTGGCCGAGGGTCGTGAGCCGACGCTGCGGCTCCGCATCCCCGACGAGGGCACGGTCGCGTTCGACGACGCGGTCCGCGGCCGGATCGAGTTCGCGTGGGCCGACATCAGCGATTTCGTCATCCAGCGGGCCGACGGCACGCCTACCTACCTCCTGGCCAACACCGTGGACGACCTGGCCATGGGCATCACGTTGATCGCTCGCGGCGAGGACCTGCTCTCGGCGACCCCGCGCCAGCTGCACCTGTGGGACCTTCTGCTGCGGGACGGCCTGATCGACGAAGCGCTGACCCACGCCATCTTCCCCGCACGCCCCGAGAGCAACGTGGTGCCGTCCTACGCCCACCTGCCGATCATCGTCGGCGCCGACCGCAAGAAGCTGTCCAAGCGCCACGGGGCCGTCGCGGTCGACGAGTTCCGGCGTCAGGGCTTCCTGCCCGAGGTGCTGGTCAACTTCCTGGCGCTGTGCGGCTGGGGCTATGACGCCACGACCGAGCGGTTCAGCGCCGAGGAGCTCACCGAGCGCTTCAGCTTCGATCGGGTCGGCCGCAACCCGGCGCTGTTCGACACCGACAAGCTGCGGGCGATGAACGGCGACCGCATCAAGGAACTGAGCGACGAGCAACTCGCCGAGCGCCTGCAGCCCTACTTCGAGGACGCCGGCCTTGTAGTGCGGCCTCCGTCGCCCGAGCATGCCCGCCTGCTGCTCCAGCTCGCCCCCCTGCTGCGCGAGCGCATCCAGACGCTTGCCGAGGCGGCGCCGCTGGTGGCCTTCTGCTTCACCGACGAGGTCACCTACGACGAGAAGGCCGTGGCCAAGCACCTGAAGGGCCGCGCCGGCGAGGTGCTGGACGCCGCCGGAGAGGCGCTGGACGCGCTGGACGAGTGGGACGCGGCGTCAATCCATGGAGCGCTCGACGGCATCGCCGAGCGCTTCGCGCTGTCCCGCGGAAAGACCTTCCAGCCGGTGCGCGTTGCGGTTGCCGGAAAGGCGGTCAGCCCGCCGCTGCCGGAGACGCTCGCGCTGCTGGACAAGGCACTGCTGCTGGACAGGATTCGGAAGGCTCGGCCCCTGGTGAGCGGCTGATGAACGTTTGCCGCGGCAGGACCTCGCTGGTAACGTCGAGACAGCCGGTCGGGGGTGGTGTAATCGGTAACACGACTGGTTCTGGTCCAGTTATTGAGGGTTCGAGTCCTTCCCCCCGAGCTGCGGCCCCGTCGTCTAGAGGCCTAGGACGCCGCCCTCTCAAGGCGGTAACGTGGGTTCAAATCCCATCGGGGCTACGCATATCGGACAAAGAAGGAGCGGCTTAGGGCCGCTCCTTCTCCACGTTCTGCAACCCTTGCTACCGGCGTTGCATCCGGCGCAGCCCTTGTCCCTCGCGCCAGAGGTCGATCACGAGGTGGTCCGCGGGATCGCCGACGCGGATCAGGGTTACCTCGGTCACGTCCACCCGGAACATCTGCGTCGACTCCGGTGACGTCTCGGCGGGGTCCTCGCCCATCGCCTCGATCGTGGCGCGGACCCTCGCCGGGTCGGTGACCTCCACCGCACGCCCCGACACCTTGGCGTCGCCCTGCCACGTTTCCGGGTCGTCGAGCGGGTCGAGCGACGCGCTGTGCAGCGCCAGTCGCGGGTCCCGCCGCAGGTCGAGCGCCTTGCGAGAACCACCCATCATCCCCAGCCACAGGTCGCCATCGGCGAAGGCGGCCTCGATGCCGCTGACGCGCGGGCTGCCGTCGGCGCGGAGCGTCGCAAGGATCTTGTGGCGGTGCGCGTCGAAGCGGGCCCGTACCGCCCCGGCGAAGTCCGTCGCCGACGCCGTCACCTCGTCCCATCTGGCCATCCATGTCCTCCTCCACCGCGCTCGGTGTCCAGCGGGCCACGCTACTCCGCCCCTGAGACACCGGGCGGGGCGGCTCCCGTCTCAGGCCTCCTCGCCTTGCTATGATCCGAACGTTCGTTCGAGTGATCCGTAGGCAGGCGGCGCTACAGTCGCGGGGTTGCAACCCCCGTGCGCGTCGCCCAGGCAGGAGAGTCACGCAGATGGCGTTCACCACGGTGCTCGCCGCCGCGCTGAGCGGGGCCAGCGTGCGCCGGTTGCGCTACTGGGCCCGCTCCCACGGCCGGCGGGGGCCGCTGCTGCGGCCGGAGTCCCGCCATGCCCTGCCCGCCCTCTATTCCTTTCGCGACCTGCTGGCGTTGCGCATGTTCGTCTATCTGCGGGAGGACGAGGATGCCTCGCTGCAGCGCATCCGCCGCGCTCTGGACACCCTGACACGGCTGGGCGATGGCCGTCATCCGGCCGGCTATCGCCTGGCGGCTGCGGGGCGGGCCATCCTGTGGGTTCCCGAGCACGGTGACCCGGTCGACGTCGTCGTGGCGCCCGGCCAGCAGGCCTGGACGTTCGTGCGGGAAGACGTGCTCGGCCCATTCCGCGACCGGCGCGGCCAGGAGGTCCTTGCCTTGCGCGAGCCCTGCGAGCACGTCAGCGTGAACCCCGAGGTGCTCGGCGGCTACCCGGTGGTGAAGGGCACCCGGGTGCCCTATGACGCCGTGGCGGGGCTGGTTCGCGATGGCCTGCCCCCGGCAGAGGTCAACGGGATCTATCCCGGGGTCAGCGAGCCCGGCGCCCGCGACGCGACGCGCTTCGCGGTGTACGTGGACCGGCGGCTGGCGAGCCGGGCGGCGTGAGGATCCTGCTGGACGAGACCGCCCCACAGGCCATCACTGGCGTGCTGCGTTCCCTGCTGCCCGGTCACACGGTCGATCACGTCGAGGACCTGGGCTGGCGGGGGCGGACTGATCACGCGCTGCTGCAAGCCGCCGGCGAGGCTGGTTATGAGGTCATCGTCGTCGCCGAAGGAAACCAGTTGCGCGATCCCGCCGCCTGCCGGGCCATCGAGCGGTCGGGCCTGCACCATGTGCGTTTCCCGCACGACGCGGGCAGGGGGCTGTCCGGAGTGGGCCGGGCGATGGCCTCGCTGATCGCCGCGATGCCGGGCATGGTGGCGGCTCTGGAGCGCGCCGGCGGCCAGCGCCTGGTGCGCGTCCGCGGAGTCAGCCAGCAGGGGCGTTTCACGGTCACCGACCCGGCCGCCGGACCCCCCGAGGACTGGCCCCGCTGAGGACGACCGCTCAGCGCCTGCGGCGCAGCGCCTGGCGACCGCCCGGGCTGATCAGAACGATCAGGGTCAGCACGCCGATGACGATGCCGGTGGCGCTCGCTGCGCCGCGGAAGTTGCCCAGGCCGCTGAGCACGGCCAGGGCGTTGAGCACCAACCCGGCTGTCCAGGCCCACGAGGCCTGCCGGAAAGCGCCGAAGGCGATCCCGGCGTAGAGCACCGCCGCGACCGCGAAGCCGACCGCGGCCACCGGGACGGCACGCGTCCCGCCGGGTCCAAGCCCCGCCAGCAGCGGAACTTCCACGCCCATGTGGCTGACGCTCAGCAGCGCGGTCCCGATCGCCCCGAGCAGCGACAGCCAGCCGACGACAGCGGCGGCGGGCGGGTGGGTCCGGGAGGTGACGGTGGCGGTCATGCCCCCCATCCTGCCGGGTCTTCTCGCCGGCCGCCCGGCCGGCTGGTCGCAGGCACGCCGGTCGAGGCCGCCGGCCCGGCCGCTCAGAGGCTGATGATGGTCAGGTCCCGCATGCGCGGGCCGCTGTCGCCCTCTTCCACGTCGAACCGCACGCGCTGCCCCAGGCGCAGTTCCAGCAGCCCCGAAGCGGCGAAGGTCTCGGCATCGACGGCCAGTTCGTCGGCGTTGTCCAGCAGAACCGTGCCGGTGTTCGTCTCGTAGTCGAAGAACTTGACCGTCCCCTGCGGCATTCCCTGCGCTCCTGACCTCGTGCGGGTTCCCCACGGACTGTATCCGCACTTGCGCCCCCCGCCGGCGCACCACTGACCTCAGCACCGTTGACTTGTGGAGTCCGAACCGGGCCCGTCCTTGGCCTCGGGACTTTCGGGCCGTTCCCGGCCACCGCCGGCGTGCACCTGAAGCGCGGAATATCGCCGTTCACGTGCGCACCACCCGAGCGGACCGATGCTGCGCACGGGGGCCGCGGTATCTCGCACCTCACGTGCACAGTCCGGCGACCACCGGCCTTGCTCCGTCAGTCCCGTCAGTTGCGTGGAGCTGCTGTGCACCCGGGCCGCGAGATGTCGCGCTTCGGGTGCACGGCTTGGAGGCCAGGCGCAAGACCACCGCACATTGAACGAGCATCCGAGCTAACCCTCGGGCGGAGCGCAAGCGCCGGAGGTCAGGCGGTCGCGCATGGCGCTGGTCCAGGCGACCTCGCGGTCCAACCAGGCGGCCACCTCGCGGTCCAACCCGGCCGCCTCCCGCAGTTGCCCGGCGGTGTCCACGTCCAAAGCGAGGCCCGGAACCTGCGTCAGCACCGCGTTCACCCCCGCCGCTGCCGCCAATCGCAGGTGCGCCGCAGCCGAGCCGGGGCCGTACCGCGTGCCGATCACCGCAGGCGGCCGCCGGTAGAGGGCGCCGGTGCCGCCGTCCCGGGTGGGCGCCACCACAACCGCCGGACCGCAGGGGTGCGGGGAGGACGCGCCGCCTGACTCCCCTCCAGCCGCGCACACCCGGTCCAGGTCCGCCCCCAGGGCCAGCGGCAGGTCCGCGGCCACCACCAGGGTGGCGGCGGGCCGGCGCGTCCGGGAGGCGACGGCTTCGGCGGTGGCCAGAGCGCGCTGTAGGCCCGGCCGCGGCTCCACCACGATCTGGGCATCGTGCTCCGCGGCCAGGCCCGCGCCGGCCCGGTCACCGGCCACAACCAGCACTCGTGTGACGAGCGCGGCCTCATGGCAGGCCGCCATCACGCGGCCGAACATCCAGGCCACCAGAGCCCGGCGGCTGGAGGCATCCAGGTCGCCCGCCAGCCTGCCTTTGGCCTTGTCCAGTGCCTTCAGGGGGACGATCGCGGTAATGCGACCGCGAGGCGCCGGCAGCGCCGCTGGAGGTGGGGTCTCGGACACCCACTCATGGTAGGAGGTCGGTCGTCCGGCCAGATCCGACGCCTTCGAAGACCCGGCCGCCCGCCGGTGCGGAGTGCGAGAGGGAGCGGACTACACTCCGCTCGGCGAGGACGGCGTGACGAGGAACTGGAGCCGCGATGGGCAGGGTCGCCGTGATGGGCGCGGGCTCGTGGGGCACCGCCTTCTCGGTCCTGTGCGCGGACGCGGGCGAAGACGTGGTGCTGTGGGCCCGCCGCGACGAGGTCGCCGAGGAGGTCAACCGCGACCATCGCAACAGCGGCTACCTGGGTGACGCCGAGTTACCCATGGGGTTGCGCGCCACCGGCGATCCGGCCGAGGCCCTGGAGGGTGCCGAGGTGGTCGTGCTGGCGATCCCCAGTCACGCCCTACGGTTGACCCTGCGGGATTGGTCGGAGTTCTACCCCCGGTCGGCGACCTCGGTGAGCCTGATCAAGGGGATCGAACCCCACACCCGCAAGCGGGCCAGCGAGGTCATCCGCCACGTCCTGGACGTGCCTGACCAGGGGGTGGTGGTGGTCAGCGGTCCCAACCTCGCCATGGAGTGCGCGCGCCGCCTGCCGAGCGCCACCGTCGCGGCGGGGACGGGTCCCGAAGCCACCCGGCGGGTCCAGGCGATGTGTCACACCCCCTATTTCCGCGTCTATACCAACCCCGACCTGGTCGGCGTCGAGTTGGGCGGGGCGATCAAGAACGCGATCGCCCTGGCCGCTGGTATGGCCCACGGCATGGGCTTCGGCGACAACACCAAGGCGATGCTGGTCACCCGCGGCCTGGCGGAGATGACCCGGCTGGGGCTTGCCCATGGCGGCAACCCGCTGACCTTCGCCGGGTTGGCCGGCATGGGGGACCTGGTCGCCACGTGCATGAGCAGCCAGTCGCGCAACCGCCACGTCGGCGAACAGATCGGCCGCGGGCGCAGATTGGAGGACATCATCTCGGAGATGAACATGGTCGCCGAGGGCGTCAAATCCTCCCGGGCGCTGCTGGAGATGGCCAAGGAGCGCGACGTGGAGATGCCGATTGTCGAGCACGTGGTCAAGGTGGTGCACCTTGGCCAGGATCCCAAGGAGATGGTGCACGCGCTGATGACCCGCGAGCCCAAGCCGGAGTTCCACGGCCTGGACCGTCCCGCTCCCGGCGCGCTTTCCGGAGGTCTCGCATGACCCGTTGGGCCACGGCCAAGACCCGCGTCCTCGTGCTGTTCGGCGGGCGATCCAGCGAGCACGAGGTGTCCTGCCTGTCGGCTCGCTCGGTGCTGGCCGCGCTCGACCGCGAGCAGTACGTGGTGACCTGTGTGGGCATCACGCGTGACGGGCGGTGGACCCTGGTGGACGGGGTGGCGGACACCGGCAACGGGACCCTGCCGTCAGTGCCCGACGACGGCGACACCGTCACGCTGGTGCGGACGCGGAAGGGGCCCTGGCTGGTCCGCTTTCGCGATGACTTCACCGGCGAGCAGGTCGGGCCGGTCGATGTCTGCTTCCCGGTCCTGCACGGTCCCTATGGCGAGGACGGCACGGTCCAGGGACTGCTGGCCAGTCACGGAGTGGCCTACGTCGGCGCGGACGTCGCCTCCAGCGCGATCGGTATCGACAAGCGGCAGATGAAGCACGTCTTCTCGGCCCGGGGTCTGCCGCAGATGCCCTACCTGGCGGTGCGCCGCGCCCAGTGGGAGCATGACCAGCGGGCCGTCCTGGATGAGATCACCGGCACGCTGCCCTTCCCGCTGTTCACCAAACCCGCCCGGCAGGGCTCCTCCATCGGCATCTGCCGTGCCACGGACGCCGACGAGTTGACGGCCGGCATCGAGGCGGCGTACGCCTACGATCGTGTGGCGATCGTTGAGGAAGGGCTGGAAGGGATCCGGGAACTGGAGTGCGGGGTGATCGGCAACGCCGAGGTGCAGGTGACCAGGCCTGGCGAGACCGTACACACCGGGTCCTTCTATGACTACGAGGCCAAGTATCTCGCGCCCGTCCAGTTGCGCTGCCCCGCCGAGGTGCCCGAGGCCATCGCGAGCCGCTGCATGGAGTACGCGCGCGACGCGTTCCTGGCCATCGGCGCGCGGGGGATGGGGCGCGTCGACTTCTTCTATGTCGAGGCGACCGGTGAGGTCTTCGTCAACGAGATCAATACGATTCCCGGCTTGACTCCCGCGTCGATGTTCCCGCCGGTGTGGGCCGCCGAGGGCCTGGAGTGGCCGACGCTGGTGGATCGCCTCCTGGAACTGGCGCTGGATGCCGTCTCCCGCGACGGGCGGTACGCCCCGTGAGCCGTCGGGCGCCCGCCGGCGCTACAGGTGGACGACGGTGCAGGTGACCGTGCGGTCCACGCCGCCCACCGTCTGGACCTGTGCGACGACCAGCCGCCCGAGCTCATCGACATCCCGTGCCGTTGCTCGCACGATCACGTCGTACGGTCCGGTCACGTCCTCCGCGGCCTCCACCCCGGGAATCTGCGACACCGCATCGGCCACCTGCGCGGCCTTGCCGACCTCCGTGAGGATGAGAATGTACGCGGAGACCATGAACCACCCTTTCCAAACGGGATGCTCGAGCCCGGACGGAGGACCGAGGCCAATCCCGCTTTCCCGCATCCTAGGAGATCGGCCAGGAGGTAAAGGGCGCCGATGAGCATGACGGTCTTCGAGGACCGCCGCGATGCCGGGCGCCGGCTCGCTGCGGCGGTGCGGGACCTCCCGGCACTGTCCGATGACGCCCGGGTGGTCGTCCTGGCGATCCCACGCGGAGGGCTGCCGGTCGGAGCGGAGGTTGCGCGCGCTCTGGGAGCGGACTTCGATGTTGTCGTGGTCCGCAAGCTGCGCTCCCCGAACAACCCGGAGCTCGGTTTCGG
>WHTC01000387.1 GCA_009379795.1 Nitriliruptorales bacterium | reverse complement strand
CCTAGCGGGCAGACCCGACCACCACGGCATCGTGGGTCCAGAAGCCGCTGGAAAGCGCCGCAGTCAGCAACCGCCGAGGACCCCGCAAGCTGAACGAATGCCACGAGTGTCCCGTCCCCCTCATAAGGCGTCAACCTGGCATTCATGGAAGCCCAGCGGTTCCGCATCCGGCCGGGCCGAACAATGAGTTTGTTGCAGCCACTGGCGATAGATGGGAAAGCTCTCATAAACTGTGGGCCCGCCCGTCAAGGATGAGCATGGGAGACGTGCAGCAGTTGTCCGGAGCGCTGTGCGTGCTCTCGCGTACGGGCTTGGTCGAGGGCGACCTCGACCGCATGCTCGACCTGCTCTGCGACACCGCCTTGGCGGTCGTGCCGGCGGCTGGCGCGGGTGTGCTGCTGCTCGACGACCAAGGCCGGTTACAGCCCGTCGCCGTCAGGCCCGTGGAATCCTGCGACGAGGTGACCTGGGGCGTGCCGATGCGCGCCGGCACAGAGCTGGTCGGCAGGCTGGAAATGTACGGCGGCGGTCAGACCGATCTGCCGTGGCAGACCCTGGCGGTCACGCAGGCGCTCGCCGACGTCGCGGGGGCGATCGTCCACCAGCGGCGGGTCCATGAAGCGGCCCTGCGGCGAGCCGAGCAACTGGAGTACGCCCTCGAAAGCCGGGTGCTGATCGAACAGGCCAAAGGCGTGCTCAGCGTGCGTCTGTCCCTCACACCCGACGAGGCGTTCGAGCACCTGCGCCGCTACTGCCGGTCTCATGGCCAACGTCTGCGCGCGGTCGCTCGGCAGGTGATCGCGGGAGAGGTCCCCCCGGACGCGCTGCGCAACGGGCGCGCACAGAAGCGGTCCACCAGGAAGCCTCCGCAGGGCAGCACAGCGGCGGCCGGCTGACGCGGCTAAGGTCGCGGGAACCCGCGACCGGCCCCAGGCTGTCTATGCCCTCACACCGAGCCATTCACCTGCTTTCCGCCGGCGCTCTCGCCATCCTGCTGGCTGCGTGCCAGTCCACCGAAACCGAGCAGGCCGAGCCCCTCCCGCCGCCGGAGCTCACCGAACAGCCCCCCGCCGCGACAGTCCCGAAGCCGACCCCGAGGACACGGACGAGGCCGCCGAGGCCGCTGAGCCGGTGGAGATCGTCACCACCGTCGTGGCCGAAGGGCTGGAGGTTCCCTGGGGCATCGACTTCCTCCCCGATGGTCGTGCGCTTGTCGGCGAGCGCGACAGCGGTCGCATCCTCGCGGTCGAGCCTGACTCCGGGGCCGTGGAGGAAGTCCAGCAACTGCCGATCGAGCCCGCCGGCGAGGGCGGTCTCCTCGGCCTGGCGCTGTCGCCCACCTATGAGGACGACGAACTCATCTACACCTACCGGACCACCGGTGAGGGGAACGTGGTGGAACGCTTCCGTCCGGGCGAGGAGCCCGAAACCGTCCTGGGCGGCATTCCCGCGGGGAGCATCCACAATGGCGGCCGCATCGCCTTCGGGCCCGACGACCTGCTCTACGTGACCACCGGCGACGCCGCCGAGGCGCAACTGGCGCAGGATCCAGAGTCGCCAGCCGGCAAGATCCTGCGCCTCCAACCCGATGGCGAACCCGCGCCCGGCAACCCCTTCGGCAACGCCGTCTACAGCCTGGGGCACCGCAACGTGCAGGGGCTGGCCTGGACGGAGGACGGGGCGTTGTACGCGAGCGAGTTCGGATCGGATCAGGCCGACGAGGTCAACCGGATCGAACCCGGCGAGAACGGCTGGCCCGAGGTGGAGGGCTTCGGCGGCGGCGGCGAGTATCTCGACCCCGTCGAGGCCTACGAGCCCGCCGAGGCCTCCCCCAGCGGCGCCGCGATCCTGCGGGACAGCGCCATCCCCCAGTGGGACGGGAACTTCTTCATGGCCGCACTGCGCGGCGAGCGCCTGTGGCGGCTGGAGTTGGACGACGAGGGTGGGCT
>WHTC01000413.1 GCA_009379795.1 Nitriliruptorales bacterium | reverse complement strand
CGCGAAGCCTCCCGCGTCATCAGGGATCCCGATGGCCGCATAACGGGCGCCGACCAGTCCCCGCGCCGCGTGCACGAGCTTCTGCAGGACCGGCTCGACCGAGAGTTCCGCGGCGATCCCCAGCACCGCGTCACTCATCGCCTCGAACGCCGGGCCCTCACGCTCCTGGGCGGCGCCTTCATCGTCCACACCGCAACGATAGACGTGCCCCCGCATGCGCTCGCTGCGACGTCGAAGGCCTCGTCGCGCTGCCAGTCAGTTCCAGGGAAGGGTGCCGCGGATGGACCAATAGACGTCAGGGGGCTCGGCGAAGGCGGACAGGTCAGCCGCCTGTTGGCGACCGCCTCTTTGACGATCACCGTCCAGCCGGCATCGTGCGCCTCGGCAAGCACGGGCCCGGCCGAGGGCTCCAGCAGGTTCCAGGTGGCCTGCACCGAACGGAACAGACCCTCCCCGTCGACCTCGACCTCCAGCGCACGGCGGATGGCGTCACTCTGCCGCGGCCCGCTGACCGACAGCCCGATGAGTCACGTGAGGGCGGTCCCCTGACTGGCAAGGGCGGTGATGAGGGGGCCATGGCGGTCAAGCCAGTTGAGCAGCGCGAAGCGGGCCTGACCGAAGCGCAGGAGTGCGTCGCTCGCGTTGGCACAGCGGTCCAACCCGTGAGCATCCAGGGTCTGGACAGCCTCAAACAGCCCAACCATGCTCGCCAACTCCTCGGGCGCCAAGGAGTGAGCGGAAAGGTAGCTCGCAAGGAAGGCGCGGAGCCGCTCCTCGAAGACGTTGGGGCCACCAGTCGGCTTGACGCAGTACAGCAGTCCACGGACCAGTTCGTAGCCGGGCGGAGCCCAGCGGACCAGGTCGAAGTCGATTACTGCGACGACCCGATCCTTGACAGTCACCACATTGCCAAGGTGGAAGTCGCCGTGGATCAGGGCGTGAGGCAGCGTGTCGTAGCGGGCCAGCCGTGCACGGGACAGCCTTTGGGCGCGACGCAACTTCTTTGCAAGCGTCTGGCGGATCTGCGGGTGCGGGCACCCTGGGAGCTGGTGATGGTGCAATGCGGCTCGGATCCCGGCCACCGGATCGTCAGTGTTCACCTGGGTTCTCGCGGTGGGCGCCACCACGATTGGGCATGCGCGCAGGCAGCGGTGTAGCAGGCCGAGGGTTCGACCCAGGTCTTCACAGAGTCGCCGTCGTGGGACGACTTGCGGGTCGCAGGTCCCTTCGATGTGCTCGGCGGCTATGAATGCGCTTCCCTGGTGCGAAGTGACGAGATTGCCGTCCTCGTTGCCAATCACGGTCGGCGCAAGGCTGCTGGATTGCGCGACGTGCTGCTGCACTGCGGCGACACGATGAGCGCGGCCGTGGTCGAGGTGGCGGGGAAACCCCCGAACGGTGAAGCGCCCTTGCCTCGAGCGGACCAGCCAGCCGGTGGCAGCTGCGTCTGGGCTCAGCGCTTGGATGGTGGCAGCGCCGCGTAGCTGCGGGTACTGGGCCAGCACGGCGGGTGGAGGATCGTCAGGCATCAGTCAGGAGCCGCCGCACCGAGGGTTTGCAGCGATTCGCCCACGGCTTGGGCGATCCGCAGATTCTCGGTATCAGGCATTAGTAGGTCATGGCCCTGGCGGGCCACCCTCGGACGGATGAAAATGCGGTGCGCGGGGGCGTCCGGCGACGTCGGTTCCGCTTGGTGCCAGCGAGCCCGAAGTTAGTTGGACGCGGGAGCCTCGGGCACCCCTGAGTGTT
>WHTC01000486.1 GCA_009379795.1 Nitriliruptorales bacterium | reverse complement strand
GGAAGGTGCGGATGAACGAGGGGGTCTGCTGCTGGCCGGGTTCGGCCTCGTCGGCCTCGGCGAGAAACGCCTTGGTGCTGCCGCCCGCCACCCAGTCGGCGACCGCCTCGCCATAGGAGACGACGCGCGGCAGGCCCGGGGCGAACAGCCAGGCGATCTGAGCGTCGGTGACCGTGCGGTTGCGCTGGATCGCGCGGCGCCGGCCGAGCGTGGCGGGGAGTTGGACGAGGTTCCACGCGTAGGCCCGGATGATGGCGAAGGCGTCCCCGATGCGACGCGTCGCCACGAAGCCGATGGTCCTGATCGCGGCGAGCAGGAACACGACCGGCATCAGCCAGAGCAGCCGGAGCGGCTGGTAGCAGGCCATCATCGTGGCCACGCTGTGTCGTTCGGCGAGTTCCCTGGGTACGCGGCCGAGGCCGAGGCGGCGCAGGCGGCGGGTCGCGGCCCCGATGTGGTAGCCGACAGCAGCGGGGACAATCTGGACGCGGTGGCCCCGCAGCCAGGCTCGCCAGCACAGGTCCAGGTCATCACGGAAGGCCGGGTAGCGGGTGTCGAAGCCGCCCAGCGCCCTCAGCATGTCGGCACGGATCAGCATCCCGGCCGTCGAGACGAACAGGACATCCCGCTGGCGGTCGTGCTGCCCCTGGTCAAGCTCGCCCGGCTCGACCGGTCGCTCCGCCCGGCCGAAGCGGTCGATCGTCCCCCCGACCTCCTGAACGATGGGCTCGGGCCCCCACTCGCGCAGCTTCGGTCCCACGATGCCCACGGAGGGGTCCTGGTTGCAGGCCTCGATCAGCCTCCCGAGCGCGTTCGGAGCCAGAACCAGGTCGTCGTGCAGCAGCAGCACGTAGTCCGTGGCTTCGAGGTCGCCGCGCTTGAGTGCTCCGGCGACGGCACGGCCGAACCCAACATTGCGCCGGAAACGGATTGACCGCTCATCGGGTACACGGTCGGCGATGATGTTCCGGCTGTCATCCGCCGAGCCGTTGTCCACCACGACCAGATCGAGATTGGGGTACTGCGGGCTGTCGAGGGTGTCGAGCACCTCGCTCAGCCACTCAGACCCGTTATTGACAACGAGGACCGCGTACACACGGGGCATCGCCGGCGATCCGCTCGGCGGATGCGTCGGGAAGTCAGGCGCG
>WHTC01000506.1 GCA_009379795.1 Nitriliruptorales bacterium | reverse complement strand
GCTAGCCGGAGGTAGCGCCAAGGCGGCGCGCGATCTGGCACCAGTCCGAGTACCAAGGTGCGCTTTGGGGCAGGTGCAGCACGATGCGGCGCACCGAGCGGGTCACCCATACGCCGAGCTTGAACAGCCGCTCGCGCAAGGTCCAGACTTGCGCTCGGGCGCAGTCGGTGCCCGCTGCATGGGTGCGCAGCTCCTGCATCAGCACATAGGCCGCCGCAGCCATGAGCACCCGAAACTGGTTGGCCCAGAAGCGCGTGCAACTGGTGCGGTCGATCTCCAGTCCATGGTGCAGCTCCTTGATGCGCAGCTCGATGTGCGCACGCTGGCAGTAGATGTCTTCGTACAACCGTTGCGGCGCGGTGCGCAGATTGGTGATCACGAAGCGCGCGTTATCGCGCGGCTCGCGTTCTTCCAGGCGCACCACCTCGGCTTTGACGACGATTCGGCGTTGGCGCGACCAGCTCTTGGCGGCGTATCGACACTCTCCATACACATGCTCGGTCTGCCCGCTCTTCGCCGAAGCCGAACGGGCCTGCTTCATCCACGCTTCGGCCAGCCGGTCGAGCACGGCATTGCCCGCCATGGCGATGGTGTAGTCCACGCGCTGGGCTTCGAGGAACTCCAGGATCTCGGGGCAAGCAAATCCGCCATCGAGGCGCACGAACAGCCGCGCCTTCGGAAACGCCTTGCGCAGCCGCTCGAACATCCGCTCAAGAATCCCGATCGCCCCAAGCTTCGCCGGCGCTTTGCCCGAGCGCAGCACATAGGTGAACAGATACTGCTCGGGCTCGGCGTCGAACTGCACGAACCCCGCCACCGGCAGGTAGCACCACGTGTCGTAGTGACCGTTGAACAGCGTCAATTGCTGATTGCCGTGGGTTGGATCATCCGTCGGGTCGAGCTCGATCGTGATGCGCTTGGCCTTCCCGCGCAAGCGCCGGCGCTGGCGTTCGATGACCGTTTCCGCCAACGCCATCCCCATCCGATACAGCGCCTTGGGCCCCGCCGCGTTCTCGAAGCG
>WHTC01000218.1 GCA_009379795.1 Nitriliruptorales bacterium | reverse complement strand
GGTTGCTGATCACCGCGTTCGCCGCCCTGAGCGTGCTGTTCGCCTGGCCCGCGCTGGCCGAGTTGGCTCGCCGCCAGGGCCGGCTGGTCCCCGGCGGGGCGTGAGCGGCGTACCATCAAGGCGGTGCTGCCGGCCAGCAGCGCCAGCCAGCCGGCGAGGAACAGCGGGGTGCCGAGCAGCGTCCGGCCGGTGTGGGCGGTCGCCCGACCCAGCGTGCGGGGCACCTGCCAGGGGTCGCCCCCCCGCACATGGAAGGCCAGGTCGCCAGGTGCCCGAACCCCGTCCCGGACCAGTTGGCCGCCGGAGTAGGCGTGGTTCAGGAGTCGCTCGCCCCGTTCCACCTCGCCCGGCGTGACGTCGGGCGGAGTGACGTTGGCGTAGATGCCAAGGCTCTGACCGCCCTCCCATGTCAGGTCGAAGAACGCGGTGTCGGGCGCGGGGACCGGTCGGGAGAAGCGGGCCGCCGCCCAGCGGTTGTCCTCCAGCGCCGAACCCTCCAGTTCGGCCGAGGCCAGCAGCGGGCCGTCGACGCCGTCCCGGAGCCGGACCGTCAGCGTCCCGTCGACGCGGCCGCCGAAGGTGGCCAGCAGCAGGTCCACCCCCTCGATCCTGTCCGCTCCCGCCAAGAACGTCTGACCGTAGCGCGGCTCGCTGTCCAGCAGCAGCACCCCGTTGTGGGCGTTGACCAGCGCCTCACCGTCGAACCGACCGCAGCCCGTCAGGGCCATCACCACGAAGGCGATGGCAAGGATCGTGGTGGGCATCGACCGTTTCATCGGCGCAGAGCCTACCGGGGGCCGGCGACCGTCAGACCGCAGCTCGCGAGGGCCGATCAGCGGCGGCGCAGCAGGAACAGCGTACGATCGGTTCCCCGGATCGGCTCGGACTGCTCAACCGTGAAGCGCGTGCTCATGGCCGCCTCGAACCCGTCCAGGTGGTAGTCGGGGAAGATGTCGGCGCGGCTGGCGAGCAGGACCTGCACCTTGGGGTCGCTCTTCGGCACGAACTCGATGATGAGCGAGGGACCGAGCTCTGCGAGAAAGCGGGCGATCCGCTCAAGCGGCACGTTGTTCGAGATCGCGAGGTGATGGACGAGCGCCAGCGCCATGATGAGGTCGACCGGGCCCCGCTCGGGGACCGACCCCCGCTCCGAGTTGTGCCAGCCGATGGCCGGGCTCGGGTTCGTGAGGTCGAGGACCAGCGGCAGCAGCCGTTGCTGACCGTCGGCCTTCATCTGCCGGTAGCCAGCCTCGACCGCCCCCGGGTCGATGTCGAACGCTACGGTGAACGCCCCCGCATCGCTCGCGATCTGCGAGTGGCGGCCGGTGTTCGCACCGAGGTCCCAAGCCGTCCGGGGCGCGACCTGCTCGACGAACTTCGTGACGAGCGCGGTCTTGTGCTCGAACGAGGCGTCGCTGTAGCTGTCACCTTCGTAGTAATCGACCCACTCGGTCTCCCGCGGTTGCCAGTCGAGTCGCCGTACCGTCGACCGCAGGTTGTCGACGAGCCCGCGGAGGGCCCGGTCGCTGACCTCGCCGGTGCGCGCCTTCTGCGCCGAGGCGACGTCGCCCGCGTGGCGCGACTGGCTCTTGGCGTGAGCGTGCAGGTGCATGAGCAGCCCCGGGCGCAGCCGCGTCGTGCGTGGCAACAAGGCGCTCGCCAGATCCAGCGGCACGCCGTCCAGATGCACCCGGCTGAGCTGCCCCAGACGCACGTCGACGAGGCTCATCAGGGCCAGCGGCGCGAGGAAGTGCTGGCAGAACTGCCGGTAGGCCACCCACGGGCGACCCTGTGGCGCCGCCTCGAACGACAGCGTGTCGATGAAGACCGCGCTGCCGCGGTGGAACTGGATGTTGAACGCACTCGCGTCACGCAGGGACATGCCGTGCTCAAGAGCGAGATCCTGGATGTCCAACGTGGTCAGCGCGGCATCCTTGAGTTGGCTGAAGCACCACTCGTAGGGGTAGGCGACGAAATCGAGCGGCTCAGGCCGCAGAACCTTGTAGGCGCCGGGCGCCGGGGCGGCCGCGACGTCGACCTCCGCGTGGGGGATGAGCAGCCCGCGTTCGACGAGGGCGTCGTAAAGGCCGCACGATCGCAGCAGGTCGTACTCCTCGCGGTAGATCATGTTCACCTGTCGGTGAATGACACCGTCGCGTGTGAACACGAACCCGCTCGGATCACGGAACGACCCGGCGACGCCGGCCAGGGTCACCGCACGTCGTCAGTAGTACGCTGCGTGCGCGAGAGCAGCCGTCTGATGCGTCCCCAGAAGACCTTGACCGAGACGCTTGCCGCCATCGCCCCGGCAACGAGCGCCTGGAACACCAGGCTGCCCGAGCCCGGATCGAGGTAGGCCGCGGCGGAAGGCACCACCAGCAGCGACAGGCCCATGGTGAGCCACAGTGTCCATCCCACGCGGGGAAGCAAGCGCATTCGAGTTCTCCATGTCTTGAGGGCGGATGCGTGCTGCCAACGAAGGTTAACATTCGGTGTCGAAATGATATAGGACAAGTGGACGGGTGGTGGCCGGACCACGTCCTGGAGTTGCGCGCGAGGCTAGCGGACCACGACAGCAGTCCCGACAAGGCGCAGGAAGAAGACGCGTGACCGAAGGACATCGCAGACGCTGGTGGTCTGCCCGGCGTGCCCTCGAGACGGATATCCGGACACGTGACGTGGTCGGCTCGGTGCTGCTGGCGGCGAGTGTGGCGGTCGCGCAACCGGTGCTCGATCTGCTGTCGCGCAACGCCGAGTTCTTCGTCAACCGGCAGTCGCCCCCCGCCGACATCGTGCTGCTCGCGGTGCTCCTGGCGCTCCTGCTGCCGGCGGTCCTGGCGTTGCCGCTGGCGGGGTTGCTGCGGCTGTCACGGCGGGCGGGGCTGATCGCCCACGCGCTCGTGTTCACCGGGCTGGTGGCGACGTTGACCGTGCACGTCGTCGAACAGATGGTGGCCCTGCGCCTGGTGGTCCTGGCGCTGATCGGCGGGATCGCCGGCCTCCTCACCCTGCTGGCGTTCTACCGCCTGACGGCGCTGCGCACGACGATGCGCTGGGGCGTTGCCGTGCCGGTGCTGGTTTTGGCGATGTTCCTCGTCGTGTCGCCGGTGACCCGGCTTGTGTTGCCGGCCGAGGCTTCGGAAGGCACGGCACGGTCTGCGGACAACCCGGTGCCGGTCGTCGTGCTCCTGCTTGACGCGTTGCCGGTCTCGGCGCTCATGGAATCCGACGGGACCATCGACGAGGAGTTGTTTCCGAACTTCGCCCGGCTGGCGGATGGATCGACCTGGCATCGCAACACCACGACGATCCATTCGTGGACGCACATGGTCACGCCGCCCCTGCTGACCGGGACGCCATGGGATCCCGAGGCCCAGCCGGAGGCTTCGTTCTACCCGGACAACCTGTTCACGCTGTTCGACGGCGCCGGCTACGAAATCCACGCCAGCGAGCAGGTGTCCTGGATGTGCCCGCTCGAGGTCTGTCCGCGGCAGGACGAGCAGACCTCGTTCGGTCCCCGCTTCGCAACGCTGCTCGACGACCTGCGGATCGTGGCGCTGCACGTGGTGCTGCCCGACCGGTTGACGCAGATGCTGCCGCCGATCGACCAGGGCTGGGGCGGCTTCGGGGAGGACGCCGATCCGGACCTCGTCCGCCCGACGATGTCGTTCGCGGACTGGCTCAAGACGTTTGAGGACGGGACACAAAGCCTCTACTACTTCCACCACTGGCTGCCGCACTACCCCTACGAATGGCTGCCGGAGGGGTACGGCTACAACGATCCCCGGGACACGCCGGGCGGCCCGGACCACGGGGAAAAGCGCTGGCACGCCGACGATTGGTACCTCGCACAGGCCTACAGCCGCATGATGCTGCAGGTGGGTCACACCGACCTGCTGGTAGGCCAGTTCCTCGACCGGATGCAAGCCAGCGGGATCTATGACGACGCGCTCGTGGTGGTCATGTCCGACCACGGTGTCTCGTTCGCGCCCGGAAGCCTGCTCCGGCAGGCCACCCCTGACAGTCTCGAAGAGATCGCGTACGTTCCGCTGTTCATCAAGGAGCCCGGCCAGTCCCAGGGCGAGGTCGACGACCGGCCCGTGTCGCTCGTCGACCTCGTCCCCAGCATCGCCGACGCGGTCGGCATGCGTGGCCTGTGGGAGACCGACGGCCTGTCGGTGTTCGGTGAGATCCCCGAGGATCGCGTGCGCCGCCTGTCGACGGAGCAGACCTACGACCTGTCGTCGCGGGCGGAGATCGACGCGGCCGTCCAACGCAAACGAGCGTGGTTCGGGGACGAGGGGGGCTGGGAGCGGTTCTTCCGCTTCGGTGAGTACGGGGACCTCGTCGGCTCGTCACCACAGCCGCTGACGGTCGCCGCCGATACGGCGACGGGCGTGAGCGTCACCGTCGACGGGCGCGACGAGTACGACAGCGTCGACCTCAACGCCGGGTCCATCCCGGCGCTCATGACCGGTCGGCTGCGGGGCCTGGAGTCGCCGGACGAACCCACCTACCTCGCCGTCGCCCTGAACGGAGAGATCGCCGCGATCGGCAAGAGCTTCGAGCACAGCGGCGCCCAGGCTCGCTTCGCGGCGATGCTGCCCACCGATGCCTTCGTCGACGGTACGAACGAGTTGGCGATCCACCAGATCACCGATACGCGGACGGGACCCGAGCTGCGCCGGCTGCCGGAAGGTTGATCGCAAGACGGTCCGACGTAACCAGGCGGCATCCCATCGGATGGCGTCGCTGGCGCCACGATGGTGTGCCTGAGATCCGGCGCCGAGACGTCGTCGGATCCGTGGTGGCCCTTGCCAGCCTGGCCATCACACAGCCGGTGCTGGACCTGTTGTCCCGCAACGCCGAGTTCTTCACCGCCCGGCAGGCGCCCGCCGGGGACATCGTGCTCCTCGGGATCCTCGTGGCGGTCGTCCTGCCGGGGTCCCTGGCAGTTGTGG
>WHTC01000222.1 GCA_009379795.1 Nitriliruptorales bacterium | reverse complement strand
GGTTAGCGTCGAGCCGACCAGCCGGCTGGCCACAAGCCGTCGCTGTACCACGTCCACGGTGCTCCTCCACGATCCAGCGGGGCAGGCCGTCGGGTTACTCCCGGCTCGCGGCGCTCAGGCGTCGAACCAGGAACGCTGCCTTGGCACCCGGGAGTCGTTCGGACTGACACCGTTGGCTGCCAGCCACTTGGTCTCCCCCGGCGACACGATGGGCTTGCCCGCAAGACGATCGCCGAGCCAGTCCATGGTCATGGAATGGTGATCACCCAGCCACTGCGTCGCGAAGGAAGCCTTGAGGTTCGTGTTGTGGTGCTGGTCTTCGAAGACCCACAACTCGGCGGGAGCCTGCAGGAGGTCGAACATGTCGTAGACCTCGTCGACGGGGCTGCGCGGATCGTACTGACCGATCGTGACCAGGGTCGGGCATCCGATGCGAGCCATGAAGTCCTCGACACTCATCCCTGCGACGAACTCGTCCAGCTCGGCTTCGGACGCAGCCTGTGTGAGAAAGGCGAACAACTGCTTGTAGCGGGGAGACTCCTCCTCGAACAGGTAGTACTTGTCGCAGATCGAGGCCCAGATGATCGCCGCGGCTGCGATTCGGTCATCGGTTGCGGCGAAGCGCACACCCCAGTACGAGCCGAAGCTCAGCGAATACATGCCGATGCGGTCCGCGTCCACGTCCGGCCGCTCCAACAGGTGCGTCAGGGCGGCACTTGCCGCCCGCTCGTAGTTGTCGACCGTCAGCTTGATCCCCCGCATGTTCGATTCGCCTTGGCCCGGCCCGTCGAAGACGAACAGGTGCATCCCCCGCTGCGTCGCGAAGTTGTACAGCGGATGCGGGACCATCTCCTTGGTCATGTCGCAGCCGGGGATGAAGAAGATCAGCGGCGCAGGTCCGGCGACGTCCGCCAGGTGCAGATAGCCGGAGACCGTCGTGCCCTCCCAGGGAATGTCCACCTTCTCGATGGTGTACGAAGCGAGCCGCCGCACCTCGTCGTAGCACCGCAACACGCTGCCGTGGAGATACTTCTTTTCGTCGTCGAGGGCGAACACAGTGTGCTGAGCGTTCGCGAACGCGAACGCTGCGTCAAAGTAGAACTCCAGCGCGGTGAGGTCGTGACCCGCGGCCGCCTCGGCCTTGGCGAGCTGTTCGAGCCGTTGCGCCGCCCTGCCGACGTGCTTGCTGATCATGGCGTGCATCTTCACGCCCTCCGGCAGCCGTCCGCGGCCCTTCTGCTGCCAGTGGAACACGCGCCCGGTCTCGTTGACGAGACGGTCGAAGGCCCACTGCTGGCTGTCCCGGCGCAGCCGTGCCCTGCGTCGGGACTCTTCGGTACTCGACATGGCCTGTCTCCCTCGCTGTTGAGCGCCCGGTTCGCTCAGCCAGACGGCGGGAGCCACTCCGGGGCGGGTGCTTATGATGGAGCACCGCGCGCCGTGCATCCTATATTGTGCTTGGCCGCCGCCGGTGGGTGCCATGCTCCCACCGCACTGACAAGGGGAAAGCCGGGCACGTGAGTGATATCAGCTACGCCTACAGCGGCCGTGTCGTGACCGTGACCGGGGCGGGGACCGGCATCGGCCAGGCCACCGCGGTCGCGTTCGCCGAGGCTGGGGCCACGGTCTTCCTCCTGGACGTCGATGACGAAGCCGGTCAACAGGCCGCTGCGGGAGTCGGTCGATTCCTCCACTGCGATGTCACGTCCGCCGAGGACGTGGATGCGGCGTTTGAGCGGATCACCGCATCCACCGGGTGCCTGGATGTCCTGGTGAACAACGCCGGCGGCTTCTGGGTGCAGCGCACCACCGAGGATCTGCCGCTGGAGGAATGGCATCGCGTCATCGACCTGAACCTCAACGCGGTGTTCCTCACGTCGCGCCGAGCCGTCCCCCTGCTCCGGGCATCGACCGCCGGGCGGGTGGTGAACCTCGGCTCGCTGGCGGCCCAGGTGGCGTCGTACCGGACCTCGCCGCCGTACGCCGCGGCGAAAGCGGGGGTGCATGCGCTCACAAGAGTCATGGCGGCAGAACTGGCCGCCGACGGCATCACGGTCAACGCGATCGCGCCGTCTGCGGTGCTGACGGATCGCATCCGCAGCGTGCGCGATCGGCAGGAGCGTGCGGCTACCGCCCAGTCCATCCCACTCGGCCGCTACCAGGACACGGAGGAAGTGGCCTCCTGGATCCTGTATCTGGCGTCGAAGGAGGCGGGCTTCATCACGGGACAGACCATCTCTGTGAATGGCGGCCGGCACATGGCGCACGAGACCTCATGAACAGCGGGTGTGGCAGGACGATCGGGGGCCGGCATCGCATCTCTCCGCCAGATTCTTGGCAGCCCGCCTGCCCAGGAGCCACGGATCGGAGACCGTCCCCGATCGGTGCTCACGGTCGTTGGCGGGGTGGCCTGCACCGTCGCAGCCGTGCTCCCCTCGTTCCTGCTCGGCGGGCTGGCCTCCCTGGTCCGCGCTGATCTGCGTTTCAACGAGGCGCGCCTGGGACTCGCGGTCGGGTGCTTCTATGCCGCGTCCTCGCTCAGCGCGATCCCGGGGGGGCGCATCGCAGAACGTCTGGGCCCGCGACGCTCGATGGCGGTGGGCATCGCGCTGGCCGTCGGCTCGCTGGGCGGCATCGCACTCTTCGCGACCACATGGGGCCGTCTCGCCGCCTTCATGGCCGTCGGTGGCATGTCCAACGGCATGATCCAGCCGGCGGCGGCCCTGGCGCTCGCGCGCGGCATCCGTCAGGAGCGACTCGGCATCGCGTTCGGCGTCAAGCAGTCCGCGGTCCCTGTTGCCACCCTGCTCGCCGGGCTCGCCGTCCCCATCATCGGGCTGACCGTGGGGTGGCGGTGGGCCTTCGGCGGGGCCGCGGTCGCCGCGGTCGGGCTGCTGGGAATGCTGCCGCAGGACAGGACCGCGTCGAACCGCGAGCGCCCGCGAGCGCGGGGACGCGGCGCCAAGGTTGACCGTGGGCAGCTTCCCGGGCTGGCGAGGGTCGCCCTGGCCTCGGGCTGCGGAGCCGTCGCGGCCAACTCCATGGGCGCCTTCTACGTGGAGTCGGCGGTCAGCTCAGGCGAGCGCCTGGCCCTGGCGGGCCTGCTGCTCAGCTTCGGCAGCATCTGCGGGATCATCATGCGCCTTGCCATGGGCTGGATCGCCGACCGGACGGCCGTCGACCCCCTGCGCATGGTCGGGCTGATGCTGATCGGCGGCACTGTGGGCTACCTCATGCTGGGGCACACCGCCGGCACCGGCCTGCTGGTGGTGGGGACGGCCGTCGCCTTCGCCGGCGGTTGGGGGTGGCCGGGCCTCATGCAGCTCGCCGTGGTTCAGGACCACATGGGGGCGCCGGCGGCTGCCAGCGGCATCGCGCACGCCGGGGCCCTGACCGGTGGTCTCATCGGTCCCATCACGTTCGGATGGGTGGTCTCCACCATGGGATACCGCACCGCCTGGAGCGCCGCGTCGGTCGTGGCGATGCTCGCGGGATGCGTGCTGCTGTGGGAGCGGCGCGCACGACAGGAAGGGGCGCCGTCATGATGTGGGCCTATCGCCTGGAAGCGCCGATGCGCTTCACGCGCCATGACGTGGAGGTGCCCGCCGGAGAATCCCTCTCGGTGGGCGATGTGCTCCTGCGCTTCCTGGCGGGTGGCGTCTGCGGCAGCGACGTCCCGCGGTGCAGGGACGGGGCCATGCTTGACGGTCCGGAGCCGTTCGGGTGGTCGTTACACGAGATCGTCGGCGAGGTCGTGGCCTCCAACGCCGACCTCGCGCCCGGCGAGCGCGTCGTCGGCTGGGTGGCCGACAGCTGCGGCCTCCGTGAATACCTGGCGACCCCCGCCAGCCAACTGCTCACCGTCAACGAGGGACTCGACCACGTGCGCGCCGTGCTGCTGCAGCCGCTCGCGTGTGTCCTGCAGGCGCTGTCCCGACTGCCCGACATCACCGGCGCCCGCGTCGCGGTGATCGGGCTGGGCCCGATCGGGCTGCTGTTCGCCCACGCGCTGAAGGATCGGGGTGCCGCCAGCGTCGTCGGCGTCGACGTCGTCGATCGTTCGGATGTGGCGCCGGCGTTCGGGGTCGACGAGGCGGTCCAGCGGACCAGCGGAACCTGGGCGCGTACGCTCGGCGCGCCCGGGTCCTTCGATCTGGTGGTGGAGGCGGTCGGGCACCAGGTTGGGACGCTGGAGGACGCCATCACGGTGGCGGCACCCGGGGGCACCGTCCTCTACTTTGGCAACCCGGACGACACGTACTACCCCATCCGCTTCGGCACGATGATGGACAAGAACCTCACGCTGCGCGCCGGCCGGACAGCCCGTGAAGACCGCCGTCCGGCGCTCCGACTGGCCGAGGCGTACATCGCTCGTCACCCCGGCCTGCCCAGGGCCTGCGTCACCCACGTCCTCCCGGTGACCGAGACGCAGACGGCGTTCGAGATGGCGAGCCGCCCGGCGCCCGGGCAGCTCAAGATCGTCCTTGACGCCAGCGCGTGACCGACCCGGCCCCTCCCGCCTGAGCCGGAACGGCGCGTCACACGGCCTCCACCGCGACCCCGCGCTTGTCGCGAGCAGACCGATAGAGCGCCTCGACCACCGCGATGTTGCGCAGGCCGTCCTCGCCATCGCCGTGAACCGGCGCCATCCCCAGGACCGCGCGCGCGAACGCGGCGACCTCCTCGTCGTACGCCGAAGCGGTGCTGGTCGCCAGCACCGCCGCGCCCTCGCCGTTGTGCAACACCACCTCGTCGCCAGCGGGTCCCGCCAGAGCGCCACGGCCCTCCAACCAGCCGCCCCGACCGATCGCGACCCAGTCCCGTGGAGTGCCGCTGAGAACCTGATTGGAAGCGAGGGTGGCCAGCGCGCCGTTGTCCAGCCGGC
>WHTC01000461.1 GCA_009379795.1 Nitriliruptorales bacterium | reverse complement strand
CTGACGGCGCGGTGGTGCGAGCGGCAGGAGGTGAGCGATTGGCGGCAATATAAGTACAATGTGCGGCATCTCAAGCGGCTCCTGCGCAAAGCTCAAAACAAGAAGCGAAGCAAAGCCCGATCGCAAGAGCAGCAAAAGAAAACCGCGGCGCTCATCATCGAGGCGCATCGGGAGTATCTGGATGTCGCCGAGCGCTACCTGAACAAAGCGCAAGCCACCCTGGCCAAGCTCGAGCAGAGCGGACTCGACAACGAATTCGATCTTGTGAGGAAGCTGGAGATTGTGGGTTTCATGCAACACGCGATACGGCAGATCGACCAAACCCAGCGCCGCGTCATTTTGGGAGAAGTGATCCCGCATGGCGAAAAAGTCTTCTCCATCTTTGAGCCGCACACCGAATGGGTGAGCAAAGGCAAGGCGGGTGTTCCGGTGGAGTTGGGTGTCAAGGTCTGCGTCCTGGAAGACCAGCATCAGTTCATTTTGCACCACCAGGTGATGCAACAGCAGAGCGACGATCAAGTGGCGGTTTCGATGGTGGCGCAAGCGAAACAGCGATTTGCAAATTTAAACGCCTGCAGCTTCGACAAGGGTTTTCATTCGCCACAGAATCAGCTCGTCTTGAAACAACAACTGGAGCTGGTGGCGTTGCCCAAAAAAGGCAAGTTATCGCAGAGCGCGCAGGCCGTGGAGCAATCCGAAGGGTTCCTCAAGGCTCGGCGCGCGCACTCGGCGGTGGAGTCGGCGATCAACGCGCTCGAAGTTCATGGACTGGACAGGTGTCGGATCATGGCATCGGCGGGTTCAAGCGTTATGTGGCCCTGGCCGTGGTGGCCAGAAATATTCACCGTATCGGCGCCCTGTTGTGGCAACAGGAGCAAAAGCGTGCGCAGAGAAAAAAGACATATTCCCATCGTGCGACACCCGACAAGCGCGCGGCTTAACGAACACGAGAGCTTGTTTTGTAACCGGCATGATTTTAGTAATCATGCGACTGTGCTCGTCCAGAAATTGACGACATTGACGTTCGTACCTCAGTGGAAGTGAAAAGCTTGCCTTCCTGGAGCACAAAACGCGAAACCCGCGTGTTGCGCTCAAAAGTTGGGCGGGCGGTTTTCCAAAAAACGGGGTTTTCTGTCAGGCACTAATTACCATTGTAATAGATCGCCGGAAGCCAAATCCTTTATATTCTAGCGGTAGGTGATGGCTTTCGAAAGCAAAAAATATCTATTTTTACGTACTTTTGCGTTTGCTCCCCTTATTGATCATGATACGGGTCGCAGAGGTACATTCCTTATACGCGCCGTATCAGGCTACCGCAAACCCATAAGTTCACCGTCGAACCTATAAATCTTTGAGGACGCCG
>WHTC01000172.1 GCA_009379795.1 Nitriliruptorales bacterium | reverse complement strand
GACCCTCTCCCGTCGGCGGAGGGGCTGGCTGTCGACATTGCACCTCCACTTCGTATGGGCCCGCACGGCGTCAGGCGCACGGGTTGCTCTCCGGTCATGTGGCTGGGCAGAGAAGTCTACGGCCAGCCGCACCGCACGCCCCAGTCAGAACCATGGAAGATCTTCCACAGCTTCTCAGACCATGTTGACCCATGAAAGATGATGTCATACAACGAGACGGCGGTTCCGTTGCGATGCAGGAGGATGGGAATGGCGGACAACCCGCTGGCGGCATGGCTGCTGCAACAGGACCGGCCGCCCGGCGCCCCGGCTGAGGAAGGCCGCGCCGCTGCGCCCGGGCCGACGGCGGCGACCGGGCCGGCGGCGGCGACCGCGGTTGCCGGCGCCCCGCCTGCCGGCGCCCCGGATGGGCAGAGCCCATCCGTGTGGGACCTGGAACCGGGGCCCGCGACACGCTCCCCCCGGCGCCTGATCCTTATGGCCGTAATCCCCTGGATCGTGGTGGTCGTGCTGGTCGCCACGCTGTGGAGGCCTGCTGCGGGCACTTCCGCCCCGCCATCGGGAGAGCCGGCCGCGGCCCGTGGTCCGGCGGCTGCCGACCCCGGGGCCGCCGACGACGCTGAGGAAATCGCCGAGCCCTCGCGTGCCACCTCCGCGACGGCCACCGCGACGGCCACCGCGACGGCCGGTGAGGATGCGATGCTTCGCCACATCGCTGCGCTGACGGTCAAAGCGGAACTGCACGGAGCGGTTGAGGCGGACGGGGAAGCCGGACCGGACATGCGGGTGCGCTACGCCGACGAAGCCGTGGGAACCGACATCGAGCGCCTTGGCGACGTGGCGGTGGTGACGGTCATCGCCCTGGTGCTCGAGGGCGGCGAGCGCGGCTGGGATCGATCACTGACCACCCGCCATGCCGTCGCGCTGCGCTCGGTCCCGAGCGGCGTGGAGCCGCTGGGCGCCCCCTGGGCATTGCCCCCATCCGGCACGCCTCCCGAGCACGAACCGGTTCCCGACGAATCCCCTGACCGTGTGCTCACCGCACTGGAGGCGGCCGGCTACCGCCAGATCAGCGACCTCCGCCTGAGCCGGCCCGCGGGGGTGGGCGGTGTACTGGTCGCCGCCGCACGCGCCGTGGGCCCGGGCGAGGACGCACCCACCGAGCAGCAGGTCTGGATCCGTGACGGACCCGAGCCATCGGTCCTCGGCCACCGTCCGTGACCCTTCGACATCCCCTCATCCACCCGGGGCCGTGCCCCGCCTTCCCATCCTGGAGCTCACCATGGTGTTGTCCACGCCATTGCCCCGATCGTCGAAGCGGCCCGCTCGGGCGCTCGCGCCGTCCGGGCCCGCCGGACCGGCTCCTGTGGGACCTGCCGGGCGCCGTCCCCGCCGCCCGCCGGCCCGCACGGCCCCGCGCAACGACCGTGACCTGCTGGCGATGGTCAGGGCTTTCGCCCAGCTGTACCTGGAGGTGGAAGCGGGTTGGCGTGAGCGCCGGCAACTCGCGGCGCTGGTGCCGCCCCGAGTGGCCACCCGCCTGGCAGCATCGCCGACCGCGGCCCCGCCTGGGATGACAGCGCCGGTGGGGCACGTGCATGGACTGTTCGGCGCGCGTACCGCCTCACAGCACTTCGATGCCGTGGTGATCCTGCGTCGAGAGCGACGCTACGAGGCGCTCGCCGTGCGGCTCCGGCTGAGCGCGGGGGGCTGGAGCATCGTCGAGGCGAGCCGCCCCCAAGACCAGGACGACCCCAGCTTTGGCCTGTTGACCGATGTCCAATAGGGTAGCTGAACGTGTCCCTTCCGAGGACCGTCGACTAGGCTGCACGACCATGAGTGCGGACAGCCTTTCGAGGCGGTCATGTACGGGAGCACTCATGGCGGGCGCCCTGGTGGTTGTCATGATCCTCGGTCCTGCCGCTCCCGGGGCCGCGCAGGCAGAGGACCCCCGGCTGAGGGAGATCCAGCAGCAGCGGGCGGAAGTCCAGGCCAAGCTGGATCAACTGCTCCAGGAGATCGCCGCCCTCGATGCCGAGAACGAGGACATCGACGCCGAGTTGCAGGTTCTGGAACAGCAGCGGCAGGAGCATCAGGATCAGGCCGACACGGCAGACAGCGCCCTGGCCGCCCAGGTCCGCAAGTCCTACATGCACGGGTCCATTGACTCGGGGCTGTCGATTCTGACCAGCGACTCCCCGCAGCACGCGGCGGAGCAGGCGCAGTTCCTGCATATGCTCGCCCGACGCCAGCGCGCGGGCTACGAGGACGCCACGGCGGCGGGTACCAGAACCCAGGTCACGGCCGAGCAGGTGGCCTTGAGCGCCCAGCGCCTCGAAGGGCGCCAGCAGGAGTTGCACAAAGCCCGCGAAGAGGCCGAGCGCCTCGTCGCCGAGGCAACCGCCGAAGAGGAGCGCATCAAGGCGACGATCGCTGAGGAGGAGGCCGCCCGCCGGGCCGAGAGTCGTGCGGCGCCCGCTTCCAGCGGCGGCGGCGCAGGCCCCTCCGCCTCGGTGAACGGCAACGTCGCCTGCCCGGTGGGGCAGCCGCGCAGCTACAGCGACACCTACGGCGCACCCCGGTCTGGCGGGCGCAGCCACCAGGGCACGGACATCCTCGCCCCACAGGGCACGCATATCTACGCCTACGAGAACGGCACCGTCACCCGCACGGACAGCAACCGTCTGGGTGGCATCTCCCTGTACCTGCAGGGTGACAGCGGCAACCTGTACTACTACGCCCACCTGTCGGGCTACGTAGGTGGTGTCAATCCGGGGATGCGGGTCAACGCCGGCCAGCACATCGCGCACAACGGGATGACCGGCAACGCCCCCGTGCCTCACCTGCACTTCGAGGTGAAGCCGGGCGGTGGCGGGAACGTGAACCCCTATCCCTATGTGGCCCGCGCCTGCGGATAGGGTCCCTGCCATCGTCGCTCCGGGTGTGCTCGCGGTGACCCTTGCCGCGTTCGATCCTGCCCAGCATCTGCTGACCCCCAGCACCGCCTTCGCCGCCGCCCTGGGGGAGGCGGGCAGGACCGTGAGGATCATTGAGCTCGAGATCCAGCCGGACGGCAGCGCCGAGGTTCTGCTCCTCGGCGATGACGAGTTGAGCCGGGCGGGCGATCATGCCGAGGGCTTGATCGCCGAGGCCGCCCGCGCGCTGCGCCCAGGCGGGACGCTGCTGACCAGCGTGCGCAACCCGCTGGTGGTCGACTCGTGCAGTCCCACCCTCACCGGCGGTCCCGCACGGCTGCGCGGCTTCCGCTCGGCCCAACTGGAGGGTGCGCTCACCAACCGAGGCTTCGTCGTCGAACTTCTGGCCGCCCCGGGCGCTGCCGCCCGTCTTGCCGGATCGCCAGATAACCCGGTCTACCACCCCACGCTGGACCGCTCCCCCGGGCTGCTTGATGCCGCCCCGCGGGTCGTCGCGGTTGCTCGTGCCCCCGTCTCCCCAAGCGAGCGCAGCGCCCAGTTCTTGCGCACCCTGCCCCGGAAGGTGGTCGCCGCGGCGGTGCTGTGCCGGGACGAGGGTGGCCGGGTGCTGGTGGTGTACGACGCCTTCCGCCGGCACTGGACGATCCCTGGCGGCGTCGTTGACCGCGAGGAGAACCCGATCCTGGCCGCTGAGCGCGAAGCATGGGAGGAAACAGGCGTACGCGTGCGGGCCGGCACGCTGCTCGGTGTATTCGCCTCCTCTTGGCCCGAACGGGTGATCCTCGTCTATGAAGCTGCACCAGCGGAGCCGACGCCGGCCCCGCGACCGGTGCACGCCCACGAGGTGACCGAGGCGGCCTGGGTGGATCTGAGCGAGGCGCTTCGGCGGGTCGCTCCCCACGTGCGCGAGCAGATCGAGCGCTGCCTCGCCGAGCCCGGCGGCACCTGGACGCAGTGAGACCTCGCGCCGCCAATGGCGTGCTGGCACGGGCAGCGGTCAGGCGCTCTGCCCGTGGCACTTCTTGTACTTCAACCCGGAGCCGCAGGGGCAGGGGTCGTTGCGGCCGACCTTCTCGCTGGTCGCGGCGCCGGCCTTCTGGGCGGTGGCGGCAGCCGACGCCGCGGCAGCGGCCGATCCCACCCCCCGGGCCGCCGCTGACCCAGGCGCGCCGACCCGGCGAGCCGCCCCGCCACCCGGTTCGGATGACGACGTGCTGGGTGTCGCTCCCGCAGCGGCAGGTCGCTGCGTGCCCCCGCCCGAGGTGTAGGTCACGTTGGCCGGGCTTCGCCGGCCCTCGTCCAGCTTGGGACGGCCCGCCGCGGCCTGCTTCCCGTTGCCGGTGCTGCCGGCCTGGGCCGCCTCCTGCGTCGCCTGGTCCTGGCGCTGCACCGGCAGGCGGAAGAAGTAGCCGGCGGCCTCCTCCTTGATCCTGGCCATCATCCCGGCGAAGGCGGCGTAGGCCTCGCGCTGGTACTCGACCAGCGGGTCACGCTGACCCACGGCGCGCAGGCCGATGCCCTCGCGCAGGTGGTCCATCTCGTAGAGGTGCTCGCGCCAGACGCGGTCGACCACCGATAGGATGACCCGGCGCTCCACGGCGCGGAGCACGTCTGGCGTGAGATCCTTCTCGCGCTCCTCGTAACGCGTCATGGCATCGTCGAGGATCAACTCCGTCAGCCCCGTGGCGTCGAGGTTGTCGTCGCGCACGCGCTGCTGCACGTCCTCGCGACCCACCTCCACGTCGTAGACCTGCTGGAGGGCGGTCCACAACTCCTCGAGGCTCCACTCCTCGGGGTAGACCCCCTCAGGCGTGTAGGTCGCGCAGAGGTTGCGGACGGTCTCCTCGATGAAGTCCTCGGCGTACTCGGCGACGTTCTCGTCCGGCCCCTCCAGGACGACGGAGCGCTGGCCGTAGATCACCTCACGCTGCTTGTTCATCACGTCGTCGTACTTGAGAACGTTCTTGCGGATCTCGAAGTTGCGCGCCTCGACCTGGGACTGGGCCCGCTGCACCGCGCGCGAGACCATCTTGGCCTCGATCGGCAGGTCCTCCGGCAGCTTGAGCCGGGTCATGATCGACTCGACCGCGGAGGCGTTGAACAGCCGCATCAGGTCGTCTTCGAGGGACAGGTAGAAACGGCTCTCGCCCGGGTCGCCCTGGCGGCCGGAGCGCCCGCGCAACTGGTTGTCGATGCGGCGGGACTCGTGCCGCTCGGTGCCCAGCACGTACAGCCCACCCAGACCGCGAACCAGATCACCCTGCTCCTTGGTATGCGCCTTGGCCTTCTCCAGCGACTTCAGGTAGCGGTCCTGGAACCCCTCGGGGTCCTCGTTCGGATCAACCTCCCGCCGTGCCTCGGCATCCGCGAGAGCCTCCGGATTGCCGCCGAGCATGATGTCCACGCCACGGCCGGCCATGTTCGTGGCGACCGTGATCGCGCCCGGCCGGCCGGCCTGGGCGACGATCTCGGCCTCGCGGAAGTGGTTCTTGGCGTTCAGCACCTCGTGAGCGAGGCCCCGGCGGCGCAGCATGGCCGACAGCCGCTCGGACTTCTCCACCGACACCGTGCCGACGAGAACCGGTTGACCGCGCGCCTGGCGTTCAGCGAGGTCCTCAACCACGGAATCCAGCTTGACCTGCTCCGTCTTGTAGATCAGGTCCGCGTGATCAGCGCGCTGAAGGTCCCGGTTGGTCGGGACGACGACCACACCGATGCTGTAGATGTGGGCGAACTCGCCCTCTTCGGTCTTGGCCGTTCCGGTCATGCCACACAGCTTGGTGTACTGCCGGAAGTAGTTCTGCAGCGTGATCGTGGCGAGGGTCTGGTTCTCCTCCTTGATCCGCACGCCTTCCTTGGCCTCGATCGCCTGGTGGAGACCTTCGGAGTAGCGGCGCCCATGCAGGATGCGGCCGGTGAACTCGTCGACGATGTGCACCTCGCCGTCCTCGACGATGTACTCGTCGTCGCGGCGGTAGAGTTCCTTGGCCCGGATCGCATTCTGAAGATGGTGGATCAACGGGGTGTTGACGCTCTCGTACAGGTTCTCGACCCCGAGCAGTTCCTCGACGCGGCTGACCCCCTCCTCGGTGACCGCGACAGTGCGCTTGGCCTCGTCGACCTCGTAGTGCTCGTCCCGTCTGAGGCGAGGGGCCACTCGGCGGGCGAACACCGTGTACCACTCGGTCGCCTGGTCCGCGGGGCCGGAGATGATCAGCGGCGTGCGGGCCTCGTCGACCAGGATCGAGTCGACCTCGTCGACGATCGCATAGTGGTGGCCGCGCTGGACCTTGTCCTTGCGGGACAGGACCATGTGGTCGCGCAGGAAATCGAAGCCGAACTCGTTGTTGGTCCCGTAGGTGACGTCGGCGGCGTAGGCGGCGCGCTTCTCGGTCTTGGGCTGCTGCGAATAGACCAGCCCGACGCTGAGCCCCAGACGCTCGTACACCTGCCCCATCCAGGCGGCGTCACGGCTGGCCAGGTAGGGGTTCACGGTGACGACGTGCACGCCGGAGCCCCCGAGCGCGTTGAGGTAGACGGGCATAGTCGAGGTCAGCGTCTTGCCCTCACCGGTGCGCATCTCGGAGATGTTGCCCTGGTGCAGCGCGATGCCGCCCAGGATCTGGACGTCGAAGGGCCGCTGGCCCAGCACCCGCTTGGCGACCTCCCGGACGGTGGCGAAGGCCTCGGGCAGCAGGTCGTCGAGGGTCTCCCCGTCGGCGAGGCGGCGCTTGAACTCGCTCGTCTGCCCGAACAACTCCTCGTCAGAGAGGTCGACGACGTCGGGCTCCCGGGCGTTGACCTCGCCCACGATCCCGCTCAGTTGCTTGAGATGCTTGCCCTCGCCCAGCCGCAAGAGCTTCTGCAGAACCACGCGACACCCTCTCCTTACCGCTGCTGTGGGGTCGGAGACGAGTGTAGGCGCACGCTCCGCGCCCGCTGGCCCGCCAGGCGGGCGGGGGCGGGGCAGCGGACCCCTACTTGATCTCCAGCAACTTCTCCCGGACCGCGTAGACCACTGCTTCCATCCGGGAGTGCAGGTGCAGCTTCTCCAGGATGTTGCGCACGTGGTTCTTGACGGTGTTCTCCGAGATGAACAGGGCCTTGGCGATGTCGCGGTTGTTCATGCCTTGCGCGACCAGCGTCAGGACCTCCATCTCCCGG
>WHTC01000151.1 GCA_009379795.1 Nitriliruptorales bacterium | reverse complement strand
CTCACTGCTGCTCCTTCCTGACTCCCGGGGCCGAGCCGGCCCCGTTCTCCGATTGCTGGCCGCGCCGGCGCTCGTTCAGTCGTCGGGCGCCGAAGAGCATCGCCATGGCGGCCAAAGCGGCCAGCACCCCTGCGAACCCCCAGGCGACCGCGTAACCCACCGCCTCCGCGAGCACGCCGAAGACCAGGGGTCCCACGGTTCCGCCGCCAAGGCCGCCAGGGAGAAGCGCGCCGGTCACCGTGGCCGGGGAATCGCGGAAGGCCCGCATGAGCGCGTACCAGAACACGCCGTTGAAACCCCAGGCACCCCCGAGGGCGATGACCACTCCAGCGGCCATGGTCGACGGCCGACCCGTCGCCAGCAGCGCGATCCCCACGGAGCCCACCGCCAGCGAACCGGCGCAGAGCACGAGGTGCCCGCTGGCGGTGCGGTCCGACGCCACCCCCAGGCCCAGTCGTGCGGCGATCGCCGCGAAGCTCGCCGCGGCGAGCATCGCGCCGGAGAACTGCTGCGAACTGCCGGCACGCACCGCCGCGTCGACGTAGAAGGCGGACACCGTCGCGCTCGCACCGTTGCTCAGCCCCAGCGCCACGGCGAATGTGACGATCGTGCTGCGGTCGGTGAGCCTGGCCGCTCCCACCCGCGTGCGCTGTGCCCGCAGGGCGACAGGAGGGCGCCGCCCCACACCGAGCAGCACCATCACGGCGACCACGGCGCCCAGGAGGTAGGACCACCGCCACCCGAATGCCACGGCGACGAGCGGCACGCTGAGACCGGCGAGCATCGACGCCGTCGGCTGAGCCGACTGCTTGAGCCCGAACGCCAGACCCTGACGCTCCGGGCGCACGTTCATGATGAGCAGCCGGTTCGCCGCGGGCTGTCCCAGCGCGTGCGCGCAGCTTCCGACCATGAGCCACGCCACCAGCGTGACCAGGCTCCTGGCGGTCGTAGCAATGCCGACAAGCGCGACGAGCGCGGCGGCGGCGGTCAAGCGCACCGACCAGGTCGACCCCAGGCGATCGGCGAGCCGCCCCAGCGGCCATGAGCTCAACGCACCGGTGACGCGGAACATCGCGACCGCCGTCCCGAGGCCGGCGGCCCCGAACGCGAGCTCGCTCGTCAACTGCGCCCCCATCGCTCCCGTCAAGAAGAGCGGGAGGACGCCCACGATGGTCGCGCCTCCGCCGATCATCATGGCGTTGGCCGGAGAGCGGCTGCGCCCCGGCGCGTCCGCGCGAAGCGTCCCCAATGAGAACAGCGCGCCGCGACGCAAGCGCTACGAGCCGTCCGGCTCGGGACGACGCGACAGCGTGAGCATCACGTGTCCTCGAAGACCAGGTCGCGGATCTCCTGGGCGAGCCTCGCCACCTTCGGGTCGAGCGGATCCCGCGGGCGCGGCAGGTCGATCGACTGGACCTTCCGGATGCGACCCGGATGCGGCGTCATCACCACGACGCGCTCGCTGAGATAGATCGCCTCCATGATGTCGTGGGTCACGTAGAATACGGTGGCCGCGGCACTCTTCCACACGTCCACCATCAGCGCTTGCAACTGCTGGCGCGTAAAGGCGTCGACCGCCGCGAACGGCTCGTCCATGAGGAGAATCTCGGGCTCATAGACCAGCGCTCTGGCGATCGCAACGCGCTGCTTCATGCCACCGGAAAGCTGATGGGGGTAGACGTCCTCGAAGCCGTCCAGATGCACCATCGCCAGGTACTCGCGGGCACGCGCCGCCGCCTCGTCCTTGCGCACGCCGGACTGCTCGAGCCCGAACATCACATTGCGCAGGGCCGTGCGCCATGGGAAGAGCGCGTAGTCCTGGAACACCATTCCGCGGTCCCGGCCCGGACCACGCACCGGTTGTCCAGAGACCCGGACCGTGCCCAGCGCCGGCTCCACGAAGCCTCCGACGGTCTTGAGCAGCGTCGTCTTCCCGCATCCGCTCCTTCCGACGAGACAGACGAAGTCGCCGCGCTCGCTCGTCAGGTCGACGTTGTCCAGCGCGTGGATCTTGCCGCGAGGCCCCCCGTCGTACACGACCGACAGCCCCTGGATGTCGACGACGCGCTGCGAGGCGACCCCACTGGCGGATGGCGCTCGGGCCTGCACGGTGCCGGATCCCGAGTCGATCGGCCCCTCCGAACTCATCACACCTGGTCCTCCTGCTTGTCGATCTCGTGATGTCTGTCGGCGGAGCCGCCTCCCAACGAGTGCGATGAGCTCACCGTGCCTCCTGGACCATCCCCCACTTGACGACCGTCTTCTGCTCGAGCGTCTCCCACAGCAGTTTCTCGCAGAGCAGGCCGACCACGCCGATGAAGATGATGCCCACCAGCACGTTGGCGGTCTGCAGGAAGCTCCTCGCGGTGAAGATCATCCACCCGAGGCCGAAGCCGGTCGCCGACACCGTCTCCCCTGCGATCACGGCTCGCCAGCCTCGCGCGAAGCCGACGCGGACCCCGCTCAGCACGTACGGGAGCGAGCCCGGGAGGATCACCCTTCGGAACAGCGCACGGCCTCGCGCGCCCATCGACTCGGCGGCGTTGATCTGCAGGGGATCGACCGTCAACGTCCCGGTGTACGCATTCATGAAGACGGGCATCGACGATGCCATCGCGACGAGAAGGATGACCGGCACATTCCCGAGCCCGAACCAGAGGATGAACAGTGGCACGAAGGCGAGAGCCGGGATCGGCAGGAACAGCGACACGAGAGGGACGGTCCAATCGGCCACCCACTTCACCCTGGCGGAGATCATGCCCGCAACAATGCCGAACGCAGCCCCCAGCAGGAAGCCGGAGAAGAGCCGGAACAGCGTCCAGGCGACGTGCCGCGGTAGCGTGCCGGAGATGATGCCGACCCACATCGCCTCGAAGATGGCCGCGAGGGGTGGGACGAGGATCGGCGACCATCCGAGGATTCTGGCCGCCAACTCCCACAGGATCAGCACGGCCAGCAGCGGTCGTCCTGCTCGGACGATCTGTCCGAGCAGATGACGCAGGGCACTGCCGCTGTCCGTCAGCAGCAGGTCGCCCGACTTGGCGGCGGCTGCGAGTGCGTCCGATTGCACCCCGGCGTCATGCTTCGAAGGCTGCTGTGACGGCCTGTTCACCATCTTCTCGCTCCTGGTTGGGCAGGCACCTCACAGCCGCGGCTGATTCGAGGCTGCGGTGCTCGCGGTGGCTCCGATCCTCGCCTCACAAGTGATCCGGCGACGGCTGCTGGGGGCGGTCACTGGCCTTGCGCGCACCGCTAGCAGCCGCCGGTCACGCGATGATTGAGATCCCATTCCACGCTCTGGTCCCAGTCCGGGACCTCGTCCTCGCTGAGGTCCCCGGTGTCGATCGCGATCGCCGCCCACAGATCCAGATTCTCCCGGAAGTCATCCCCGATGCAGACCTCGTAGCCCTGCTTCTCGATGGCCACCGGCAGGAGATCGGGGTCGTCGATCGGGACGCCCTCCTGCTCCATGCGCTGCGCGTAGATCGCTCCCGCCGCCTCCGGGTCGTTCTCGATGAACGCTCCCGCGTCAATGAGCGCCGCGAGGAACCGCTCGGTCGCCTCCTCACCGCCAGGTGCGTCGAGGTAGGAGGTGCTCACATACAGCACGAGATGGTTGAGGTCGAACTCGCCCATCACGCCACCGTCCGGCACGATCTCCACGTGCCCCTGGCTCTCCGCGATCGACAGGATCGGCTCCTGCTGCAGCATGCAGTCGGCGGACCCACCGACCACCGCCGCCAACCGCTCCGAGACGTCGAGGTTGACCAGCGACCAGTCGTCCGGGGTCAAGCCGTACTCCGGCGCCATGACCCGCGCAAACGTCTCGTACGACGAACTGCCGTCAGCGGCGGCGATCGTCAGACCACTGACGTCGGCGAGGCTTTCCACGCCGAGCGCCGGGTCGCATGCCAGGGCGTTGGCGTCCCCCGCCTGCACCTGAGTGCCCACGAAGTGCCAGTCGTCGGTCACGAGCCCGCGGAAGCCCGAGACGATGCCGAGAATGGAGGCGTCCGCCTCGCCGCCGATGACGAGCGCGGCGCGCTCCGCGCCCGACGGGTTGAACAGATGCTGCACCTCCACTCCGTGGTCGTCGAACATGCCTTGATCGTCAGCGACCACGGACGACAGGCTGAACAGGTTCTACTGGTTCACGATCCGGAAGGGCGGGAGTTCCCCCGCGCTCTCGTCGGCTTCGCCCCGCAGGCGCTCAGCATCAAGGCGAGCATCCCGAGCACCGAGATGGCGGGGAGTCGGGCGCTCCTCGCGTCGAACCGAGCCCCAGGTGCGCGTGTCCTTCGTCGCATGGATCTCCCTTCCATGGGGTCGATCTCGGGAAAGCGTCAACCGTATGCCATGCATAATATACTATTGACCGAAACGTCTATGGCTTTGTCAGCGACTCCACGCGCTCCACGTCCACCTGAACTCCCAGGCCGGGACCGTCGACGGCGTCGAGGTGGAGATGACCGTCGACCACGGCGAGCGGGTCGGTCACGACGTCCTCGCGGCTGAAGTGCGGAGCCACGGCGGTGCCGAGGGGCAGCTCGCTCGCGGCGACGGCCACGTGCAACAGGGCGGCGGAGACGACGCTGCTGTCACCGGGCATGCCGGCCAGGAACGGGCGTATCCCGGCCACCTCGCAGAGCTGGAGCAGGCCGCGCACCCCGTCGAGGCCGCCCGCTTTGAGGGCCTTCACAACGACGCCGCCCGGCACCGTGCCAGCCGAGACGGCGGCGAGGAGTTGCGCGGCGTCGAAGATGCTCTCGTCCGCCCCGAACACGACCCCAGGCGTGGCGCTGAGCTGCGCCAGCCCGGCAAGGTCCCATTGCGCGAGCGGCTGTTCCACGAACGCGACGCCGAGCCGCCGAGCATGCTGGGCGAACGCGAGGGCCTGGTCTCTGTTCCATGCCTGGTTGACATCCACGTACAGGCGGGTGCCGGACCCGACGGTCTCTCTGATGCGTCGCACGGCCTCGAGGTCTTCGGCGACGTCGGCGCGCCCGACCTTGAGCTTGAGGATCTCAAAGCCCCCAGCGACCGCTTCCCCGGCCTCCTTCGCATCGCCCTCGGCATCGAAGCTGCCGAGGTGGTACGCGACCGGGATGGACGTGCGGCGAGCGCCGCCGAACAGCTTGTACAGCGGGGCGCCAAGCCGCCGTGCGTGCAGGTCCCACAGGGCGATCGACATGGCGCAGCGAGCCCCCACCCTGCTGCCCAGCGTGCGGCCGATCTCGGGGGCCGAAGCGACCACCTCGTCCGCATCACGGCCCAGCACGAACTGGTCAGCGAGCCGCTCGAGCGCCTCACGAGCGGAAGCGGGAGTCTCGCTGGTGAATGTGGGGTTCAACGGGGCCTCGCCCCATCCGTTGGCGCCGTCGTCCGTGCGGAGGTTGACGAAGACCAGCCGTGAGGCGGTGACCGTTTTGTTCGAGGTCATGAAGACCTTCTTGAGCGGCATCTCGACGTTGTGGACCCGCATATCGACGACCTTCGCCATCACGCACCTCACCGCTGGTCTTTTCCGGGAGCCAGCCTCGACGCTGACCGCCTTGACTCCGACCTTAGTCATGATAATATGTATTATATATGATTTCGCAAGAGGGCACACAGCGGAAGGGGCACCGAGATGTTGCTGACCGACGAGCAGCGCGCATGGCAGCTGAAAGCCCGCACGTTCGCGGAGGAGGAGATCCGCCCCATATCTCTTGAGCGGGATCAGATCGCCGATCCACGCGAGACGTTCGACTGGGAGATCATCAAGAAAGGATCACAGCTCGGCTTCCGCACTGCGGTGGTGCCCAGGGAGTGGGGCGGCCACGGCATCGACTTCGTCACGCAGGTGCTGGTGATGGCCGAGCTGGCGCGGGGTGACAGCGCAATCTCCAAGACCTTCAGCCAATGCTGGAAGTGGAGCCACCTCATCGCCGCCTCGTGCACCTCCGAGCAGCAGGAGCGGTTCCTGAAGCCGTTCCTCGCGGACGACACCTTCCTGCTCGGCAAGGCCGGGACCGAGCCGGCCGCGGGCTCGGACAACCGCATGCTGCCCGACGATCCGGACACCGGGTGGATGATGCGGGCGGAGCGCGACGGCGACGAGTGGATCCTCAACGGCACAAAGCGCTACATCGCCAACGGAAGCGTGGCCAAGCTCTTCTTCGTGGACACCCGCACGGATCCCTCGGTCAGCCTGCGCGAAGGGACCACGCTGTTCCTGGTGCCAAGCGACACCCCTGGGTTCCGCGTGGGCAAGGTGTACGACAAGATCGGGTGGCGCTTCTATCAGAACGCCGAATTGATCTTCGAGGATGCGCGAGTTCCGCACGCCAACATCGTGGGTGAGGTGAACGGTGGCGTCAAAGCCCGATCCGGCGACACCTCAGAGTTCGGCGACCTGGAGTTGGCCGCCAACGGGCTCGGCGTGTGCGAAGCGGCCCTCGAGATGGCGCTGCGGCACGCGCGGACCCGTTGGCAGGGCGGCAAGTACATCATCGAGCACCAGGCGATCCAGCTGAAGCTGTCGGAGATGCACATGCTGACCGAGGCACTCCGTTCGTTCGCCTTTCGCACCGCGATGGAGGCCGAGCAGGGTCCGGTCGAGAACAACGTGCCCTTGATGAACTTCGCCACCGACGTGATCCAACGCGTGACCCACCTCAACATGGACATCCATGGAGGGGCCGGTGTGATGAAGGACGTGGGCGCGGAGAAACTGGTCCGCGATGCCTGCATCTGGACCCACCTCGCCGGCGACTCCGTACAGCGGATCAAGGCGCTCAAGAAGCTGCGGTGAAATCCGCTGACGCCCCGGCGCCGTGGCGGTAGCCGACTTACTTACCCGGCGCCGGACAGCGCGTTGATGACGGCGTCCGTGATCTCGGCGCTCCCCGCGCTGCCACCGAGGTCGCGGGTGCGGGGGCCGCCTGCGGCCAGCACGTCGGCCACGGAGGCGTCGATTGCCTCCGCGGCGGTCCGCTCGCCGAGATGCCGGAGCATCAGCGCGGCGCTCAGGACCGTCGCCAGGGGATTCGCGACCCCCTGCCCGGCGATGTCCGGGGCGGTGCCATGGACCGGTTCGAAGTACGCCCGCCGCTCCCCCACGCACCCTGAGGGCGCGAGACCCAACCCTCCGGCCAGGCCCGCCGCGACATCCGAGAGGATGTCGCCGAAGGCGTTTGTAGCCAGGATCACATCGAAGTCAGCGGGCGAGCGCACCAACTCGAGCGCGCACGCATCGACGTTGCGGGTCTCCAGTTGCACCTCGGGGAACTCCTCCGCCACACGCTCGACCGCCTCGAGGAAGATCGAGTCGGTCAGTTTGAGGGCTCCGATCTTATGAACCGCGGTCACCTTGCGGCGGCGCACCGCCGCCTGCTGGAACGTGATGCGCGCTGCCCGGGTGGAGGCTTGGCGCGTGATCATGCGGACCCCGCAGGCCGCGTGGTCGCCGGCGCGGTACTCGATCCCCGAGTACATCCCTTCGGTGACCTCCCGGACCACGACCGCGTCGATCTGCCCGAACGGCGCCGGCACGCCCGGGAACGTTCGTGCCGGCCGGACGCTGGCATGGACTTTGAAGTGGCGGCGCAGGGCCCGCAACGGCTGCGTGGCGTCAACAGGAAGCCGCGCCACGTCCATCGCCCCGACCAGCACCGCATCGGCCGCCTCCGCCGCGCGTAGCATCGCCGCGGGCAAGGAGTCCCCACCCTGGCGGTAGGCGTCGAAGCCTGCCGCTTGGCGGGTGAACGTGAAGGAGGGTCCGCCCCGGCCGTCCGCGAGCGCAGCGAGGACGCGCCGACCGCAGTCGACCACCTCGGGACCGATCCCGTCGCCGGGGATGAGGCAGACCGAGTAAGGGGCGGGGGACATCAAACCCTCCTGTCTCGCGCGTCCGCGCGCAGGGAATGCAAAATATACGATACGCGAGACGGACCACCGCACGAGCCGGCGCGCAAGTCACGGGACCGGGTATAGCGCGAAAACAGCGCATATGCGCTCGCCTAGTGTTCTGAGTCATTAATTCGAATGATATGCATCAAGGGTGCTTGCCTGTCTCGGTGGTCCTGTCAGGGTGGCTCCATCATCCCTGGAGAGGATCACGAATGGTGCGAGGACGGCCCAAAGCCCCACTTGAGTTGTCTGATGAGGACCGGCAGGCCTTGGAGCGGTTCACCCG
>WHTC01000440.1 GCA_009379795.1 Nitriliruptorales bacterium | reverse complement strand
GGAAAGGACGCCCGCGAGTGACCACCGCCGCCGTTCCCGCCCAGACGCGCAGCACCCAGGCGGCCGCCCTCGCCGCGTTCGTGGGTCTGCTGCACCGCGACCTGCGCGTGCTGACCCACGAGAAGGGCAAGTTCGTGATCCGCACGGTCAGCCAGCCGCTGCTGCTGGTGTTCGTGTTCACCTACGTGTTCCCCACCATCGGGCAGGGCTTTTCAACAGCATTCGCTGGGTCGTTCACCGACATCCTGGTCCCGGGCGTGCTGGCGATCACCGTGCTGATCAAGGGGATTCAGTCGGTCGCGCTGCCGCTGGTACAGGAATTCGGCTACACCCGCGAGATCGAGGACCGGATCATGGCCCCCCTTCCCGTCTGGGGCGTCGCCGTCGAGAAGATCGTTGCCGGTGCTCTGCAGGGTCTCCTGGCCGCCGCGATCGTCGCCCCGATCGCGCTGGTCGTGCCCGCGGAGTCGATCACTCTGGAGATCAACTGGCTGGCGCTCGCCGGTGTCCTGCTGCTCGCCCCGCTGGCCGCCTCGGCTCTCGGCCTGGTGCTCGGCACGTTCATCGCGCCGAACACCGTGCCCCTGATGTTCTCGATCGTGATCCTGCCGGTCACGTTCCTGGGCGCCACCTACTACCCCTGGACGGCGCTCGGGCCGATCCCCTGGCTGCAGGTGGCGACGCTGATCAACCCGCTCGTGTACATGGCCGAGGGCTTCCGCCTTGCGCTGACTCCACAGTTCGACACGATGCCGCCGGTGGCCGTGTTCGGCGCACTGATCACCGCCACGCTGCTGCTGGGCTGGCTCGCGCTGCGTGGGTTCCAGCGGCGCGTGGTGACATAGGAGTGTGCCGAACCTCGTCCGCCGGCCAATCTTCTGGTCTGCGCCGCATCAGATCCTTGACCCGGCCGGTGATGCCCTCCACGCTGGGCGGATATCCTGACCGTTTCGTCGAGCTCAGGAGGCTGGCGTGCCTTCCCCCGCACCCGACGCAGAGCCCGGAGGGTCGCGCCTGCCGCCGGTTCCCGCCTACGCCTGGGCCTGGCTGCAGCGCTCCCGGCCGGTGCTGGCGGTGCTCGCCCGGCGGTTGACCGGGTCGCCACCGACCGCCGCCTTCGTGGAAGCGCTGCCTGGTCGCGTCGAGCGCGATCCCTTCACCCGCGACATCCTGCTCGACATCATCGCCGAGGTGGCGTTCAACGGCCGCGTGCCGTCGTCCCGGCCCCCCGGCGCCTCCTGGGATCGTGGGCTCAGCTGGTGGGCGGCCACGCTCGCGGGCACCACGCCCGCGGCCTTCGACGCGCCTGCGGCGCCGCCCGCCCGCCAGCGCAGCCTGTTCGAGGCCGATCCTGGCCCGGCCGGCCAACAGCCCGCCCGCGGAACGTCGAAGGCCGTACTGCGGGAGCGCCGGGTGCTGGCCGACGTGCTCCGCGCGTTGCTGCGCGCCAGCGAAGGGGATCAGGTCCCGGCGAGTGCCCTGCGCCAGTTGATCGCCCAACTCGACCCGCGCTGATCCGCCGCCGGCGACCGCACGGACATGGCAGCGTTTCCTCTCGCCTCCCGGTG
>WHTC01000463.1 GCA_009379795.1 Nitriliruptorales bacterium | reverse complement strand
GTTCCACCTGCACTTCACCCCGACCGGCTCCTCGTGGCTCAACCTCGTCGAACGGTGGTTCGCCGAACTCACCCGCCGACAGATCAAACGCGGATCGCACCGCTCCACCCGAGCACTCGAGAACGCCATCCGCAGCTACCGCGAGATCCACAACGAGAACCCCATCCCGTTCGTGTGGCACAAGACCGCCGACCAGATCCTCGACAGCGTCGCCTCGTATTGTCAGCGAATCTCCGACTCAGGACACTAGCACAAGGTTGACGACCAGTTTCGTGCGCGCTCCCGCCCCCACGGGGCCTAGATGGTGGCTGCTGCGTGCGATCGCCCTGAGCACCGGCCGGGCGTCGGCGTAGGCGTCAGCATCGCCCCCGACCATGACGACATGTCCCGGCGGCGCGTCTGGTCGGCATTGCCGCTGATGGTCGCGTCGATGTATCGGATCCCGGCCGCCTGCAGGCCAGTACCGATGGTCATGACGTCCTCGGGGCGCCCGGTGGTGGTGTCGATGACCAGGGAACCCGGGATCGCGTGCTCGTGAATCCCGCCCGCGCCCAGGCAGACATGTGCACCGACTTCGCTCGTAGGCAACGACAGGATGACGACGTGGGCGCCGGCCGCTATGGCGCCCGGTGATTCGGCGGTTCTGCCACCCCGCTCCCGGTGCTCGGTCATGCGCTGCCCGTCCGGGTCGTGGCCCAGGACGTCGTAGCCGGCGGCGATGAGGTTCGTCGTCATGGCCGTGCCCATCAGGCCCAGGCCAACAAAGCCGACGGTGGACTCCATGGTGATGCTCCTCGGTTAAATGGTCATGGGATCGGTGTGGTGCACCGTGTCATCGCCGGTCGTGAGTGCGCCGCCGCGCCTCGGCGGTCATCGGCCCGCCCGGATGTCGTCTAGTTCGATGACCGCTCCGCCGTGGGCGGCGGAGCGCGTGATGGCTTCGAGCACGGCGACGACTTCCAGACCTTCGGCTCCGCCGGTCTCCGGGGCGGTGTGTGTCCGCACGTTGTCGACGAAGGCGCGCACGCTGGCGAGCACAGGGTCGAGCGCGACGACGGTGATTTCCTCCGGCATCTCCGCCTCGCGCACCTGGCGCAGCAGCCGTGTGCCGTCATCGGTGCTCCAGGCGGCCGCGTCGGTGCCCGCGACGCCGAAGGTCACTCGCTTGGGGACCGTCAGCGAGGTGCCCAGGTAGGCCAGGGTAGGGGGCCCCGAGGTTTCCGGACAGGGACCACTATGATCCCCGTCTGGAAGCTGAGGAGAATGAATGTCATCGAGTCGTAAGAAGTACTCCCCGGAGTATCGGGAAGAGGCAGTGAAGTTGGTGCTTGAGACGTCACG
>WHTC01000481.1 GCA_009379795.1 Nitriliruptorales bacterium | reverse complement strand
CGATCCCGATCGCGCTCGAGCGCATGACCAGCCACCAGTGGCGGAGGGTGTCGCGCACGCCGCGCCAGATCCCGGCGTAGGGGTCCTGCTCGGCGACAGCGGTGTGCGCGATGCTGGACTTGCTCAGCATCAACTGCAGGACCTCGGCTCCGCCGAACAGCCCGACGACGAGGGGGACGATGTCGATGCCGTCCCACAGGTACAGCTGCCCGAAGGCATAGCGCGGCACCCCGGCCTGCGGATCGATGCCGACCAGCGCCAAGAGCATGCCGAACGCCGCCATCAGGAAGCCCTTCAGCACGTTGCGCCCGGACAGCGACACGACAAACGTGAGGCCGAGCAGCGTGAGCATGAAGAACTCGGGTGGGCCGAACGCCAGCACCAGCGGGCGCACGATCGGGACGGACAGCGCGAGCACGACCGCGCCGACGATGGCGCCGAGGAAAGAACTGAACAGGGCTGCCCCCAGGGCGCGACCTGCCTCGCCCCGCCGGGCCATCGGGTGACCGTCCAGGACGGTCGCCGCGGCGGTGGCCTCCCCTGGCACCCCGAACAGCACCGACGTGATGTCTCCTGTGGTGGCCGTCACGACCCACATGCCCAGCAGGAACGCGAAGGCCTGGATCGGCTCCATGTCGAAGGTGAACGGCAGCATCAGGGCCAGCGTCACCGCGCCACCCAGCCCGGGCAGGATCCCGACCACGAAGCCGATGGCGATGCCGATCAGCATGACCAGCATCGTCTGCGGCTCGAGGACCTCCAGGAGGCTGCCAAAGAACGTCTGGAGCACAGGGACACCTTTCCAGCCGCCGGACCGGACGCAGTCACCCGGCGGGTTGCCTGACCCTACGAGAAGGCCAGAAGGTGCCGGGGAAGTGATGTCTCAGATGGTGGGCGCGGCCCCCGTCGACGGAGAGCGACAGGCTTGAGGGCGCGCGCCTACGAGGACGATCGGGACCAGAGGAAGCAAATCACAATTCTATTGCTCGCGGACGATCGCCATGAACTCCTCGGGCGCATCGCTCAGACCCTCTACCAGGGTGTGGACCTCCTCGCCTGACATGAACTCGATCGGTAGCCCTAGCCTGTCCGCCTCCTCGAGCAGATCGGGGTTGTTGGCGACGTTCTCAAAAGCGGTGCGAAGGACTTCAAGTCGGTCCTCCGGAACGCCTGGCGGCGCGATGAAGGGCCGACCGAACTCGGTCAGTTCCAGATG
>WHTC01000063.1 GCA_009379795.1 Nitriliruptorales bacterium | reverse complement strand
CTACCCAGCGCTCTCACCGCGCGCTTCGACCTGGTCAGCTTCGATCCGCGCGGCGCCGCCCGCAGTCACGCGGTGCGCTGCGATAGCGATCTGTTACAGAATTCACCCAACTTCATCCCGACCGGCACCAGCAGTTATCAGACCATCCGCGCCTGGAGCACCGCGCTGCACGCCAGTTGCGTGAGGGACACCGGACCGCTGGTCGATCACGTCGACGAGATCAGCGTCGCCAAGGACATCGACGTCTTGCGGGTCGCGTTGGGTGAGGACAAGCTCAGCCTCTACGGCATCTCCTACGGAACTCTCACCCGCGAGATGTACGCGGAGAACTTCCCCACCCATGTCCGCGCGTTGGTGTTGGACAGCGTCATGGACCACAGCCTGCGCACCTCCGCGTCCCTGGCCGCCGGGAGTTCGACCGACGAGGACTCGCTGAATCAGTTCGCCGCGTGGTGCGACCACACCACTAGCTGCGCGGTTCATTCGCCCGGCGTCGACACCACCATCGACACGCTCTACCAACGCGCGCAGGCCGGCACGCTGTATCAACCCGGCGATCAGCAGCGACGGTATGTCCCGCGCATCCGAAGTCCCGTGCAGCCCATCACACCCCCTCGACTCCTGGCGCGGGCCGCCAATTGGACGCTGGACTCGATGCTGCCGGTCACGCCACAGCGTCAGGCGAGTCAACCAATGAGGCGGTGGTGGTATCGGACCTCAGGTATTACGATGCCGAGCGCGTCGGCGCGACGCTGGGTGCCATCGGCACGCCAGCCCGACGCGCGGTAGAAACGACACGCCCGCGCATTGTCCCGGTGCACCCACAGCACCGCGGTCGCGAATCCGACGCCGCGCAGATGGCCGCACCCGGCGGCCAACAGCGCCCGCCCCACACCGCGCCCCCACCGATCCGGGTCGACGTTGAGCGCGTAGACCTGTCCGCGCGTGGCGTCTGGGACATCCATCTCGCCGCCGACCGCGACGAACCCAACGACCCGGCCGTCGTCGTCGGCGGCGACAAAGACCGCCCGTGGCGGATCCAGCTCGCTGGTCAGGATCCGTGTCCACTGGGCTGTGCGGTCGTCAACCGTCAGGCCGTCGAGGTAGTCGTCGGGCATCAGCCCGCGGTACGCCGCCTGCCAAGCGCGCACGACCAGCGCACCCATCGCCGCTGCGTCGCTGGGCCGCGCCGTACCCACGTGCATGTCGGATCCGCCGGTCACGCTGACGCTGGGGACCATACTCCAGATGCCCTCGCCCCGGAAGACAGACATGACTCGACGGGCTCCGAGCGCGCTGGCGCCAACCACGTCACGGCACGTCGACGGGACCGACCGTCAGACCGCCTCCCGATACGGGACCCCGACGGCCCACTCAACCATCGGATCGCCGAATCAGGGGTTGCCGGCCGATTCGTAAACTGCCTGATGACCGGCCTTTCTTGGTCTAAGCTAAGACGGTCCGCCGCCGCATCCAGCAGGCCACGACTGGCCACCCGCGGCTGGGGCCCGTCCCGCTGCACGGCATCCGCAAGCTGCCGCGTGCGGCGTCACACGGCACGATCCACCGGCCTGCGCGACTCAGGGGACGACCACGCTTGACGGCGTAGAGCCCCTTCACCAGGGACTGAGCTCCGAAGAGGCTACCGAGCCTCGGCTCGCGAAGGGCTCAGGACAAGCCGGGCAGGGAGGGCGTGCCGCCCTCGGCATAGACGAGGTGGTCGCCAACCGGGCGAGCGCCGCCCGTGAGGGTGTGCGACGTCAGGGACCCGTCATGGCCCAGGTGGCGCACGGCCACGCGCTCAACCAGGCTCAGGTAGTCGGCCAGCAGGCGACGGTGGCAGCGCCACCACAGGCTCTCGGCGCACAGCACCGCCGTGGGCTGCCGAGCGGAGACAGCGACCAGGCGGGTCGCGGCTGTGCGGAACGCAGCCGTGGCCATGTAGTCGGCGTAGGCGCGGAACGAGGCGTTGCGCAAACCGGTGTTCGGCGAATCCGGCACGCCGCGACGCCGGTCCCCGAGCGCCTCCTCCCAGCGGTAGGCGATCCCCGCCTCGGGCAGCCAGACCGCCAACGCATCCCGGGCCACGTGAGGATGCCGGCGGCTGCCGGGGTGGCGCCGCACGTCTACGAGCAACGTGACACCGGCCCCGGCCAGCAGCGCGCGCAGGTCCTCGGCCGGCAGGGTGCCGTGGCCAACCGTGAGCATGGCGGTAGGAGGCTACCTCGTGGCCGCGAGTTCGATGAGCAGGCCCTTGACCCGCTCATCGATCTCGTCGCGGATCACCCGCACCTCCTCGGGTGGCCTGCCGGCGGGATCGGGCAGGTCCCAGTCCAGGTAGCGCTTGCCGGGGTAGACCGGGCAGGCGTCCCCGCAGCCCATCGTGATCACCACGTCAGCGGAGGTGAGCACCTCGTCGGTCCAGGGCTTGGGGAACTCCCTCGACAGGTCGATGCCGATCTCGGCCATCACGTCCAGCACGCCCGGGTGAATCTGGTCCGCGGGGGTCGACCCGGCGGAGCGAACGCGCACCCGGCCCCGTGCGTGGTGGTCGAGCAGCGCGGCAGCCATCTGGCTTCGCCCTGCGTTCTGGACACAGACGAACAGGACTTCCGGTACTTCCCTCACAGTGCGCCCCTGTACTCGGTGAACCCACTCCCTTTCCTCAGCCGACATTGCAGCCGGTTGGTCGGTGACGAGAAGGGGCTCACCGGTCCAGGGTTGAGCATCCATGCCGCCGGATGGTGACCAATAGGGAACACGCCAGTGAACTCCCTCACGGGGCTTCCACGGGCCAGACGAGGTCGAAGCGCTCGAAGACCGTGGGCAGGTCGTCGGAGAACGCCGCCCCGAGCGCCGCGCAGCGGCGGCGGAAGAAACGGCGGTGGGCCTCAAGCCACCACTGCAGGCTCCGGTCCCCCTCGCCCTCGTCCCACGCGAACGTGGCGTCCACCTCCCGCAGCGGCTTCACCTCGACCTGAGTGGTCCGCAGCATGGCCACCGGTTGCCCGCGACCATCGAGGATGACCGCATACCCGCCCACGCGGGGAAGGGGTTCCCGGTCATGCTCGAAGTCCAGCAGGAGGCCGGCGGTGGCGCGCTTGGGCCCGCGCAGCACCAGGTCGGCCAACTCGTCGGCCATCTCCGGTGAGTCCCCGAAGGCGAAGGCGTCGTAGTGCTGGTCCTGGACACCGTTGCCCGCCCGGAACGCGGCCCAATACTCCCGGACCGCCGGTCCCCGCCGCTCGTCCTCCCTCCGCACCGCCGCTCCCCCTGTCGGACTGACTCCCCTTTCCTCAGCCGACATTGCGGCCGGTCGGTCGGTGAGGAAAGGGGGTCACTGACCCGCAGGATAGGTCGCGGTCAGCCCGCGGGGCGGCACTCGTCCAGCAGTTGCTCCAGCAGGCGGCGGCTGTCACCCTCTGGCTCGATCTCCAGGTACTGCTCGGGGGCCTCGCCCAGGCTGACCCACATCGGGAAGACGAAGCTCTTCTTGCTCTCGGTCAGCGCGTGAGCGTCACAGCGCGAGGCACTGATCTCGACGGGGATCTCGGCGCTCTCGGTCGCCGGGTCCAAACGCAGGAGCGGCTTCGGCAGTTCCGACACGGTACGAATGGTGAAGATCACGGTGCCGCCCACGTCAACGACGGTCACCGGCTCAGTGGACGCCTGGCGTTGCAGCCGCAGCGCCCCGCGCACGCCGGTGCCGCTGCGCTCCCAGGACGGCCCGAAGGCGATGTCGACCGCGTCCCTGACCGCGAGTTGCCCGCACTCGGTGGTGTGAAGCCGCTCCAGCAGGTCAGGGTCCGGCACCGGCAGGCGCGCCTGGTGGACCTGTCGGCGCCGCGTATCCCGGTGATGACGACGGGTTCGCCTTCGGGCGGCTCGCATTGCACCTCGCCGTAGTCGATCGGAATGTCGAGGCGGGCTCCCGCTTCCAGGGTCGTGTCCCGTGGTGTCGGGGCGACGGTGGCGAACAGCGGGGCCGACAGTTGGAACCGCTCGAAGCGAACCGGCGAGGTGCCGTGGTTGGTCAGCGACACGGCGATCATGCGCCGGGTCTGCAGGTACCGGGGCTGGATCAGCGTCGCGTCGACCTGCTCGACGCCGGCGGCGGGGCCAGTCACGCCGATGGTCTCGGGGTCCTGGGTGGGCGCCTGGTCATCGCTGCCGGAAACGCCGCTGCACGCCGCGATGCCGACGGCCAGTACCACGACAACGGCCACGCTCATGGAGGAGGCGATCCTCACCACTGGGCGAGGACGCGGCAGGGGCCGCCCGAACCCTCTTCCCAGGGGACGAGGCCCACGATGAGGCCCGCGCCTCGGGGAGGGATGCGGTCAAGGTTGGCGAGGTTCTCCAGCCCATAGCGGTCGGCGCCGAGCAGCATCACATGGGTGTCGAACGTCGTCGATGTGCCTGGGTCAAGGCTGAGCGTGTCCACGCCGATGGCGGTGATCCCCCGCCGCCGCACCAGCCACTCCGCGGCTTCGGCGTCGAAACCGGGGAAGTGCAGCACGCCCTCGGCGTCGACGCCGCGGTAGGCGTCGGGGTCATCAGCGCGAGCCTGCCAGCCCGAATGCATCAGCACCGCAGCGCGCTTGGGAATCCGCCCGTGCCGGCGCTCGAAGGACAGCAGGTCCTCGACCGTGACCCTGGTGTCGGGGTCGGTTGCCGCGCGAGCGGCGATGTCGACCACGACCGCGGGGACCAGCAACTCCCCCACCGTGATGTCGGGAGCGAGGCGCCCGCCGGGGGAGAAGTGCCCCGGCGCATCCATGTGCGTGGCGGTGTGCTCGTAGAACGTCCACTCCTGCAGGTAGTAGCCGTCCTCCTCGATCGTGACCGAGGTACGGCGGGTGGGCTCCTCGCCTATGGCGAACACCGGGAAGTCAACACGGAAGGTGTGCGTGAGATCCTGCATCCGCCGGCGGCCGCGAGTGGCAGACGGCGGCGGAGCCGCCGTGGCCGGCGAGGGCACCAGAGCGGCGACGGCGGCGGCCGCTCCGGCCATCAGGGCTGTTCGGCGGCTGACCGTTGGCGCTACTGCGCCTCCGGGTTGAGGGGCGAGATCGTCCGTGTGGGCCCCGTGACCGTGCCGACCTCCCCCGTCGACCTGGCTGCGGATCGCCTCAGCAGTATTCGCCAGGCACATGATCTCCCCCTCTGCCCGATGCGGCGTCCCCTGCGACCGGCGGCCTGCGCTCGATCATGACACGGGGACACCCGGTTCCGACAGGGGGAACGCGAGCTCATCCTGACCGGCTTCATGTGGCCTCAACGCCAGCGCACCACGAGATCACCGCCGAGAAACGCCGCCAGCCGCGCGGCCTCGCGCTCCGCCTGTTCGGTGACGCCCTCGGGAACCGGGCCGAACGCTTCGACCTCGACCTCAACCCGGTTGCCGCGTGCCTCGTGACGCCACACGCCGGCCATGCGGCCATCGACCAGCACCACCGGCGAGATCCACCCTTGTGGCCGGTAGACCCGAGCCTTCTGGGCCGCGTCGAGGATCGGCCCAGGCTCACGCAGCGCGGCGACGACGTACTGGTCGAAGGCCGGCAGGAGCCGCACAGCGTCCGCCAGGGCGGCGGAGCCGCCAGCGGAAGCAGCCTCCTCGACCCCCCTTGTGTCAGCCAACGCTGTGGCTGAATTGACATCCGCGCCCAGCATCCAGGCCGGGGCGCCATCCACTGACCCCCTTTTCCTCACCGACCGATCAGCCCCAGCGTCGGCTGAGGAAAAGGGGGTCACGGCCACAGTGATGACCTCTTCGTCGAGCGCGGCGATCAGCCGGCCGGCATGCGCCGGCGTCGTACCGAACCAGCGCGCGAACTGCTCGCGGGTGGCAGGGCCGTAGGCGGACAGATAGCGCCGGGTGGCCTCGCGAGCGGCTTCAGCCGCGTCCGGTGGTGCCCACCCCGGCAGCCAGCGGTCAGGGCGCGTGAAGCGCACCTTGGGCCCGGCGCTCGGCGCGAAGCACAGCAGGCCCCGGAAGGCGGCGGGCTTGAGCAGGGCACCCCAGCTCTCCCGCAGCTTGTCACCGAGGCGCGCGCTGGTCCTGCCTCCCACCTCGTTGGCAAGCTCGTCCCGCGTCAGTGGTGCCCCGTCGAGGGCCTCCGGGATTGCCGCCAGGATCTGCTCATACTCGTCCCGGCTGACGCCGAAATACCGCTGAAAGCTTGCGGCGTGGTGGCGTGGCTTGATCGTGGACAGCGCGGCACACCACAGCGCCAGCTCGCCGGCGGGCAGCGCATGCAACGTGCCGCGCATCGCCCAGGTCTTGACCAGGGTGCGCTCCTCCCACAGCGCGCGGTCGAGCCATCCCCGCTCCAGCCCGTCCACACGAGCCCACAGCATCAGCTCCGCGGACGTCAGCACCTGAGCGTGCAGCCCGCCGAGGCACTGAACCACTTGCAGCGCCTGCGCCGCGGGCATCCGATCGGCAAGACGCTGACGACGCTGCCGGAAGGCGAGCACCTGGTCCCAGGTCAGCGCGGCTGTGGGCTGCATGCGCCTTATCGGCCTCCCGCGGCTGCGGTAACGTCACAGTACCGCAACGAAAGGCCGAGTCGTTCACTCATCCCTGATACGGCACCACATCCTCGGACGAGGCGATGGCTCGATGCAACCGCCGTACGGAGGTTTTCGTCTCACAGTACTCCACCGGTTTCTCGTACCCGCGCAACGTCACGCGCAGGTCGGCTTCGAATCATCGTTCGCCATACGAAATGTCAGCGATCTGTTCTCTGGGCTGGATGATCTGTACAAGCCTCGTGACGGTGTGGAGCCGCTGTTCGGTGACGATGGCCCGCCCGCGCACGCGGCCCAGCGGGTGGCTTGGAAGTCGAACCTTCACGGGACCGCAATACAGCACGGTTTCCTCCTCGCGCAGAGCAGGCTCCATGCGTTCGACAACCTTCCTGTGGTACCGGCTCAACTCCACCCGACATCACCTCACTTTGGACGGCGGAGCATCTCCATAGCTGCCACACGCGCTCGCATCCCGGCGCGAAGACCGAGTGCGGCCGCCGGCTCGTTGACGACGCTGACAACCCCGTCTTCATAGATGCTCAAGCCGTCGCCGATCGGAGCGGAGTGGACCGAGACGGCGACCGCCGGGATTCCGCCCTTCGCGAGGATCTTCAACCCCCGGGTTCCGGCATTGTCTCTTCCGCCGCCGCCATCCGAGGTCACGACGCCCCGTGGTGAGACATCGACCGCGTACCCGCACGTGGTCTCCCCACCGTGGGACCCCACGCAGATGACGCGGTCCTCGTCATCTGCGTTGATGTACTTGATGCTGTCTGCGACGACGATCTCGCCTTCTTCGTCGCTGTACACGACCTCGCGGCTCTCGCGCGAAGGCGCATCCTCCTTCATCTGCGGAGTCCACCGCAACAGCGCCCGCGCGGCCTCCCTGACGCTCATTCCGGGCTCGCAACCGCACGCTCTGGCCCAATGGTTCACGAAGCTGATGGCCCCCGTGTCCCAGTGGCTTCGCCCGTTCGCGATCATCGCACTGTCGGAGGCGACGGCGGCCCCCGGGATGCCCAGACCGTCCAGGTAGTAGAGCGCGTTGATCCCGGCGCCGTTCACCCCGACACCGGCGTCGTTGCACAGGACCGCCTTGGGGTGGTACCGCGTTGCGAAACTGACAGGGACCACTCCCATCCACGACCCACCGATCAGCACCGCACCCGGCCCGAACTCCTCGTTCGCATGCGTGATCGAATCCATGAGCACGATGCGCCCGTACTCGTTCTCTTCCGCAACGATGTGTCGTTCCTCCACCATCTTTCGCACTCCAATCCGTACGGCGGTTCGAGTCCGGCCTCCGAGCGCTCAGCTGTTCCTAAGCTCAGTTCATCAGCACCGAGGGGAGCCATGTGGCGATCTCGGGCACGAACACGAGCACAATCAGGAAAACGATCATGCCCAGCAGGAAGGGCGTATTCGCCTTCAACGCGTCGAAAACATCCACCCTCCCGATCTTCGCGCCGACCACGAGCGTCATCGCCAGAGGCGGTGTCACTTGACCGATGACCACCGTCGTCACCATGATGATGCCGAAGTGAATCGGATCGATCCCGAAGAGCAGCACCGTCGGCAGCACGATCGGGACGACGATCGGGATCAGTGGATCGAGGACCATGCCTGCGATGATCGCCAGGATGATGATTGCGAAGAGGCGCATGTGGACGCTGTCGCCGATCACGACCCGATCGATCGCCTCAGCCAGGGCCTGGGGCACACGCGCGCCGGCGAGGGCGCGGCCGAGTGAAACCGAGACACCGACGATGAACATGACCTCGCCGGTGAGCGTGACCGACCTCACCGCCACCCGATAGAGGTCCACGAGGTTCAGCGATCGATAGACGACCAAGGCGATGACCATCCCATACACCGCGGCGAACGCGCCCGCCTCGGTCGGTGTGAAGATCCCGAAGACCAGACCCCCCACGATGATGACCGGCATGCCGAACGCCAGCATCGCCGTCCGAGCGGAGCGACCGATCTCCCGCAGGGAGAAGGGTGCGAACGCCTTCCATCCACGTCGTCGCGCCAAGACGGCCACGATCGCCATCTGACTCAGGCCGAGCAGGACGCCCGGGATCACTCCCGCCAGGAACAGCGCCCCGAGCGATGTGCCCGTCACCGCTGCATAGAGGATCATCGGCGAACTGGGGGGGATCATCGGACCGATCCCGGACGAGGACGCCGTCAGCGCGCAGGCGAAATCAGCCGGGTACCCATCGTCTTTCATCGCCGGGATGACGATCGATCCGGTCCCGGCGAGGTCAGCGACCGACGTACCGATCAGCCCTCCGAAGAACATGCTCGTCACGACGTTCACATGGCCGAGTCCGCCAGGTAGGAACCCCACCAGGGCGCGAGCGAACCTGAATATCCGGCCGGATATATCGGCCGCGTTCATCAGCCCACCCGCGAAGATGAACAGCGGCAGCGCGAGCAGAATGAAGTTGCTCATCCCCGCAATCATCTGTTGCGGGAAGGTGAGCGGCCATCCATCGCTCGCGATGAGGAACACGACGACCGCGCTGGCGACGGAGAGGAATACTGGCAGACCCAGGCTGATCAGGGCGAACAGCAGCAGCAGGCAGAGGACCGCCGTGATCAACCGCTCTCCTCTTGTCCGTCTTGTCCGTCCCTGACGGCGGCTGGATGATCGGAATTCTGTGCCGTGTTCAGGGCAGACAGCTCGTCCTCCAGCGGGTCTGGAGGCCGTAGCATGTTCGCGAGCAGCGCCAAGCCGATCGCGACGGCACCGATGGGAATGGCCAGAAAGAACGTCGCCTGCGGCAGCCCGAGATACGGCGTGGTGTCGCTGCCGAACGTCTCCGTGTACTCCCACGCGTACCACCCGAGGTACCCGAGGGCACCCACGCCGACGAACGTCATGAGCGCGTGCACGCGTCGCTGCAGGCGACCGGACAGGCGCCCCACGATCACGCGCACCACAATGAGGTCTCGTCGGCGCACGGAGATGAAGACGCCCACGACCGCGAGCCAGACGACGAGACCGGTCGCCACCTCTTGCGTCCAACCGATCGGCCTGTTGAGGAGATACCGGCCCGTCGCGTTGGCGAACAGCAGAAGCAAGATCGAGGCCAGGATCAGGGCTCCCAGTGCCTCGCTCGTGTAGTCGACGAGACGAACGATCCTTCGCTGACTGCGGACCGGGGGGAGGAGCTCCGCCTTCCGGCCGGCAGCGGCGATCCGCGCCGCCATCCGGGCGGCCCTCGCCTCGTCAGCGCCCCGGAGGGACTCGTGAGGTTCAGGACTGCTCATCCACCCCTCCAGCCGGTCACCAGATCAGAGAACCTGCAGGACCTACTCGATGGAGTCAAGTACTTCCTGGACGAACTCCTCGCCCACTCGGGATGCGATCTCCTCCCAGACGGGTTCCGCCGCCTCCCGGAAGGCGTCAGTGTCTGCCTCATTGATCTCCATGTGGTCCTGGAACACGTCGAGGAGCTCTTCGTCGTTGCGTTCGCCGTGCGCCCGGGACTCCTCGGCCGCCGCATCCGCGGCGCGCTGGAGCGCCTCCTGGTGCTCGGCTGAGAGGCTTTGCCAGCGCTCCTCGTTGATCGAGAGGACGACCGGCGTGTACACGTGACCCGTCAGAGAAAGATAATCCTGCACCTCGTAGAATGACTGCCCATTGATGTTACCCAACGGGTTCTCCTGGCCATCGAGGACGCCCTGGTCCAGGGCGAGGTAGACCTCATCCAACGACATGGGCGTCGGCGCCGCGCCGAGTGTCTCGAAGTACAGAACTCGCGTCTCGCTGTCGGGCGTGCGGATCGTGAGGCCTCGCAGATCCTCGGGTTGCTCGATCGGACGAACGTTATTCGTGATGTGACGGATCCCGATCTCGCCGAACGCCAAGGGTCGCACGCCAGCGGTCTCGACGAGCGACGCCTTGAGCTGTTCCCCGACTGCACCATCGAGGGCAGCCACCGCTGTCGCACGGTCAGGGAGGAGGAAGGGCATGTCGAAGATCTGGAATTTCTCATCGAGCTGGACGATATCTGACCCGATCGGCACCACGTCCACCTCTCCGACGCGGATCAGCTCCATCTGCGCGAACTCGTCACCCCGGTCGAAGAAGCGATCGATCTGGACACCATCTCCGAGGTCTTCCTCCAGGTTGTTCGCGAAGATGTTCATCATGTCGGGAACCGCGTCGACGCCGGTTACCTCTTCGCTGCCGCGTTCCACCGAGAACGACAGTTCCAGGACTTCTCCGGACGCATCAGCGCCGTCGTCCGCTCCTGTGTCATCCCCCTCCCCCCCACCACAGGCGGCAAGGACCAGCAGCAGGATCGAGAGCAGCGCGAGCAGGGGTCTGCGCTGCTGTGGTACCGGTACGTTGTTCATCTTCGGCTCCTACTGTCCCATCACGTCGGTCCCACGCCGCGTATCGTGATGATGGGTCACAGACCCCTTGCGTCACCCGTTGAGTCAGCGCACGGAGTCCTGCACCGCCACGCCCCGAGAGCGCCGCGGGTCGTTCCGAGGCGAACCGGGTCGAGCGTCTCCGGCCACCGCTCGGCCGGTTTCCCGCCACCTCTCGCGTTGTCCTTCCGCTGAACGGGCAAGACTTTCCGCTTGGCAGATAGCTGAACGTAGAGTGCCGTCGTGAGGTTGTCAACGCTTTTGCGTGGCCACGGGCGGTCGGCTACCCGCGGTCCTCCCCCACGCCGGCCGGGTATGGCGACGCGTCCCCGGGACTCCCGTCCGCGGGCGCGCCGAGCGCACCCGACAGCGCCACCGCCAGGCGGCGCATCTCCGCGACGAGCTCGGGCCGATCATGTCGGCTCATCCGCCCGGCGGGGCCCGACACGGATATGGCGGCCACCAGTTCGGCGAGGACGAAGACGGGGACGGCCACGCAGTGCACGTCCTCCTCCTCCTCGCCGTTGTCGACCGCGTAGCCGCTGGTCGCCGTACGTTCGAGCTCTGCCCAGAAAGCGTCGACGTCGGTGATGGTCGAGGCGGTCCTCGCGGGCAGGCCGTTGCGCTCGATGATTCCCGCCACCTCATTCCGGGGCCTGAAGGCGAGCAGGATCTTGCCGACGGCGTTGGAGTGCGGCAGCAGGCGGTTGCCCACCTCGGTGAACATCCTCAGCTTCCGCTCCGGCGCCGCCTGGGCCACGTACAGCACGTGCCCGCCGTCCATCACCGCCAGGTTCGCCGTCTCGCGGCTGAAGCGCGCGAGCTCGGCGAGGAAGGGGTGCGCTCTCACTGCGACGACCCGGCTGTACGGGTCGCGCAGCTTGAGGACGCTCGCCCCCAGGACATACTTGCGCGACCGCCCGTCCTGGCGCACGTAGCCCCGTGCGCTGAGAGTCGACAAGAGGCGATGGACCGTGGCCAAGGGGAGCCCGCTGAGATCGGTCAACCGCTTCAGGCCCAGCGGTTCGCCGGCGCTGCCGAGGCACTCAAGCAGGTCGAGCGCTCGTTTGACCGACTGGACGCCGGTGGCCCTGGCGTCTTGACCACTTTCATCCACATCCACAGCGTACCGCTTCCACAAAGAGGATATGCGGCGCTCAAAGAATGGATACACTGCTCGCGCCCTGAGCTGTGGCGGGCCGGGGCGGGCCGCAGGTCGGCGCAGGATGGCGGGTCGGCACAGGATGGCGACCAAGACTGCCGGAGCGAACCGAACAACGGAAAAGGCCACACCGTGCCACAGGAAGCAGCCCCCGTCCCGTCCTCGTCACACTCGATCACCATGCGCCTCGTGCTGCGGACCGATCCGCAGGCGATCGGGCACGTGACCACCGCGGTGGGCAACGCCGGCGGCGCCATCACCGCCCTCGACATCGTCGAGTCGAGGAAGGACCAATTGGTGGTGGACCTCACCGCCAGCGCCGGCAGCACCAAGCACGCAGATCAGTTGACCGACGCGGTCGCCGCGCTCGACGGAGCCGAGGTCCATAAGGTGAGCGACCGCACGTTCCTGCTGCACCTCGGCGGCAAGCTCGAGATCGCGCCAACGGCGCCGCTGCGCACGCGCGACGACCTCTCGATGGCATACACACCGGGCGTAGCCCGGGTCTGCCGCGCGATCGCCGACAACCCCGCCGATGCTCGACGGCTCACCATCAAGCGGAACACCGTCGCGGTGGTGACCGACGGATCCGCTGTTCTCGGGCTCGGGGACATCGGCCCCTCCGCCGCGCTCCCGGTGATGGAGGGCAAGGCGGTGCTGTTCAAGACGTTCGCCGACGTCGATGCCTGGCCCGTCTGCCTGGACACGAAGGATCCCGATGAGATCGTTCGAGCCGTCGAGCTGATCGCCCCGGTCTACGGCGGGATCAACCTCGAGGACATCGCCGCGCCCCGCTGCTTCGAGGTGGAGGAGCGTCTCCGGGCAAAGCTGGACATCCCCGTCTTCCACGACGACCAGCACGGCACCGCCATCGTGGTGCTCGCCGCCCTGATGAACGCATTGCGGGTGGTCGACAAGCGCATGGCCGACATCCGGGTCGTGATCTCCGGGGCCGGCGCGGCGGGCGTCGCGGTCGTCAAGATCCTCCAGGCCGAAGGCGCCCGCGACATCGTGGTCTGCGATCGAAAGGGTGCCCTGCACCCCGGGCGCGAGGGTCTCGACGAGTCCAAGACGTGGCTCGCGTCGCACACGAATCAGAAGTGGACCGCCGGCGGCCTGCGGGAGACGCTGGCAGGCGCCGATGTGTTCATCGGCGTGTCGGGACCCGACGTGATCCAACCCGAGGACCTCCGGGTCATGGCTCACGACCCGGTCGTCTTCGCACTCGCCAACCCCGACCCGGAGGTCAACCCGGCAGGGGCGCGCGAGTACGCCGCGGTGGTCGCGACCGGCCGAAGCGACGAGCCCAACCAGATCAATAACGTGCTCGCCTTCCCGGGCGTGTTCCGCGGCGCGCTCGACGCCCAGGCGCGAGACATCACCGAGGAGATGAAGGTCGCCGCGGCTCGTGCCCTGGCCGGCACGGTCGCCGACGACGAACTACACCCGGAGTACATCATCCCCGGCGTGTTCAACGCCGAGGTCGCCCCCGCCGTTGCCCACGCGGTCCGCAACGCGGCGGAACACGACTGACGACCCGGCCCCGCGCCCCTGGGCCGGCGATCAGAGCTCGGTGTCGCGCTCGATGACCCGCTCCCGGCGCACTTCCCCCACCGGGCGCTCGGTACGGACGACACGCCTCCTGTTCATAAGGCTGAACGCGACAATGGCTATTCCCGCCACAATGAGAATCACGCCGATGACGTTGATATCGATCCCCGCGAGGGTGTAATCGACGGCAAAGAGCAGAATGGCACCGACGGCCGCAAGGAAGATCCCGCCCCCAGTGGTCATACTCGCCTCCTCACATGTACTGCAAATCCATGGTAGGAAAATGTAGGCTACCCAGGTCCATCCCCGAGCAATCCCTCCTGAGTCCCCGGCCCGCCGATCCTCTGGCAACCCGTATTGTGTGCTCATGGGCCCGAGGTGGTCAAGAGCTGTACTGGCGAACCGTCGCACGTGAAGGGAGAGCGCATTGGCAGTTCATGAGATTCGAGTCGACTACTCAGTCCCGCTCGGCGACGAGCCGGCGACCGGCCACAACCGCTGGCATCCCGACATCCGGCCGGTCGTCACCTGCGCGCCCGGTGACGAGGTCGTGCTGCAGACCCGGGACGCGCTCGACCTGCAGATCACACGCGACTCGACCACCGACGACGTCGGTGCGGTCAACCTCAACGTCGTCCACCCGTTGACCGGTCCGGTCTTCGTGGAAGGCGCCGAGTCCGGTGATCTGCTTGTCGCCGAGATCCTCGAGGTCGTCCCGCCGTCGTTCGGCTTCACGGTCCAGATCCCCGGGTTCGGGTTCCTTCGCGACGACTTCGCCGACCCGTTCCTGGTGCGCTGGGACATCGCCGACGGCTGGGCGGTCTCCGATGACCTTCCGGGAGTGCGGATCCCAGGAGCGCCGTTCATGGGCACGATCGGCCTCGCCCCCTCGCGCGCGCTGCTGGGGCAGATCACCGCCCGCGAACAGGACCTGCTGGGCCGGGGCGGCATGGTCCTCCCGCCGGACGCCACCGATGCGGTACCTGCGGACCCAGCGATCGCCGCGGCGGCGCTGCGGACGATCCCGCCCCGAGAGACGGGCGGCAACGTCGACATCAAACAGTTGTCCGCCGGAGCACGGCTGCTGATGCCCGTGTGGACCGAGGGTGCGCTGTTCTCCGCCGGCGACGCCCACTTCGCCCAGGGCGACTCCGAGACCTGCGGGACGGCCATCGAGATCAATTCCACCCTGCGAGTGCGCTTCGACGTGCGCCAGGGCGTGGCCAGGGAGCGCGGCATCCGCGACCTGCAGTTCGAGCGCGACGACTACCACCTTCCGCCCGAGTTCGTCGCGCCGCGCCGCTTCTTCGCCACCACGGGGACCTCGGTCGACCGCGACGGCCGGAACTACAGCGAAGACCTCACGGTCGCCGCGCGCAACGCCCTGCTGAACATGATCAACCACCTCACGGCCGAGCACGGCTACACCCGCCAGCAGGCCTACGCGCTGTGCAGCGTCGCGGTCGACTTGAAGGTCAGTGAGGTCGTCGACGTCCCCAACTTCGTCATCTCCGCCTTCCTGCCACTGGACGTCTTCCAGTAAGCACACGCCAGCGGACCACGCGTCGG
>WHTC01000447.1 GCA_009379795.1 Nitriliruptorales bacterium | reverse complement strand
CCCGGAGAGCCCATCGGGCCCGTGGAACGAGATTTTCGACGGCACCCGCAACGTCGGAAATAGGTCTTCTGTCAGGGATCTACTTAATCAGGCTGAATTATCTGAGCAAAACATACGTCATATCGCTTTGATCCGATTAGCCCGTCTTGCGTTCTGGACCCGACCAGGCCCCACACCGCTCACAATATAAGCCGAAAATGAGAACGGCTGACGTCACGATCCTGGCGATGATCGCTCGTTGGCGCCCACTCGCTGGCAATCGAGGCTGAACCGACCCGCTCAGCCGCTCGCCGCTCGCAGGCGGAAGGGTGCGCGCACGCTGGAGGCGTCCGTCACCTCACCGTGATGGGTGACTTCCACCCGCCCATCGGCGACCAGGCGGCGCGCAGCCTCCCGCACCGGTTCCATGAGCGCGCCCCACTCCTCCTCGTCCTCGCCGGCGACACTCCGGGCGACTTCGGAGGGGCAGATCGATCCGCCGGGGCGCTGCTCGGCCAGCAGGCCCAGGATGGCGCGCTCGAGCGCCACGGCACGCCGGTCTCCCCGGCGCCGGTAACAGTCACGCGAGCAGTACAACAGGCCGTCGTGGTGGAGCGTTCCCAACCCTCGCCAGCCGATCCGGTGCCCGCACACGGCGCACACATCGTCAGTCATGGGCTCGGCGGTCATCCTCTTGGTCCTCCGATGATCTGGCGTCATCGCGGGTTCAACCGGGCACGCCTGCCTCCGGCCCCTCCTGTGACGCCAGGGGCCGGCGGCCGGCCTTTCCAGCCTGCCCACCAGCGCCGTCCCCGCAACGTCGCAGACACCATCAGCCAAGGAAAAACGGGATAGGTTGAAATAGGGTTCTGGACGACCTTCGGAGGAGGAGTTCGGGTGGCGGCGCTGACACACCGGCTGTGGATGGAGCGCGCGCTCACGCAGGGCAAGCTGGCGCGCGCGCACGACGACGTACCCGTTGGCGCGGTCGTCGTGCGTGACGGGGTGGCCATCGCCGAGGCCCACAACCGCCGGGAGATCGACCAGGACCCCACCGCGCATGCCGAGTTGCTCGCGCTGCGCGCGGCGGCCCGGGTACTGGGATCCTGGCGGCTGGAGGGTTGCACCCTCTACGTGACGCTCGAGCCCTGCACCATGTGTGCGGGGGCGCTCGTGCTCGCCCGGCTCCCCGAACTGGTCTTCGGCGCGTCCGATCCGAAAGCCGGGGCGGTCGGATCGCTCTACGACCTCGCGCGCGAGCCGCGCCTGAACCACCGCGTCCAGGTGACCTCCGGGATCCTGGCTGAAGAGAGCGGGCAGGTGCTGACACGATTCTTCCGGGCACGGCGCAGCGGCTCGCGGCAGCATGGGAGTCCGGCTAAGCTGCCCAGCCGGCCCCAAGGTGGAGTCGCATAGTCCGGCCTAGTGCGCGGCACTCGAAATGCCGTAGGGGGGCAACCCCCTCGTGGGTTCGAATCCCACCTCCACCACT
>WHTC01000313.1 GCA_009379795.1 Nitriliruptorales bacterium | reverse complement strand
GCCTATCGCCCACGGTGAGGCGAGGATGACGGACTGTCATAGCAGGTCGAGCAGGCTCTGCGGCTGCATCGGGGCTGTCTGCGGTCTTCCCGGAGGGGTCCGGTCCTGATCGGGCGATGATGGGTCAGCCTGCTCGCGGCGCGTGCTGCGGGCCGCTCGGGATCGGTGGGAATGGCGGCCGGGGTAGGCGGCCGAATCGGAGATGGCCACGGCGGGCTCAGGGTGGCGGGGGCATGCTGGGGGGATGCACATCCGGAGCTCTGTGGAGCCGATGCTCGCGCGAGTGGTTGAGCGGCTGCCCGGACCGGGGTCGGGCTCGGCCGGCTGGTTGTATGAACCCAAGTGGGACGGGTTCCGCGCCCTCGCACGAGTCGACTGCGACAAAGGGTGTGCGGTTGGAGTCGCGTCGCGGCAGGCGCATGAACGAGGGGTTCCCGGAGGTGGTCGCAGCCGTCGGGGAGCGTCTGCCTGGACAGACGGTTGTGGACGGGGAGATCGTCCGCTGGTCGACGGCGGGGCGGTTGGACTTCGGCGCGCTGCAGTGCCGCAACGCCGCCGGCGGCCGCGCCCACGAGCTCGCCGGGGACGAGCCGTGCCACTACATCGTGTTCGACGTCCTGGAGACGGCCGACCACGTGATCTGCGCCGCCGGCCGCTGTGGGCGCGCAGGCGAGTGTTGGAGGACCTGTTCGCCGGCATCCCGATGGCGTGTCCGCTGGTTCTGGGGATGCAGACGGCGGACCGGGCTGTGGCGGAGGTGTGGTTCGAACGGCTCGCCGGCGTGGGCGTGGAGGGTTTGGTGATCAAGGCGGCCGACGGCCGGTACCGGCCTGGCAGGCGGGACTGGCTGAAGTACAAGCACCACGACAGCACCGAGGTCATCGTCGGTGGGGTGACCGGCAGCCTGCAACGTCCCCAGGAGGTCATCGTGGGCCACACCACGCCCCTCACCGCCGCTGCCGCAGCCGAGCTCGCTGCGCTGCTCATCGCCGCCGGCGGCGAGCATCCCTGGCCCGAGCGTCTGCCCGCCGGCTGGGCTGGCGGCCTGTCCGGGCAGGGGCCGCCGATCGACTACGTGCGCGTCGAACCGCGGGTGGTCGTCGAGGTGCGCGTCGATGTCGCTGCCGAGCGGGGACGGTGGCGGCACGCCCTGCGCTACCTGCGGCCCCGACCCGACCTCACCCCCGCCGACGTGCCGCTCGACCTTGACCTGCAACCGTGACACGGTCGTTGGCCGCCCGGGACGAACGGACCCAGCGACGCTGGTCGGCCGTGAGCCGCGTGTCGTGCCGATCAGCGACGGCGAGCGCCCAGCGCCTGTCCCTTGGTGCGCTCGTGACAGCGTCGCGGTGGGGCTGGCGGCGGTTGAGAGGAACCGGCCAAGGTCGCTGTCCACAGGGTTACCCTGGGTGAGTGTTCAAGGCGCCTATGTGGGCGGCCACGGCCCTCTGGGGCTGTCTGACGACCCACCCGAGTTTCCGGTTACAGGCTGTTGTCCAGGTCTGGCCCTCGGTTGGGAGGGTCGGGGTGGAGGCCGATGTCGTGGTCGCGGAGTTGGCGGATGTGGGTCTGCCAGCGGTGCACGGTGGTCTGAAGGGTGCGGTAGCCGCGTTCGTCTAGTCCCAGCCGGTCGGGTGGGATGCGCTGCAGTTGGTCCATGGCGTGGTCGAGCACGTCGAGGTCTAGGCCGGGGTCCTTCTGGACTGCCAGGGTGATGAGCTGGGGGAGCGGGAACCGTTTGGTTAGTTCGGCGAGGTCGAGGAAGTCCCGCGGGGCGGCTCGGTCAAAGATGGCTAGCACCTTGTTGGCGCCCAGTTCACGGAGGTCGAGCGCGGGGCCGTGGCGGGTGGGGACGGGGTCGAGTGCGCGGTAGTCGATGGCGATGTCGACCTCGCAGGCCTGCTGGCCATCGGTGACGCTGAGGCGGACGAACGCCTCGGTTTCGCGTTCGCGGCGGACGTCCAGACCGTCGGCGGCGCAGGCGCGCTCGATGGCAGCGGCGAGGTGGTGGACGGCTTCGCGGTCGTGGGGGGAGCCGAAGTAGTCCAGGTCCTGGGTGGGGCGGTCGAGCATGCCGTGAGCGGCTAGGCCGCTGCCGCCGGCGAGCGCGAACCCGCGTGCTTCGGGCAGCCCGGCGACCACAGCGGCCAGGCGCTGTTGCAGCGCGGTGAGCACCCGTTTACCCGGTCGTCTTGCTGGCCTGGCGGCGTGCCCTGTCGCGCCAGTCGCGCAGGGTGACGTCTCGGTGTTCGGCGAGCCAGGTGATCCATGCGTGGCTGACCGCCCGTGGCAGGACCAGGTCGTCCCACAGGTCGATCAGCTGGTCAACGTCGATGAAGCGGCGCACGTCGGCGGCGGTGCCTTCGGACAGCACCTGCTCGTAGACCAGGGCCCGCTGGCGGCGGTCGCCCAGGTCGTAGGTGGGGTTCTGCTCGCTCCAGTTGACCCGCCGCGGCAGCGTCACCACCCCCCGTGCCTTGGGCACGCCGGGCGTGTCGGCGTCATCCGGGATCTCCGGAAGTACGTCCCTTCGCAGGACCCGTGCGTCGCTCATATACCAGATGCTACGCGAGGGCCGAACGCTGGGCGTGGCGCCCGCGCGCCGTTGGAGGGTGAGGACGGCGAGGCGGCCGTTGAGGCGGATGTCTGGAAGTCGCCTCGGCGTACGGCGGTGTACATGGCGGTCCTGCCGATCCCGACGATCTTTGCGGCACGCTCAACGCTGAGCGTCAGGGGCAGCCGTGCGCCCAGTGCGTCTACGGTGACGCGACCGTCATTGGGCTCACGGT
>WHTC01000097.1 GCA_009379795.1 Nitriliruptorales bacterium | reverse complement strand
TGTTCCTGGCTGGGGAACTCTTCGAGGGGGCCGCGGGGGGTAGCGTCCCAGGCGAAGGTCAGCGGCGTCTGGAGGTAGAGGGCGACCAGTTCGGCGATGCGCTGGATGGCGTCCAGGTGGGTGCGCTCGTAGCCGTGGCTGGCGTCGACGCCGAAGCCGATCAGCGCCGCGCGGGTCTCCGCGCCGGACTCCAGCGCCGCGGCCGCGTCGGACCGGTAGAAGTTGTAGACGTCGCGCTGCACCGGGATGTCGTGCTCTTCGGCCAGGCGGATCAGCTTGCGGGTGAGGTGGTAGTCCATGGGCCCGCTGGAGTCGTGCATGGCGATGCTGACGCCCGTCTCGCGCGAGGCCTGGCCGGGCGCGACCACGGCGTTGTCGACCGACACCATCTCCGCGACATCGGCGTGCAGCCCGTGACTGGCCCCCAGGCCAACCTCCTCGGCGATGGTGACCAGCAGGTGGGCGCTGACAGGCAACTCCACGTCGGCATCGATGACCGCTTTGAAGGCGCCCAGGCACGCCGCGACGCCCGCCTTGTCATCCAGATGGCGGGAGTTCACGAAGCCGGACGCGCTGATCGTCGGCTGCGCCTCGAGCGCGACGAAGTCGCCCACATGGATGCCGAGCGCGGCCGTGTCCTCCGCCGAGTCGGTGAGCTCGTCGAGGCGTACCTCGACGTGTTCCCAGCCCACTCCCTGGGTGTCCACCGCGTGGCCGAACGTGTGTCCGCTGGCGAACAGGGGGAGCACCGTCCCGCTGATGGCATCTGGAGAGTCGTCGGGGAAGACCAGCACGCGGGCACCCTCGGCGAAGCGGGCACTGAAGTGGCCAACAGGGATCACCTGGAGACGCCCGTTGGGCCTGATCTCCTTCACCACGCAGCCGACGGTGTCGGCGTGGACCACCACGGCGCGGTCCGGGCTCTCCTGCTGCCCGTCCAGACCCGCGACGATCACGCCGCGCCGGGTCAGGTAGAAACTCACGGCCAGGTGCTCCAACTCCTCGCCGATCAGCCGCATCACATCCTCGGTGCGGCCCGACGGGCTGGGCGTCTGCAACAGGCGGAGCAGGACGTCCTGCACATAGTCCATGTCGATGGGGAGAAGTTTGGCGCTCACACCCGCAGGTTACGCGAGTCTCTCGCTCTACGGCTCGTTCTGGGAAAGAGCAGGTCAACGAATCGCTCGGCAGTGGGTTGTGGCTCGTGATTGGCGAGTCCTGGCCGCTCGTTCGCCTCCACGACCACGTAGTCGGAGCCATCCACAGCAGGCACCAGCAGGTCCAGTCCGACAACAGGGATGGACAGGGCGCGGCTCGCCGTCACGCTGACCTCGGCCAGGGCTGGGTGCAGATCGGCCGTGACGTCGTGGATCGTCCCACCGGTGTGCAGGTTCGCCGTGCGGCGGACCCGCATGGTCTCACCCTCCGGCAGGACCGAATCCAGGTCGTAGCCGGCGGCGGCGATGGTATCGCGCGTGTGGTCGTCCACGGGGATGCGCGACTCACCGGCGGTCGCGGCGGCGCGGCGGCGGGACTGCTTGTCGATCAACTCGGCGACCGTGTGCCGGCCAGTGCCGATGACCGCGGCCGGCCTGCGGATGGCGGCCGCCACGACCTCATGGTCGATCACGATGACCCGCAGGTCATCCCCCTCGACGAACTCCTCGAGCAGCACCGTCGGGCAGTGCACGCGTGCGATGTCGACAGCTTCCCGAAGGTGACCCGGGTCGACCACCCCCACGGTGATGCCGGCCCCCTGCTCGCCGCGAGCGGGCTTCACGACGACCTCACCAACCTCCTTGAGGAACGCCCGGTCCTCCTTGTCCCCCACCGCCTCAACACCACGAGGGGTCCTCAACCCGGCAGCATTCATGATCCGCCGGGTGACCTGCTTGTCATCGCAGCGGGACATCGCGATCGCGGTGGTCAGCTCGGACAGGGACTCGCGGACTACGATCCGCCGGCCGGCGTAGCTGAGATCCAGCTCGCCCCACCGGGCGTCGATCACGTTCACGTGGATGCCACGGCGGGTGGCCTCGTCGGCGATGATCCGCGCGTAGGGATTCAGCCCGTCGGCCGGCAGGTCGGTGGTGAACAGCGGTTCGTTGATCGGGTTCTTGCGCTTGACGGCAAGCACCGGGACCCGTCGGAAGCCCAACTGCTCGTACAAGGCGATCGCCCCGACGTTGTCGTGCAGTACCGACAGATCCATGAAGGCGCGGCCGCGGTCGCGGAAGTGCCGGGCCAGCGCCTGCACCAGCGCGCGGCCCACGCCCGGCACGCGTGCCTGGGGATCGACGGCGAGACACCACAGGCTCGTGCCGCCGTGGGGGTCGCCAACCGCCTCCACGTGGTCCACGCCGGTGACGGTGCCGAGAACCTCGCCTTCCTCCGACTCGGCCAGCAGGTAGATGAACGTCGGCGTCTGCGCGTTCGCCGCAATCACGTCGACGTCGGCGTCGACCATGCCGTTGACCGCGTAGATGCGGTTCAACTCCTCGGCCTCCTGCCTTGTCTTCAGCGGCCGGATGCGCACCCCCCGGAGTGTCCCGGCAGCATCGTCACCGCTCTCCAGGTCGAGGCGGTAGGTGATCGAGGGGTCGATGAACAGCTCGTCAGGCGCGTAGCCGACCAGGACCTGCGGATAGTCCAGATACAGCGCGATGTCGCGGCGTCCGCTGCGCTCGGCCCGGAGCACGTCGAGCGCAGCGGTCTCGTCCTCGAACGTCTGGCCGAAGACCAGCCTTCCCCATCCACACTCCAGCGCGACATCGCTGTGTCGGGTATCGGCCGAGGTCGCTGTGGCATCGGCCATCGTCACACCCCCTGCGCCTGCAGCCACAGCTCCAGCAGCCCCAGCTGCCACAGCGTGTTGCCACGCAACGGCGTGAGCTCCTCGCCGCCGTGCCGGGCGATCTCCACCAGGCGATCCACCTCTTCGGGAATGAAGAGCCCGCGCTCCTTGGCCTCAGGCGCGGTGAGGGCGTCCCGGACCAGGTCCAGGTAGGGACCCTGAAGGTGGGTGAGGGCCGGAACCGGAAAGTAGCCCTTCGGACGGTCGATGACCTCGGCGGGCAGGATCCGGCGCGCGGCGTCCTTGAGCACGCCCTTGCCCCCCTGCGCGATCTTCAGTTCTGGTGGGCAGGCGGCCGCCAACTCGACCAGTTCGTGATCGAGGAACGGCACTCGCGCCTCCAGCCCCCACGCCATCGTCATGGAATCGACACGCTTCACCGGGTCGTCGACCAGCATGACCGTCGTGTCCAACCGCAGCGCCTGGTCGGCGGGCGTCTCCGCCCCAGGCTGACGGAAGTGGTCGGCCGCGAAGGCGCGGCTGACATCCGCGGGCAGGCGATACTCGGGCGAAACCACGTTCGACATTGTCTCGTGATCGCGGTCGAAGAACGCCGCCGCGTAGGTGTCGAGGGACGAGGCCGGGTTCATCATCGGCGGGTACCAGTGGTAGCCGGCGAACACCTCGTCAGCGCCCTGGCCGGACTGCACCACCTTGATGGACCGCGCCACCTCCTCGCTCAGCAGGTAGAAGCCCACGGCGTCGTGGCTCACCATCGGCTCGTTCATGGCCGCCACGGCGGCGCCGAGAGCCGGGAGCATCCGGTCGGTCGGCACTCGGATCTGTTGGTGGTCGGTCTCGAAGGTGGCGGCCACCAGATCCGAGTAGAAGAACTCGTCCCCGGCCTCGCCGCCCACCGACTCGAAGCCCACGGAGAAGGTGGCCAGGGCATGCTGCCCCTCCTGCGCCAGCAAAGCGGTGATCATGCTGGAGTCCAGTCCCCCCGACAGCAGCACGCCCACCGGCACGTCGGCCACCAGCCGCCGCCGTACCGCCACGCGCAGCGCGTCAAGCACCGTGTCCTGCCAGTCCTGAGCGGTCATCTCCTCGTATTCCGGCCTGCGGGTGAACGACGGCTCCCAGAAGCGCCGTGAGCTGCGGCTGCCGTCCGCCTCGATCACCAGCGTCGTGGCCGGAGGGAGCTTGCCCACACCGCGCAGGATGGTGAGCGGCGCGGGCACCACCGCGTGGAAGCTCAGGTAGTGGTGTAGCGCCACCTCGTCGATGCTGGTGTCCACGTCACCTGCGACGAGCAACGCCGGCAAGGACGAGGCGAAGCGCAGCCGGCCCGGCTTCTCCGACAGGTACAGCGGCTTGATACCCAGCCGATCGCGCGCGAACAACAACCGGTTGCGGCGCTGGTCGTGCAGGCAGAACGCGAACATGCCCTGGAGGCGCTCCACGAAGGCGTCGCCCCAGCGGTGGTAAGCCTTCAGGAGCACCTCGGTGTCGCCGGAGGAGCGGAAGGCGTAGCCGAGCCCCTGCAGTTCCCGCCGCAGCTCAGGGTAGTTGTAGATGCATCCGTTGAAGCTGATGGTGAGGCCGAGGTCCGGATCGACCATCGGCTGCGCCGAACGCTCTGACAGATCGATCACCGCCAGCCGGCAATGGCCCAACGCGAGTGGCCCGTTGGTGACACTGCCCTGCCCGTCGGGTCCGCGGTCCACCTGCGCCGCCATCATCCGCTGGATGGCACGCTCGTCAGGCCGCCCCCCATCGAGCCGGAACTCTCCGCTGATTCCGCACATACCCGAACTCGCCCCCCTCAGTAATCGCCGGCTCACCCGACGGTTACCGGGCCTCCACATGGGCTACCCGGTCTCGCCGAATTCGACTCGTTTCGCCCCCTGCCCACCTGGAACCAGCGGCTGCCCACCGCCTGTCCGGGCATCCCTCTCCCGGAGCGCCACCGATGCTGGTAATCTGCGCGGCCGAGGGCACGGATAACGTGACACCTGCAGTGGTTCCAAGGCTGGTGCAGGCCCCTCCCGCGCGAGAACCACAAAGGTTCCGAGCGCGGTGAACACCGAGAAACGAGGGCAACGCATGGCCAGTGGAACCGTGAAGTGGTTCAGTGACGACAAGGGCTACGGCTTCATCTCCCGGGATGACGGGGACGACGTGTTCGTCCACTTCTCCGCGATCCAGGGGACGGGGTTCAAGACTCTTGCCGAAGGCGCCAAGGTGGAGTTCGACATCACTCAGGGCCAGAAAGGCGAGCAGGCGTCCAACGTCACGATCGTCGGCTGACTGAACCAGCGGATCGTTACGACGCCCCGGCTGCGGCCGGGGCGTCGTCTTTCCGGGCGGCTCCCGCCCGGCCTCGCGCGTGCGCTCGGCAAGCTCACTCGACGAGGTACAGCGTCATCTCCTCCGCGCCGGCATCGGTCCTGCGCTCAGGGAACGGGCTGTAGGGGCGGCGGTCTTCGGCGATCTCGGCGGTGAGGCGCATCAGGCGCGGGATGACCTCGTAAGGGTCGCTGGCCACGCCGGCCGGCCAACCGTAGGCCGCGGCCACCGCCACATCCAGCTCATCGTGGGCGGCTGCCAGATCGGCGAACCCGCCTTCGTCAACGAGGTTGTAGACCTTCGTGAGGCCGCGCTGGCCGGCGCAGGCCCGGGCTCGCTCCGTGACCACTCGCTGCGCGGCCTCCGCGATGCGCCCGCGCCGCTCCCCGGTTGGATCAGGCCAGGGGCAGGTGTCGAACACCGTGGTGTTGGTGTACCGGGGGTCCCCCTTCAACGTCGATCCTCGACGGGCCGCCCAAAGACCATGGGCGGACGACGAGAGGACACCGAAGGCGTAGTCGTCTTCCAGAGCTATTGCGTAGACGGCGTTGCTGGGGCACCAGGATGGCGCACACCAAGCGAGCAGCGTGCGCTTGCCGGTGGCGCCCACGGCGAGATAACGCTGGAGCCCTCGCAGCGCGCTGCGCATCTCGGCGCGAGGCTCCCCGAGGCGCCACCAGTAGCGGCGGTAGTACTCGCGGTTGTTCGACTGGCGCACCGGCAGAACCCTGTTCCGAACGATGGCCAGCGCCTCGGGGTACCGCGCCGCCTCTTCAAGAGAGCGAAGACCGAAGTCGATGATCCAGCGACGTGGCTCCTGCCGCGGGTCCTCCGCGATATCGTCGCCGATCAGATAGGGGCGCACCACCTGCCGGTAGTCCGCATCCCCCAGCTGAACGAGGCTGGCCGCTTCGGCCTCGTCCAGGATGAACCCGTCACCGACCGGGATCGGCCCCTGGAAGGCCACGCCCTGATTGGCCAGCAGACGTTGCGCCTGGATGGTGGACAGCGCGATTGGGACCAGGTCGGCCGCGATGCCGCCCGGCACCGGTTCGCCGTTCAAGCGGAACGCCTCAGGAAGGACTGCGGGCGCTCGGGTCCAGTTGACGATCGACACGTGGACCTTCGCCTCCCCAGGCCACCTCTGGGTGGGCACCGCATCGGTGATCATGCCGCCGCGCTCGATGACGTAGTCCAGGGAGGCCTCGCGGCCGCGGCCCTGGGCGACGGAGTTGGTGCCGACCAGGCCGGCTCGACCGCCAGGGGCCAGATGGTCCGCGGTCCGGCGGAACCAGTAGGTGCAGTAGTCGCGGATGCCGATGCCGAACGTCGTCTCCAGCCAGCGCAGGTACTCGTCGCCGAGGTCTTCGCGCAGGCGCTGCGAGCCGTTGAAGGGGGGATTGCCGATGATGACGTCAGCCTCGGGCCACACGACGCGCAACGCGTCGGCCTGGATGATGGCCTGGTCGAGGTCTGGCAGCGGGAGCGGGGGCTCAGGAGTGCCGTAGCGGTCAGCAGCGAGCTTGTGGCCCATCCAGAGCACCAGACGGGTCACCCGAGTGGCGAAGACATCGAGTTCGATGCCGTGCAGGTTGGTCAGCGGGTACTGCGGGAGGCTGGCCGGCTCCGGCGGCGCCACGCCAGCGCCGCGGGCGAGATGGGCGATCCTGCCGCGGCACAGCTGCTCCAGATCGCGGAGCTCGCGGTACGCCACGTAGAGGAAGTTCCCGGAGCCACAGGCGGGGTCGAGTACGCGCAAGCGGCACAGCCCGGTGAGCACGCGTACCGCGTCGTCAACCGACCCCGCGGCCTGGATCCTCGCGCTCCACGGCTCCACGATGGTCGGGCCGACGATCTTGAGGATGTCGGACTCGTGGGTGTAGTGGACGCCGAACTGGCGCCGGGTGCCGACGGCTTCGATCGCCCGATCCCTCGGGAGGAACCCCTCGATCAGCGATCCGAAGATCGTCGGCTCCACTTGCCCCCAGTCGTACTCGCCCACCTCGGCGAGCAACTCCAACTCGTCGCGCTCCAGATGCACATGCGCCGGCTCCTGGAACAGACCGCCGTTCACGTACGGCGTGTCGGCGTACACCCCGCCGCGTGCCCGCAGATCCGTGCGGTTGAGCAGGGTGAACAGGTAGCCGAGATCCGCCGCACTGGACCGGACCCCGCCCTCATCGCCGAGCAGGCCCCTCACGATGCGCTGGACAGGGCGGGACGGCAGGAGCCCCAGACTTGCGGCGAACAGGGACCACACCGTCTGCAGCACGAAGGACTGCAGCTCGTCGGAGTCCGAGGCGTCACGATCCCGCAGGGACCGGTACAGGACGACGGTCCGCTCGGCCGCCTCGGTGGTCAGCTCCCGGCGGGCGGCGGTGAACAGTGGTCGCTGACGGCCAAGGAACAGCAGGGCGTCGTAGCGGTCCGGCAGTTCGTCCAGGCTGAACGCCGCCCGCGGGTGCATCGGGAAACGCCCTGGCTGCCACACCTCAAAGGCCTTGAACGCGCACAGGACGACGTAGTCCACCGCTGGGCGGTCGGAGGACGGCTCGGCAGAGTGGCGCCAGTAGTCCAGCGCCTGCGCTCGATGGGCCTCGAGCCTCGCCGCCTCGGATGGCCGCTTCATCTCGATCAGGCAGTGGCCGGGCCACAGGGCGTCCACGAACCCGTGGGCGCCGCCGGGCCGGACCTGATCGGACTCGTAGACGACCCCCGCCTCCCGGCGGTCGCTGCCGAAGCAGGCGAAGAGTTCGTTGACGAACGTCTGCGCCTCAGCGCGTTCCTTGCCCTGGTAACCCGCCCAGCGCCGGGCGAACACCCGCAGGTTGCGCTGGACCTCCTGTCCCGAGAGCGTCACAGCAGCCGCTGTTGGGGGTTACTGTGAAGGATTCCCTCACGTCGCAGCGCCGCCGCCGCTTCTGCCAGGCGCTCTGCGGCCCGCCGCACGGCCACCACCTGGTTCGGCAGCGCATCGAGGGCCTCCAGGCGCTCGATCGCCGTGCAGGTGCGAGAGGTGACCGCGTCGATGTCGATGGCGACGGCAGCGACGATCGCTGCGATGTCCTCCCGGTCCCTTGCGCTGACGCTCGGCTGGTCCGATCCCATGACGACGGAGTCTACGAGTGGGCGCAGCGCCCGGCAGTCAGCGCCCACCAAGCAGCCCCTCCCGCCGCATTGCGGCGGCGACTTTCGCCAGGGCGATCGCCCCTCGCTCGGTCGCCGCGATCAGGTGAGGCGCGGCCGCCCCGGCCCGCAATCGGTCGATCTTCTGAGCGGTGCGGCCGGCTACGGCGTCCACGTCCAGAGCGGCCGCCGCCAGAACGGCGACGGCGTCCTCCCGTGACAGGGCCGATTCCCGGCGTCGTCTCGCATTGGAGGAGGACGGACGCCCTGAAGGTTGGCGTGATTTCGGCATGGCCGGCACGCTGCCAACCAGCGACGACCATCGCCAATCGGGCAGTCCCTCACCTGTGGATAAGGACTCAGGTACCGGCGACAGGCTCCTGGGGCGAGGCGACCCGCTCGGCGAGGTCGCTGCTCAGGTCGAGCAACTGCGTGGAGGCGTCCGCCAGATGCAGGGCGGCGCCGTGAGCGCCCGCGATCTCGGCCTGCTGGGACAGCGTCAGCAGCCGGTCGGCCAGGACCTGGAGTTGCTCCCCCGCAAGACCGCAGTAGTAGGCATCGACGTCGATACTCATCGCGACTCCCTTCCGCCCGCCCTTTCGCAGTTGCCTTCCCTTTCACCCACAGTTGCAACCTTGGTCGGCTGGTAGGCTCGTTCGAGTCCGCGGGATCGAAGCGCCGCGCGGCAACTCAAGCGTTAGGCGAGCGATCGGGACGCGCGTGAAGGGTGAGACGGTAACGGTACGTGTTCCGGCGAAGGCAGGGCACCTCGCGTTGCTCCGTACGGCTGTCGGTGGATTCGCCGCCAGGGACCACTTCACCATCGATCAGGTCGATGACCTCCGCATGGCTGTGGAGGAGGCTGCGGTCCAACTCCTCCGCCATGCGCGCAGCGAGCGTATCGACCTCGACGTGAGCGGCACCGGCAGCGGCATCGAGGTCCGCCTGCACGCCGACGTCCAGGGTGAGGACCCGGTGATCGACGAAACCAGCTTCTCCTGGTCGATCCTGCGCGCGCTGGCCGACGAGCTGTGGATCGAGATGCAGCAGCGACACGCCACCATCGTCCTCATGAAGCACCGGCTCGGACAACCGGCCGAGGACGCCGGATGACAGCGCAGTACACCCGGGAGGACACCAAGCGGCTGTTCGCCGAACTCCGCAGGACCGGTGACCCGGAGATCAGGGATGCGCTCGCCAAGCTCCACCTGCCACTGGTGGAGTATCTGGCCAAGCGCTTCAAGGATCGCGGGGAGCCGCTGGACGACCTCATCCAGGTCGGCTCCGTGGGCCTGCTGAAAGCGATCGACCGTTTCGACCTGCGCCGCGAGGTGGAGTTCTCCACCTACGCCACCCCCACCATCGTGGGCGAACTCAAGCGGTACTTCCGCGACAAGGGGTGGGCCGTCCGGGTGCCGCGACGGCTGCAGGAGCTCAGCCTGCGCCTGAACAAGGTGCTCGCTCAACTCACCCAGGAACTGGGCCGCTCGCCGACCGTGGCCGAGATCGCCCGCACCGCGCAGGTGAGTGAAGAGGAAGTGCTGGAGGCACTGGAAAGCGGCCAGGCCTACTCGACGACCTCGCTGGACGCGCCCTCCGGGGAAGAGGAGGACGCGCCCAACCGCGTCGACCGCCTGGGCGAGGAGGACTTCCGCCTGGACAACCTGGAGTACTTCGCCTCGCTGGCGCCGCTGATCGGGCAACTGCCGGAGCGCGAGCGCACGATCCTCTACCTGCGCTTCTTCAAGGGGATGACCCAGTCCACGATCGCCGGGCACGTGGGCATCAGCCAGATGCACGTGTCACGCCTGCTCAACCGGATCCTCGAGTTTCTGCGCCAGGGGATGGAGGGGCAGGCCGAGTATTGACGCCGGTCGCCGGCCGTCCTGCTCAGGCTGTGCTCTCGAAAGAGGCCCGCGTGCGAGCGCTGCTGGTGTACAACCCGAACGCCACCACGACGACACCGTCGGTGATTGGCGCGATCACCGCTGCGCTGTCCGCTGAGCTCAAGCTCGAGGTCGAGGCGACCGAACGACGCGGGCACGCCGGCCACCTCGCCGCGGGGGCGGTTCACGAGGGCTACGACGTGGTGATCGCGCTCGGAGGTGACGGCACGCTCAACGAGATCGTCCAGGGTGTCGCCAGCACACCCACGCGGGTGGCGGTGCTGCCCGGCGGCCACACCAACGTCTTCGCTCGGATGATCGGGCTGTCCAAGGACCCGGTCAAGGCCAGCCACGAGGTGCTGCGCGGCCTGCGCGAGGGCCGCGAACGCCGGATCTCCCTCGGCATCGCCAACAACCGCTTCTTCGTCTTCTGCGCGGGCTACGGCTACGACGCGGAGGTGGTGCGCATGGTCGAGGGACGCCCGCGCATGAAGCGCATGCTGCGCTACGCGACGTTCCTGTGGTGCGGACTGCTGGCCAAGGTGGGCGGCCGCGCCGACGCGGGCCAGGTGACCATACAGACCGGGGACGAGGTACCAGCCAATGGCCTGCGCAGCGCTGTCTGCTGCAACGCCGACCCGTACACCTTCCTGGGCCCCCTCCCAGCGCGTCTCTGCCCCCAGGCGCGAATCGATGGACGCCTGGACCTCACAGCCCTGACCCGGGCCGGGTATGTCGACCTGCTGCGCGTGGCACGCAGGGCGCTGACCACCGATCGGGTGACGGAACTGCCACAGATTCGCACCTGGCACGACCGCGAGGGCTACACGTTGTCGAGCGTGCTGCCGCTGCCGCTGCAGGTGGATGGTGAGTTCGTCGGGGAGGTCGAGTCCGTTGAGTTGCGGATGGCTGAGCGGGCACTGACGGTGGTCGTAGCCTGAGATTCTGGGCTTGGGCGTTTGGGCCCGCGACTCCTCTGCGCTTGGGGGTTAGAGCCTTGGTGGTTGGAGCCCGCGCCTCCTCCGGGGCGGTAGGGCCTTTAGCCCGCTCCGGAGGCGCGGGCTCCAACCCCCTTCCCGGGCTCCAACCCCCCTTCCGGTCGGGATCCAGCCCCTTCTGGGGGCACCAGCCCCTTCCGGGCGGCTCCCGCCCCCCTTCTGGCTGCCGGTTCAACCTCCCCTTTGGGTTGCTAGGGCTGAGGGGTGTTGGCGAGGAGGTTGACGAGGGCGGCGGGGTCGTTGGTGCAGAGGGCGTTGACGGCGATCGTGGCGAGTTCCCGGGCTCGTGCTGGGTCGTCGACGGTCGAGACGAGGACCGCGACGCTTGCCTGGTGGGCGGCCTGGATAAGGTCGACGTCGAGGCCCGGGGCGTCTACCGGCGTGCAGAGGACGCTTGCGCCCAGCTCTTCGGCGAACTGGAGGGCCGGGAGAGCTTTCAGGGTG
>WHTC01000018.1 GCA_009379795.1 Nitriliruptorales bacterium | reverse complement strand
TAAAATAGATCGACCGGTATTGCGCGGTCATGTGCAGGGCAGGGCGGATCGCACCGATGAGGTTCCCCAGGTGGGGCTCCCCCGTCGGCTTGATCCCGGTCAGGGAGACTTTGGCTGCAGGTGTTGACGACATAGCGAGAATCCTACGGATCTCCATGCGGCCAGCCGTACGCCGCGCAGTGGACTTCCTGGAGTCGGTGGTGCTCAACGCGGCAGTCCTCGGCCCGCCGCCGTGGGCTGGGTCTCCTGCTGGGGCGTTCCTTCGGGACGGGAGCGGGCGTTAAGCGCTGGGCCGCCGCTTGCGTTGGAGAGCGGTCTGCTCGCGCTGGAGGACCGCGGCCCGCATCTGGCCGAGCCCGTGATGCAGGCGGCGCAGTTCGAGCTGCAATTGGGGTGACACCAGCGACCGCTGGCGCGCCTTTGCCACCGCCGCGAGGGCGGCTGCGAGGTGGTCGGCTGCCGTGAGCGGCTTGCCGCCAGGAGCAGGGTCATGGGGGCGCCCAGCCCCGAGGCTGAGCCCGTTCGGGCCATAGTGGGTGGGCGACAGCGCGATGAGCAGCGCGCCGCACACGTAGGCGCTCGCCAGCCTGGCCTCCGGCTTTCCTTCATTCGGGCCCGGTGGAACCAGTACTTGCAGCCCGGCTGCCAGCGGTCGCGGACGGCCGCCGGCAAGCTCGACGAGCCGCCAGAGCAGCGCGTCGTCAGGCCAATGCTTCCAGACGGCGTCCTCGCCGAGAGCATCGATCCGTGCCCGTGCGTGGTCCAGCGCTTGGTGGGCGACGTTCGCGTGCGCCCTGCTCATCACATCCTCCTCCGGCAGCCACGGCTCCCCGCTCGCGGAGTCGTGGCCACATCGTTCCTTGGGTGTTGAAGCGGCCGGGGGACGGGTGGGCGCTCGTCCCTCCGGCCGCTGGCTTGCAACTGGTCAGTGCGTCCAGTGGACGACGGGTGCGTAGAGGGTGGCGATCCAGATCGCTGAGCACCCCGGGCAGGTGAGGGTTATGGAGCGGTCGTTCTGGTCCAGTTCGCGCTCGGTGATGTGGACAAGCCGGTCATGGCAGGGCGTGCGTGTGGCATAGACTGTCCCGGGCAGCAGGGAGGTCACGCAGAGGTCCTGCGCGGCAAGCCTCGCCCGCACTGATCGCACCCCGCCCCGGGGCGGGTCGCTGTTCGAGGGCCCGTCCGGCGTGCCTCCGCTGATCACGGGTTGGCCCGCGTTGCTGACCCTCGTACTCCGTCCAACCGATTCCCCCTGCCGTCAGTCCCGGTCCGTCCCGTGGGCCGCAACCCGTGTAGCAGCAGGAAACATCGGCTCAGGTGCCGTAGACGAGGTAGTAACGTCGTGTAGCAACCATCCCTGCCTGCAGGTCGGAGTGCAGATGGACGCGGAGGACGCGGATCGTCCGTCCTTGGTACGCCTCGGGGAAGCGTTGCGGGAGGAACGGCGGGAAGCGGGGCTGTCGCAAGATGCGCTGAGCCGCAAGCTCGGCTACACGCGCCCCTACGTGTCACAAGTAGAGACCGCGAGCCGTTGGCCGGGTGAGGAGTTCGTGCGCCGGTGCGACCAGGTTCTCGGGACAGACCTGGTGTCGCTGTACCGCGCCGCCGCCGCCTCGTCACGCGGCCGCAGCAGTGAGCAGCCGCCGCCAGGTTCCGCCCTCAACGCCATCCATCTGTTCGGGAAGGGGCTTGCGTGGGGTGAGCTCCAGGGCAGCGGCGAGCGGGGCCGGGCTCACCCCGAGCGGGCTCAGTTCCGAAGCAGGGTTCGGGCTGCCGATGCAAGATCGATCAGGACGGCTGCCGTCGCCTTCCGCTCCGCCGATGCGCAGGTCGGCGGAGCCCACCTCTATCACACTGTCCGCCACTATCTGCAGATGGAAGTGGCGCCTCGCATGCTCGCATCGGTCGATGACAGAAGTCACGCGGTCATCATGGCTGCCGCATCCTCGCTCACTGAGATGACAGGCTGGATGGCTCACGACGGCGGTGACGACGCGCTGGCTCGACAGCATTTCTCGCAAGCGCTGCGGCTGGCCAGAGCCGCCGATGACCAATCGCTCACCGTCCAGGTGCTTGCGAGCATGAGTCATCTGGCGAATCACTCGGGCAAGCCGCAGGAGGGGTTGTGCCTTGCCGACCGTGGCCTTTCTCTCCTGCGAGGCGCCCAGGGCCAGCCGGCGTTGCAGGCACGCTTGCATGCTATGCGCGCCCGAGCACTTGCCGCGCTCGGGCGTGTCGCTGAGTGCACGGCCGCGCTCAGGAGTGCCCACGGCGTCCTGGATTCGACTGATGCTGCGGAGGGGTCGACCTGGGCCAGCCCGTTCGATGCGGGTTCTCTCGCCAGCGAGACGGGCCTCTGCCTCTACGACCTCGGGAGGTTGAGCAGCGCGGAGAAGCAGGCCCAGACGGTTGTGCGGCTCCGCACGCACCGGGCGCGCAGTCATGCCTTGGGTCAGTTGCTCCTCGCAGCAATCCACCGTCGGCGGGGCGATGTGGACGGTGCTGCAGCCGCGGGCCTGCTCGTGCTGAGAAGCGTGCAGACGTTGCAGTCCGCGCGTGTGGCGGACAAGCTCAACAGGCTTGGGAAGGCTCTCGAGCCGGAGCGGGACAACAGCGCGACGGCGCAGTTTCTGGGACAGCTCGCAGAGGTACGGCGGGGCTGGGCCTTACTCCAGCCCACCGCAATTCCGTGATGAGCGCCGATAAGGGGAATGTGGCAATGGAGCGGCCGCAAAGCCACGCTCAAGACCGGGATGCGTATCTCGCGGAGGGAAATGCGAGGCAGGCGCGCAAGCGTGTCGCGGCTGACGTCGTCTTTAGGGATGCGGACAGCAGGATTCTCCTCGTAGATCCCAGCTACAAGCCCGATTGGGATGTGCCGGGCGGGATGGCGGAGGCGAACGAGTCACCGCGTGACGCGGCGCTGAGGGAAATCCGGGAGGAACTCGGGTTCCAAGCGCAGCTCGGCCGCATCCTCTGCGTGGACTGGGTCTCGCCGCACGGTCCCTGGGACGACTCCTTGGTGTTCGTCTTCGACGGCGGCGCGCTCACTACCGAGCAAGCGGCCAGCCTGCGCCCGGTCGATGCAGAGTTGCGAAGCCTCCGCTTCGTCGCCTCCGAGGAGGCCGCCGTCATGCTCCGGCCCTATGCGTGGCGACGGATCCAAGCCGCGCTCACACAGCTTGATACTCCCGGTTCGACGCTCTATCTCGAGGATGGTTACTCGACGTGAGGAACTCTTCGGGCGATCGGGCCATCCCCAGCGGCGGCACCATCGGTTGGTGCAGCTGCGGGTCAGTGGTGCGCGCTGCGTCGCCCTTCAGAGCCCTCTCCTGGACCAGAGGGTGAGCCACGGCGGCAGCGTGGCCTTGAGGTGCTGCCACGTCCCCGCGGGAGCCTCGCCCGGGGGCGCGCCGTGCTCGTCGAGGGCGAACAGGAACAGCCGGCGGCGGCGGTGTCAGCTCTGGGGGTGGGGACGGATGGTCAGTCCGGCGCTTTCGAGGGCGCGGTGGACTGCACGGCCGAGTTCGTCGGCCCTTGGCGTGTCGGAGTGCACGCAGACCGTGTCGGCCTCGACGGTGAGTGGCACGCCCTCGAGGGTCTTGACCGTGCCGTCGACCATCGCGGCGCGGGCGCGCTCGGCGACAGCCTCGGGGGTCGCCTCGAACTCCTCCCACCACTGGAACATGACGACCTCGCCGCTGGCGCGCGTCGGCCGGTCGGCAAAGAACTCGCTGACTGGTCGCAGCCCCGCCTGGCTGGCTGCGTCCCACAGCGCAGACCCGCCGAGCGTGTACATGAGCAGTCGCTCGTCGATCCGCGCTGTCGCTTCGGCGATCGCTCGGGCGTAGGCGAGGTCTTCCAGCGCCATCATGTACAGCGCCCCGTGTGGTTTGACGTGGTGGAGCTCCACGCCGGCGAGAGCCGCGAACTGACGTACCGCGCCAACCTGGTAGATGACGTAATCGCGCAGGACCGGTTCGCTGACCTGGAGTGCTCGACGGCCGAATCCCAGCAGGTCGGGGAACCCCGGATGGGCGCCGACGGCCACGCCGCGGGCCACCGCCCGCTCCACGCTCGTGCGGATCGTCGACGGGTCTCCCGCGTGGAAGCCGCAGGCGACGTTCGCCGAGGAGATGACCTCCATCAGTGCAGCGTCGGCGCCACGCTCCCACAGCCCGAAGCTCTCGCCGAGATCGGCATTGAAATCCACCGCGCGCATCATCGTCCTGCCTCGGTTACACGGGTGCTGGGGCGAGGGCTCGCTCGAGCACTCGGCGGGTGTACACGCCGATGACCCGCCGCTTGTAGTCGGCAGACCCGTCGATGTCGTCTGGCGGTTGCGACTGGCGTGCGGCGGCCTGTCCGGCGGCCGCGAACAGTTCGGGGGTGGGGCGCTCGCCGAGGAGCACCGCCTCGGCCTCGGTCGCCCGCAGCGGGCGGTTGGCCGCCCCGTTGAGCCCGATGCGGGCCTGTGAGATGGTGCCGTCAGCGGCGAGCAGCACGCGGGCGGAGGCGCCGACGATCGCGAAGTCCAGCGGGCGGATCGCGTACTTGAGGTAGGCGCTGCGGGCACCCTCGGGCTGGGGCGGCACGCTGACGGCGGTGAGTAACTCGTCGCTGCGGGCGGTCGTCTCCATCGTGCTGACGAAGAAGTCCTCTGCGGCGACGTCACGGGTGCCAGCGGATCTGCTCGCCAGCTGTACCCGAGCGTCGCAGGCGATCAGCGCGGCCGGCGGGTCGGCGGTGGGGAACGCGTGCGCGACGTTGCCGCAGAGGGTCCCACGGTTGCGGATCTGCAGCGTGGACACGGCCGCTTCCGCCGCGGCAAGAAGGGGCCAGTCCCGGACGATCCCCGGGTGGTGCTCGACCTCGGCGTGGGTGACGGTCGCCCCGATGCGCGCGCCGCCGTTGATATCCAGGCCGCGAACCTCCGCCACCCCGGACAGTCCGATCAGCGCTTCCGGGCGCACGAACCCCTCGCGTATCAGGATCAGCAGCGACTGGCCCCCGGCGAGGATCTTGGCGTCGTCGCCGTACTCGGCGAGCAGGTCGAGGGTCTCGTCGACCGTCGTGGGGGCGAGGTACCTCATGGCCGCCTCCCCTCCTCGGACCGGGTCTCGTCAAGGGCTGCCAGGACGCGCTCCGGGGTCAGCGGGATGCGCGTGATGCGCGCGCCGGTGGCGTGATGCACGGCGTTCGCGATCGCGGCAGCCGTCGGCACCAGTCCCATCTCCCCGAGCCCCTTGGCGCCGTAGGGCCCCCGCGGGTCGTTCGTCTCCACCCAGAAGGAGCGGACAGGCGGCATCTCGGTGGCCGTGGGGATGCGGTAGAGCGAGAACCGCGGGTTGAGCACCTGCCCGTCCTCGCACACCAGGTCCTCCATCAGCCCGTAGCCGATGCCCTGGGCCACCCCGCCCTCGACCTGGGACTCGGCCAGGGCCGGGTTGATGAGGTCGCCGCAGTCGGTGACGGCGACGAAGTCGACCACGCGAACCAGCCCGGTCTCCTCGTCCACCTCGACCTCGACGGCGTGGGCGCCGAAGCTGTAGCTCATCGCGAAGTCGCCCACCCCGGTCTCGGGATCCGGCAGGTCGCAGGGCGCGTCGAAGTGCGCCTGCGCCATGATCTGGCGGCCGTCGCGGTCGCGGAACAGGCTGGACTGGACGGCCTCCGCGAGGGACAGCCCCCGATCGGGGTCACTGGCGACCTGCACGCGCTGGCGGGCGAGCTCGAACTCGCCGGCGTCGACGTCCAGCGCCTCCGCGGCGACGCGGAACAGCTGCTCGCGCACCTGGGCGCAGGCGTCGCGCACGGCGTTGCCCGCCAGCGTGGTGACCCGGCTGCCATAGGTGCCGAAGTCGGCGGGGATCGTCTCCGAGTCAGATGTGATGACGTCGACGTTGTCGAGGTCCACCCCGAGTTCTTCCGCGCAAATCTGCGCGGTCGCCGTCGTCGCGGCGCCCGTGCCCATCTCCGTGGCGCCGATCATGAGCGACACCGATCCGTCTTCGTTGACCTTGACGCCTGCGGCGCAGAAGTCGGCGTTGATGTTCGGGTGGAACTTGCCGCTGGTGAAGTGCGTGCCGCAGGCGATCCCGACGCCACGACCCGGGGTGGGGTTGGCGAGCTTCTCCACCCAGCCGATCTCCTCGGCGGCCTTCGCGATGCACTCCCGCACGCCGCAGCTCGTGAGGGTGGGACCGGAGATGGCCTTGTCGCCGGGGTAGGAGAGGTTCTTGAGCCGGAGCTCGACGGGGTCCATCCCGAGCCGCTCGGCGATCATGTCGGTGTGGCATTCGGCGGCGAAGGTGAACTGCGGGCTTCCGAAGCCGCGGAACGCCCCGCCGAACGGGTTGTTCGTGTACACCGTGTAGCCGTCGTAGCGGTAGGCGGGTATGCGGTAGACGGCTCCGCCGAGCATCGACTGCGTGAGCGACACCCCCGGGCCGTACGAGGTGTACGCGCCGTTGTCAAGGATGACCCGGGCCGACCGGGCGGTGATGGTGCCGTCGGCGGTGACCCCGGTCTTGATGGAGATGATCTCCGGGTGGCGGGTGCGGCTGGAGGTGAACTCCTCATCGCGGGAGTGGAACATCTTCACCGGCCGGCCGAGGTTCATCGACGCCTGGACGGCGACCACGTAGATCGAATGCGGCTCGGACTTCGACCCGAACCCCCCGCCCAGGTACGGCGAGATGATCCGGATCTTGTTCGCCGGGAAGCCGAAGATCCCCATGAGCCCGAAGCGGTCGAAGAACGTCGACTGGCTCGACAGGTGCAGGGTCACGCGGCCGGAGGCGTCGTAGTCCGCGACGACCGCGTGCGGCTCCATGCACGCGTGACACTGGCGGCCGGTCACGAAGCGGTCCTCGAAGACCTGGTCCGCCTGCGCGAAGCCGGCGTCGATATCCCCGGCGATCACCCGGTTGTGGGCGACGATGTTGCGCTCGGCATCCTCGTGGATCCGGGGCGCGTCCTCGGCCATCGCCTCCTCAGGGTCGAACACCCCGGGCAGCGGGTCGTAGTCGACGTCGATCGCCTCCATGCCCCGGAGCGCGGTGGCCTCGTCGACGGCGATGACGGCTGCGACGCCCTCGCCGACGTAGCGCACCACCCCGTCGGCGAGGGCGGTCTCGTCCTGGACGAACGCCCCGAACTTGTTCTGGGGCATGTCCTTCTGCGTGTACACGGCGAGGACACCGGGGATGGCGAGCGCCTCGGAGGGATCGATACGCGTGACGCGTGCGTGCGGCAGGGGGCTGCGCAGGAGCTCCCCGTAGACCATGCCGGGCAGGCGCATGTCGTAGGCGTACGGGGCCTTGCCGGTGACCTTCTCCCGTGCGTCGACACGGGGGAGGGGCTGGCCGACGACGGTATGCCGGGACGGGCGGTACTCGTGGGTCCGCGGTTGCCCGGACGCGGCCATGATCGCGTCGATGATCTTCGTGTAGCCGGTGCAGCGGCAGAGGTTGCCCCGGATGGCGTTGCGGACCTCGTCCTCGGTGGGGGTCGGGTTGTCGGCCAGCAGCGCCTTGGCGGTCATGATCATCCCGGGCGTGCAGTAGCCGCACTGGGACGCGAAGTGGTCGGCGAAGGCCTGCTGGACGGGGTCGAGCGCGCCGTCGCTGCCGAGCCCCTCGATCGTGGTGATCGGGCGGCCCTCAGCCTCCACGGCGAGCACCAGGCAGGAGTTGACGACGCTGCCGTTGAGGTGGAGGGCGCAGGAGCCGCACTCGCCTTCGTTGCACGAGCGCTTCGTGCCGGTCAGTCCGAGGTCGTCGCGCAGCGCGTCCACCAGCGAGCGGTCCGGCTCCACCAGGAGGTCGTAGGGGACGCCATTGACGTCGAGCTTGATCGGGGTCTTGGGCATGAGCGTTCCCTCCCGCGGCGCTACGGGCCGCTGTTGCCGGGATCGGAGGAGAGCAGGTCGACGAGCAGGTCGATCTCCTCTGGGTCGCCGATTTCCTGGAAGCGTTGGTCACCGGCCCACTGCCGGGCCCACCACTGATAGAGGTCCATCCGTCGTTGCCCGCCCCACATCTGGATCGCGGCGCTGCGTTCGTCGGTGAAGCAGATGTAGAGGGAGGGGATCTGCCGGGTCAGACCGGCCAGGCCGCGGAAGGTGGTGACGCCTCGCGTCGGCATGCAGTCGCTGATCAACACGACGTCGGTGGTGTCCGGGGCACCGTCCGCCAGCTCGGCGGCTGCGGTGAGCGCCTTCGCGAGGTCGGTCGCCCGCCCTTCGGGCAGGCGCAGGATGCGGTCGATGACCTCGTGCACGTCCTGGTCTTCGTCGAGGCGCTTGAGCTCGCGCAGCTCCTCGTCGAAGGCGAGCACGGCGTAGCCCGCCCGGCCCGCGGCGGAGAGCTGGGCGAGCACGGCCGCCAGCGTCGCGCCAAGCTCCAGCTTGCGGCCGACCATCGAGCCGGAGTGATCCACGAGGATCACGTAGTTGCGGGTGTACCGCTGGCGAGTGAGCACGCGCAGCTCGTCGTGCTGCACTGTGCCGGCGCCTGCGACGAACGCCTCCACCGCGGCATCGACGTCCAGCGGCCCGGCTGCCGGGTCGGTGAGGGGGGCGCTGCGCAGCGCGCCGCCGGGAATGGCGACGAGACGCTCCTCGGCGCCGTCGCGGACGCGCAGCACCTGCTCACGCGCCCGGCGCAGCACCTCGTCGAGGTCGCGGAGGTGGTCGTCGAGGGCGTCCTGGGCGTCGACAGGTCGCGTCCCGCCGGCGGACGGCCGGTCGCGCTCGACCATCGGGACCGAGCGGGACACGCCGGCGTCGCCGCTGCCGCCCGGCCGCGCCAGCCCCGGGATCTCATCGGGGCGCTCCGGCGGCCGGGATGGCCGCTGCCCGCCTTGAGCCAGGGCGACCTCTCCGGTCTCGCCGAGGCTGCCGAGCCCCTCGCCCTCGGCCTCAGCCAGCTGACCGGCGGGGCCGGGCATCGCCTGTTCGAGGAGGACTTCCACGCTGCCCTGGTAGGAGCGGGCGAGCACGACGTCGATGAGTTCGTGCACGGTCTCGCACGGGGTGCGGGTCACCGTGGGTCGCACCCGCAGCTTGCCCGCAAAGGCGCAGCACGCCAGGAACCGGATCCGTGTGAGATCGAGTTCGTCGGGGTCGTAGCCGCCCAGCAGGTCGACGAGGTCGATGGCCGCCCGGATCGAGGCGCCGTGCCGCAGGTCGGGATGGCGGCGTGACTCGCGCGCCACGTCGACGGCGAACGCGTGAAAGCCACCGCGCTGGTCGCCGCAGCGTCGGTGAACGATCTCCAGCTCCTCCTCGCGCGGCTGGTAGTCCAACTCGAGGACGAGGAACCGGTCGGCCAGGCCACGCGACAGCCGCATGGTGCCGACATCGTCGAGGGGGTTCGCGGCGCCGACAATGGTGAAGCCAGCCTGCGCCTCGACCCGGCCGAGGCGTGGGACCTCGATGTAGCGCTCCGAGAGGGCGGTCATGAGCGCGTTGAGTGCGCCGCTGGGCGCGCGGTTCATCTCCTCCAGATAGAGGATCCCGCCCGCCGCCATCGCCCGGGTCAACGGGCCCGGCATGAAGAAGTCGGGCCGGTACCCCGCTTTGAGGACCATCGGCGGGTCGAACGTACCGACGAGGATGTGTGCGCTGAGCTGCTCGTCGCCGGTGACGTCCACGAACCTGTCGGCCTCGCTTCCCAGCTGCCGGGCCAGGGCGCGGACCATCGTGGTCTTGGACACTCCCGGCAGTCCGAGCAGCAACACGGCCTTGCTGTGGTCGATCGCGCTCAGCAGCAGCCGCAGCTCCTCGCGGCGCCCCACGACATCGCGAGCGACCTCCTTGGGGACCTCACCCGGCATGCAGCCTCCATCCCGCGCGCCGGCTCTCACCTTAGGTCAACGGTTATCGCGCTGTAAAGGTTGACCTTTTCCAAGCGCCTCCGGGCTCTTCCCGTTCGCCCGCTCGTCAAGGCTGCCGTCGGGCAGGAGTCCCACCTGGCCGTAAAGCCCCTCCAGGTACTCCACGTGGCGGTTGACCGCGGCGCGGGCGGCTGCGGGGTCGCGCGAGCCGATCGCGTCGGCGATCGCGCGATGCTGCGCGTTGATCTCGTGGCGATCCAACAGGGGCCGGATCATCTCGTTCAGGCGAGGTTGCGCGAGCCGGTGGAGCGTGGCGAGGGGCACCTGGAGTACGCGGTTGTACGCCGACTGCACGACCCTGCGGTGGAAGTGGATGTCGAGGTCGAGCCAGTCCTCGTCGCTCAGCCCGTCGTCCTCGACGGCGGTGAGGATCTGGGCCATAGCCGCCACATCTGCCTCGCTACGGCGCCGGGCAGCCAACTCCGCGCATGCGCCCTCCAGCGCGCGCCGGGCGTCGGCGATCTCGGCGACGTTGATCCCGTCGAAACGCAACAGCAACTGCATCGCCTCGGTCAAGCCGCGCTCGACGGGCTCGTGGTCGAGCCGGTTGACGAACGAGCCGCCGCCGCGGCCCGGCACCGTGGTGATCAGCCCGAGGTGTGCCAGGGACTTCAACGCCTCGCGCACCGCGGAGCGGCTCACGTTGAAGCCGCGGGCGGCCTCCACCTCGCTGGGCAGACGATCGCCGGGATGCAGCTCCCCGGACTCGACGGCGTTGAGGATCTGGAAACGCACATGGTCAACCGGAGTCGGCAAGGGCGACGGTCTGAACGACGGTGTGGTCGGCGGGCTCGGCACCCAGGCTCCCCCTCGCTCTGCCCCCAGCCGTGACCCAGGGCTACAAAAGCTCAACCTTTACAAAGTATAACCGAACAGGTTAGGCTTTCTGGTCCGGGACGTGACGATCCGGAGCGGTGGATGCCTCGGTCCTCGAGGTGCCAAGGGCGCATTCGATCTCGAGCGCTGCCGCCGACGACTCCTTGAAGGGGTGGGTCGGAGATGGGGCTGGCGCCGATCACCATCGGGATGGTGGGCCTCCTGTTCGCGTTGTGGGCGAACGGCATGCAGCTGCTCGGAGTCGACCAGAAGTCGGTTGACGATTCCGTGTCGGAGGGTGGTTCGGGCTACGCCGTGGCCATCGCGGGCAGCGGCATGGGGGCGGTGACGCTGCTCTTCATGTCCGGCTGGCTGGTGATCGCCGCCCCGCTGGGGGATGAGGGGGTGGGCGCGCAGCTGGGCCTGCTCTTCAGCTCGATCGCCGGGATGTATGGCCTGCTGTGGCTCGGGGCCGCCGTCGTGCAACTGCGGGGCTGGGACATGCGGGTCATCGGCAACGTGGCGTTGCTGTGCCTTGGGTTGCAGGTGATCCAGATCGGGTTGCTGGCCAGCTATCGGGTGGCTGCGCAGATCCCGTTGCCGCACTTCCTGGCCGTGCAAGCCGCCCTGGTCGGCTACGTGCTCGTGCTCTACGGCTTTTGGGCCGTCACGCACGGCAGGATCTCGCCCAAGGTCGTCGGCTGGGCGTGCATGCTGGCAGTCGTCGGTACCCTCTACATCATGGTCTTCGGCGGCGGGCTGCTCGACCCACTGGGGATGTGAGCAGCCAGTCCCGTCGTCGATGCGCTTGCGTCCACTGCTCGCCCATCGATCGATCAGCCCCGCTCGACCTTGAGCGGAATGTTGCGGTCATGAGCGGTTGCCTTTCCTGGCTGCGTTCGAGGGTGACGGGACGGCCTCGCGGGGTGCGGCCCCAGGGCTTGAACGTGGAGATGACGCTCGCGGCGGCAAGCATCACGACGGTCACCAACAGGGCCGCCATCAGTGGCGCTGCGGCCGCAGTGGGGCCGTCGGCTGCGCTCGCGGGCGCGGCGACGGCATCGAGGGACTGCAGGGTAAAGAGGGTGATCAGGGCGTTGCCGGTCAGGATGACCGCGGCGGTCAGGGCGAACTTGACGACGATCCACCAGTGCCGCAGCAGCCCCCAGCGGGTCCCGAGCGACAGCGCCAGACCGGTGACCAGCGCACCCGCGGCCGTCGGTTGCGTGATCGTGGTCAGCGGCGAATCCATCAGGCGGTAGGTCATCTCGGCCAATGCCGCGTCGGCTGTCGAGACCGCTGTGACCGCCATGGCGAGCTTGGCCGCCACGATCCCGAGCCAGGTCACCGACAGCAGGACATGGGCGGCGAGGACAACCTTGCGCGCCCGGCGCGGCAGCACCCACCGCCCCGCCTCGCTCGTCATCGTCGCCACCGCCATCTTCTCCCGTCCTCCGCTCGGCCGGCCGGTTGCTTGGCGGGCTCGCCGGTCGCTTGCCTCGCCACGTCCACCGACAGGCTCGGACATGACCGGCTCGGTGTCGTCACGCAGCGGGATGCACCTACGCTGCGCATGTCGGGTCACGGTGCGAGGCGGCCTACTGCGCAGGAAGTAGGCGTGACGGCCCGTGGTGGTGCCGCCCACACCCCCGCCACGGACGCGGACGGTGCTGGACGCCGCGGCCTTCGACGCTCTCGACGCCGTTGGAAGCGGTGCGGTGAGGGCGCTGCTCCGCCGGACGCTCGCGGCGGGCGGCGAGGTGTGCTGCGCGGCGGTCACCGGCGTTGCTCCGCCAGCGCGGGGGGTGCTGTGCACCCCTGGCGCGATACACCGCACTTCAAGTGCACGAGTCCGGGCCAGGCGCTGTGCCAGCCCAACCGTGAACGGTATTGGGCCCGATGTGACACTCCCGCCGGGAGGCCACATGCCGGGATCTGCAGGCGCTGAGTCCTCTGGTTCAGGCCTGGCGTTCCGCGATGGCCTCGAACGCCGGGATCAGGGTGCGGACAGGGGTGTGATGAGCCATCTCGTAGGCGAGCTCGCGGCTGGTGGCGCGCGGGACGGGGTCATCGAGCAGGTGGAGGACCGCGGAACGCACGTCCTCGGGCAGCCCGGGTGGCACGACTCCCGGGTCGAGTGAGGTGGCCACCGAAACGCCGGCACCAGCGGCCACGACTCGGGAGGCGTTGTACGACTGGTCGGCGAACAACGGCGCCACCACCATGGGCACGCCGGCTCCGCAGCCCCCCGAGCACCGTGCCGAACCCGCCGTGGGTCACCATGACGCCGGCATGGCGCAGCACGGCGGCCTGCGGCACGAACGCGGCAACGCTCACGCCCGCCGGCACGGGGCCGAGGTCGGCCGCGTCGACCCCCTCGCCGGTGGTCATCAGCACGCGGACTGGTGCGTCTGCCAGCCCATCGAGCACCGCGCGGTAGATCCCCGGCCATGCGCCCACGGACGCAGCCACCGTCCCGAACGTCACGTAGACGAGCGGCTCGTCGCCGCCGGGAATCGCATCCGGCCGCCCCGGTGTCTGCAGCAGCGGCTCCGCGTACCGGTGCACCGAGACGTCCACGTCTCCAGCGGCGGATCGAAGGTGGCCGGCGCGGCCGCGAGCACGTCTCCGCAGGTGAGGGCGGCGGCATCGACAGGGAGCCCCTCCGCTGCCGGAAGGCTCTGCAGCGCGTCGGCCGCCGCGTCGGCGAACGTCCGATCGAGCGACAGCAAGCTGATGCTGACCCGGACGCTGGGCAGGCTCATGTGGGCGACCAGCAGCCAGCTGGCGAACTCGGAGGGGTCTCGCAGCACCAGGTCCGGTCGCCAGCGCGCCATCGTCGAAGCCAGCCTCGGCAGCGCGGCCGTCGTATCGATGCGGCCAAAGACCTCCGCGACGACGATGCGGTTCGCCTCGTCCGCCGGCAGGCCGGGCAGACCGCTCATGACGGCGCCCCATTCCTCTTGAGGAGCGTCGTCGAACGGCGCCGGGGTGAACCCCTCGTCCTCCACCGTCGCGGCAAACGAGTCTGGGCAGGCGACCAGCACGTCGTGCCCAGCGTCCCTGGAGGCGCTCAATATCGGGACCATCGGCATGAAGTGGCCGGTCCCCGCGGTGGTGCTCGCCAGAATTCGCATGACCTCATCCCCCATCCGCATCTCCCACATCGCCAGTGATCATCCGCTGTCCGGGGCCCCTCGGGTAGCCGCAGTTGTGGGGCCGGCAGTGAACGGTTGGAGCCGGTTGTCGTACGGGCCTGGCAGACTCGTGCGCGACGGGCACTCCCGGGGGTAGCGGTGGAGCAACAGGATCAGGCGCGGTTCGATCCGTTCCGGCATCTGACGGCGGAGCAGGCGCCGCGCTATCGCGCGGTGATGCAGGCGTTCGTTGCGGCCAAGCAGCGGTTCCTCGTGCACCTGCGGCCCGAGGACGTGCTGGCCGCGCTCCCCGCGGGCGCCGCCGACCTCGACGAGGTGAACGCGGCGCTGGCGCAGCTCTCGGAGTGGGGCAACCTGCGCCAGCACCCGGACACCGGCCGGGTGATGACCGTCGAGGATTTCAACCGCGCGAGGTTCCTCTACCAGCTCACCTCTGCGGGCGAGGCCGCGGAACGGGCGCTGGCCACCTACGACGATGCCCTGGGACGGCGGGCGGAGCTGCAACTCGTCGCGCTAGCGGACATCCGCGACGCGCTGGCGGCCCTGCGCGCGCTGGCCGCCGACCCTGCTCCTGATCCGGCGAAGGCCCATTCGCTGCTGCGGGACCTCTCCGCGGTGTTCGACGGCCTGGCCGACAACGCGCAGGCGTTCATGGGTAGCCTCCAGCGCACGATCGACCTGCACGACGTGGAGCTGGAGGCGTTCCTCGCCTACAAGGAGCAGCTGCTCGGCTACGTCGAGCGTTTCATCGGCGACCTCACCACCGCCTCGGCGGACATCGGCGCCACCCTGGCCGGTCTCGACGCCGACCCGCTGCTGCTCCTGGCCGCGCAGCGCGAGGCGTCGGACGCCGCGCCGGGCAGCGAGGGCGACGTCGTGGCCGCCCGCCTGCAGGCCTGGAGGGACCGCTGGCACGGCCTGCGCACCTGGTTCGTCAGCGACCGCGCCCGCCCGTCGCAGGCGTCGCTGCTGCGCAAGCGCGCCCGCACGGCGATCGCCGACCTGCTCGGCGTGGTCACGCGGCTCAACGAGCGGCGCGCGGGCCGCAGCGACCGGTCGGCGGACTTCCGCACGCTCGCGCGGTGGTTCGCTCAGGCGCCCGCACCGGCTGACGCGCACCGGCTGTGGCGGGCCGTCTTCGGGCTGGCCCCTGCGCGGCACCTCACCATCGACGCAGCCACGCTGGAGGCGCGCGAACTCGACCCCGTCCGGGCCGGCACGGCCTGGGCGGACGCGCCGCCGGTGCAGATCAGCCCGCGGCTGCGGGCGACCGGGAGGAGCCACAAGCGCGGGTCGGCGCCGCGGGTGGCGGACCGGAGCGAGGAGCGGCGGCTGCTGGCCGCCAAGCTCGCCGAGGAGGCGGCGCAGACCGAGGCCGCGCGGCGCCGCCTGGCGACCGGCAGCCCGGTCCGCCTGAGCGAGATCGGTTCGCTCGATCCCACCGAGTTCGCGCTGTTCCTGTCGCTGCTCGGCGATGCGCTCGCCGGGCAGCCCGGGCGGGCCGGGGTCACCACCACGACGGGCGACGGCAGCCTGCGCGTGACGCTCACCCCGCTGGCCGACCGGCGGATCGCCGAGGTCCGCACCCCGGCCGGGACCTTCCGCGGCGCCGACCACCTGCTGGAGATCACCGACCTGCTCGTCGACCTGCCGGAGTTGGTGCGCGCATGATCGGGGGCGCCGGGGCGCTCGCGGACGCTGTCGAGCGGCAGCGCGCAGGCGAGCAGCAGCGCGCGATCCGGGCGCTGCTGCGCCGCCCGCTGCTGGCCGCCGACGCCGACCCCGACGCCTACCGGCTGGTCCGGCGGCACCAGCAGGACCTGCGCGCCTGGTTCGAGCGCGAGACGGGTTGGCGGCTCCAGGTCGACGCCGAGGTCGCCCGCCTGCGCAAGGAGCCGGCGGACACCGCGGACGGCACCCGGCCCGCCGTCGACGTGCGCACCAGAACACCGTTCGGTACCCGCCGTTACGTCCTGACCTGCCTGGCGCTGGCCGCGCTGGAACGCGGCGAGGCCCAGTGCACCCTCGGCCGGCTCGCGGAAGACGTGGTGGCCGCCGCCGCCGATCCCGATCTGGTCGCCGCGGGCGTGGCCTTCTCGCTGGAAGGCCGGGAGGAGCGCTCGGATCTCGTGGCCGTCGTCCGGCTGCTGCTCGACCTGGGCGTGCTCGCCCAGGTGGCGGGCGACGAGCAGGCCTATGTCGCCGGGACGGGCGACGCGCTGTACGACGTGCGCCGGCCGGTGCTTGCGGGGCTGCTGGTGACCCGCCGCGGCCCCTCGACCGTGGACGCGGCGGGCCTGGAGGAGCGCATGGACGCCGTCCGCGCCACCTTCGCCGCCGACACTCCCGACGCCCGTACCACCTGGCTGCGCCAGCGCCTCACCCGGCGCCTGCTCGACGACCCGGTGGTCCTCTACGACGACCTGCCGGAAGGCGAGCTGGACTACCTGTCGAAGCAGCGCAAGAACCTGCTGGACCGGGTCGAGGCCGCCACGGGGCTGGTCGCGGAGGTGCGCGCCGAGGGCATCGCGATGGTCGACGTGGCCGGGCGGGTCGGCGGCGGGGAGCTGACCGACGTGCGCATGCCCGAGGAGGGCACCGACGGCCACGCCACGCTGCTGCTCGCCGAGCACCTCGCCGAGGAGCACTGGACGCGGTTCGGCGAGCCGGTCCCCCTGGCGGCGCTGCGGGAGCGGATGGCCGAACTGGCGGCCGAGCACCGCGCCCACTGGCGCAAGGGCGTCACCGAGCCGGGTGCGGCGGCGGCCCTGTGCGACCTGGCGCTGGACCGTCTGGAGGCGCTCGCGCTGGTCCGCCGGACGCCCGACGGCGTCACCGCGCTCCCCCCGCTGGCGCGCTACGCGGTCGCTTCGCCCACCGTCCACGGAAGGCAGGACCCACAGACATGAACGGCAACGGCGACCACACCCGGCCCGACGACGGCGTCTGGCCCGGTGACGGCGACCACGCCCGGCCCCGCAACGGCAACGGCCACCGGATCGCGCCCGATCCGCTCGCGGCCCGGCTCCCGGCGCCCGGGGTGGCCCGCTGGCAGCCGCTGCGGGCCGGTCTGGTCGACCTGTTCTACTACGACCGGGAGGAGTTCTGGTTCCGCGACGGGCGGCTGCTGCTACGCGGCAACAACGGCACCGGCAAATCCAAGGTGCTGGCGCTGATGCTGCCCTTCCTGCTGGACGGCGACCTGACGCCGCAGCGGGTCGAGCCCGACGGCGACCCGCGCAAGCGCATGGAGTGGAACCTGCTGCTCGGCGGCGCCCGCAACGACCGGCTCGGCTACACCTGGCTGGAGTTCGGCCGCCGCGACGGCGCGCAGGCGCGGTACCTGACGATCGGCTGCGGGCTGCGGGCGACCTCCGGCCGCCCGAGCGTCGACCGGTGGTTCTTCACCACGGACCGGCGGGTCGGGGTGGACCTGCATCTGGTCTCCGCCAACGGGGTGGCACGCAACCGTGCACGGCTGGCCGAGGCGATCGGCGACCGCGGCCGGGTGCACGAGACCGCGACCGCGTACCGCCGGGACCTCGACGAGCGGCTGTTCGGGCTGGGCGAGGAGCGCTACGCCGCGCTCGTCGACCTGCTCATCCAGTTGCGCCAGCCGCAGCTCTCCAAGCGCCCCAGCGAGGCGGCGCTGAACGTCGCCCTGACGCAGGCGCTGCCGCCGCTGGACGGCGCGGTTCTCGCCGATGTCGCCGCGGCCTTCCGCAGCCTGGAGACCGAGCGGGAGGAACTGGCCGGGCTGAAGGACGCGCGCGCCGCCGCTGACCGCTTCCTCGGCCATTACCGGCGCTACGCGGGCATCGCCTCCCGCCGGAAGGCCGAGACGACCCGCAGGGCCCAGTCGCGCTACGAGCAGACCAGCCGGCGGCTCGCGGACGCGCGCCGGGCGCTCACCGAGGCCGAGCAGGCCGAGACCGTGGTCGTCGCGCGGCTGGAGGGTCTGGATGTGGAGCTGGAGGCAGCCCGCGCCACCGACCGGACGCTGCGGGACAGCCCCACGATGCGCAACGCCCGCGAGCTGGAGCGCGCCGCCGAGGACGCGGCACGGACCGCCGAAGCCCTCCGCAGGGCAGAGGCCGACGTCACCGACGCCGAGGACGCCCTGGCGGCCGCGACCGCCGAGGTGGAGCGCACCGCGCAGGCGGAGGCCGCGAGCCGCGAGGCGCTTGTCACGGCGCAGACCGAGGCTGGGCGGGCGGCGGCGCGCGCCGGGCTGCCGGCTCCCAGTCCGGACCCCGATCGGCTGGCCGAGGCCGAGGCTGCGTCCCGGGACGCCGCCGAGCGGCGCGAGCGGGCGGTGCGCCACGTCCGCGGTCTGGCGCGGGCGGTGCGTCACGCCGAGGACAGGCTGGCCGGCGAGCGGCGCCGCCGCGACGACCTCGCGACCGAGCGGGACGCGGCCGCCGAGCGGCTCGCCAGCGCGGAGCAGGACACCGCGAGCCAGGGCCAGGCGCTGGTCGCCGCCTTCGCGGCCTACCTTGACCGCGCTCGCGAGCTGCGCCCGCCCGATCCCGACGGCGCGCTCTCCGCGCTTGACGGCTGGGTCGGGACGCTGGAGGGCCCGAACCCGGCCTCGGCCGCCGTGGCCGGGGCAGCGCAGACCGCCGCGTCGGGGCTGGCGACCGCGAGCGAGCGGGTCGCGGCCGCGATCCGCACGCTGGACGCACAAGCCCGGCTGCTGGAGGACGAGCAGGCGCGGCTGGAGGCCGGCGAGGACACCGCCCCGCCGGTGCCGCACACCCGGCCGGCCGGCGTCCGGGACGGCAGGCCGGGCGCCCCGCTGTGGCGGGTCGTCGATTTCGCCGAGGGCGTAGGCGACGGGGAGCGGGCCGGGCTGGAGGCCGCCCTGGAGAGCTCGGGCCTGCTCGACGCCTGGGTGACTCCCGACGGGTCGCTGCTGGAGCCGGGCACCCTCGACGTGGTCGTCACCGCCGACCGGCCCGCGCGGCAGCACCTCGGTCTGGCGTTGCGACCGGCCGTCGACCGCGGCGATGAGGCAGCGGCGGCGGTCGCGGACGACACGGTCTGGCGGGTGCTCGCCGGGATCGGCCTGGGACCGGCGACCGCGGGCACCTGGGTGGGCGCCGACGGTCGCTGGCGGCTCGGCGTCGCCGAGGGCCGGTGGTCCAAGCCCGCGGCGGAGTTCGTCGGGCGAGGCGCCCGCGAGGCGGCCAGGCGCCGCCGCCTCGCCGAGCTTGCGGACGCGCTGGCGGTCCTGGCCGCCCGGCGCGCCGAGCACGCCGGGGAGCTCCAGCGGCTGGCTGCGCGGCAGCGAGCCCTGGAGGAGGAGGTCGCGGCGGCCCCCACCGACACCCCGCTGCGGGAGGCGGCGGTCCGCGCCCAGGCGCTCCTGGCCGACCGGGCGCGCCTCGACGAGCGGCTCGCGGCCCAGGAGGCCGCGGTCCAGGCCGCCACCGGGGAGGTCGCTCGGACCGGCGGCGAGCGGGACGACGCCGCCACCGACCTGGGCGTGCCACCGGACCTGGACGGCCTCGATGATCTCGCGGGCGCCCTGGGCGCCTACCGCGGGGCGGTCGCGGGGCTGTGGCCCGCGGTCAGGAGCCACGCGGCGGCGCTGCCGGCGCTGGCGCACGCACGTGACCGCGCCGGAGCCGCGGACAGCATGGTGGCGCGCCGTCGGGAGCAGGCGCGTGAGGCGCGGCGGGAGGCTGGCGTTGCGGAGGCGCGGCACGCGACGCTCGCGGAGACGGTCGGGGCGGCGGTGACCGAGTTGCAGGAGCGTCTCGAGGAGACCGCGCGCCTGCTGCGCCGGCTGACCGCCGAGACCAAGCGCCTCGGCGACCAGCGGCTCACTCTGCGTGATCGGGTCGGTGAGGCGCGCGGCCGCGCCGAGGAGCTCGACGCAAGACTGGCCGAGGACATGGAGCAGCGGACCGAGGCGACGGCCGGGTTCCAGCGGTTCGCCGCCACTGGCCTGCTGGGCGCCGCGCTGCCCGACCTGGAGCTGCCAGCGCTCGACACCCCGTGGGCACCAGACCCGACCGTGCGGCTGACCCGCCGCGTCGAGGCCGCGCTGGCCGACGTCGACATGGACGACGCGGCGTGGGAGCGCAACCAGCGAGGTATCGCCAACCACCTCGCCGACCTCACCGACGTGCTGTCCCGCTACGGTCACACCGCCGTCGGCGAGCACACCGACGATGGCGTGATCGTCACCGTCGTCTTCCAGGGCGTGCGCTGCCCGCCCGGGCTGCTGTCCGCCCGCCTGGCCGAGGAGGTCGGCGAGCGCGAGCGGATTCTCGCCGCCCGCGAGCGGGAGGTCATCGAGAACCACCTTGTCAACGAGGTCGCCAGCCACCTGCGGGATCTGCTGGCCGACGCCGACAAGCAGGTCAGGGACATGAACGCCGAGCTGGAGGACCGGCCCACCAGCACGGGGATGCGGCTGCGCTTCGTCTGGGCGCCCTCCCCGGACGCCCCAGCGGGCCTTGCCGAGGCGCGGCGGCGGCTGCTTCGCCAGACCGTGGACGCTTGGTCGGTGGAGGACCGGCGGGCGGTCGAGTCCTTCCTGCACGCCCAGATCCAGGCGGTGCGCGCGGCGGACGAGGGCGGGACCTGGCACGAGCACCTCACCCGCGCGCTCGACTACCGGTCGTGGCACCGGTTCACCGTGCATCGATGGCAGGACGGCGCCTGGAGACCCGCCGCCGGCCCGGCGTCCGGGGGCGAGCGCGCGCTGACGGCGACGGTGCCGCTGTTCGCGGCGGCCTCGGCGCACTACCGGTCGGCGACCAACCCGCACGCGCCCCGGCTCGTGCTGCTCGACGAGGCGTTCGCCGGGGTGGACGACGACAGCCGGGCCAAGTGCATGGGCCTGCTCACCACCTTCGAGCTCGACTTCGTCATGACCAGCGAGCGGGAGTGGGGCTGCTACGCGGAGTTGCCCGGCCTCGCGATCGCCCAGATCGCCCGCCTGCCCGGCATCGACGCCGTCCACGTGACCCGCTGGGAGTGGGACGGGCGGGCCCGCTCCCGTGCGGACGCCGACCTGCCGCCGCTGGCGGAACCCGTCCAGGCGTCGCCAGGAGACGGGGACGCCCCGTGGTGACCGACCTCGCCCGGCTGGAGCGTCTCCTCGGCGGCCCGGACCTGGCGTGGCTGGTCGAGCGGGTCCGCGCGCGCCTGGAGCGCGGTGAGGGCACTGGCGGGGTCGCGCTGCTGTCGGCCCCATCTGAGCGGGAGCGGGCCGCCGTCGCCAGGCTGCTCGGCAGGCGCCCCTCCCAGGGAGCGGCGCTGCGGGTGCCGCTGGCGGAGGTCGAGGGCGTCCTGCGCCGCGCCGAGGTCGCGGTGACCCTCGACGAGGCCATGGTCGCGCTGCACGGGCCGCTGGCCGACCGCGCGTCCGAGCGTAAGGCGGAGGAGCGCGCGTGGGCCGCGGCCTTCGCCGAGGCCGAGGCGGCTGTGTCCGCACGCCCCGTACTGGCCGCCTGGTGCGACGACCTGCGGGCGACCGGGACGCTCCGGCGGCTCGCAAGGGGCGACCCGCGGGCGGCGCGTCGCATCCTGCGCGATGTCGCCGCCGTCCTCGACCGGCTGCTCGCCCCGCCGGTGCCCCGCAGCGTCCTGGCCGCCGAGGTCCTCGGCGACGGCCATGCGCTGGACGACGGGCGTCCGGTCGGCACGCTGGTGCTCCGCGCCGCACGGCTGCTCGGCGGGGTGCCCGACGGCGGTGGCGCGGAGTGGCGCCGCGAGGTGTGGGCCAGCGTCGGGGTGCTGGTGGGCGACCTCACTGCCCCCGTGCTGACCCTCGGCCTGCCCGGCGACGTCCAGAGCGTGACCGGCCGCGCCCTGGCCGCCTGGGCCGAGGTCGGCCAGCCCGCCCACCTGACCCTGCGCCAGCTGGTCCGCCACCCGCCGCTGCTCGCGCTCGCCGGGCGGGACGTGTTCGTCTGCGAGAACCCCACCGTGGTCGCCGCCGCCGCCGATCTGCTCGGCCCCCGCTGCGCCCCGCTCGCCTGCGTCAGCGGCCACCCCAGCGCCGCCGCCAACGCCCTGCTCCGCCTCCTCGCCGGAGCGGGCGCCCGCCTGCGCTACCACGGCGACTTCGACTGGGGCGGGTTGACCATCGCCAACGCCCTGTTCGCCCGGTTCTCTTTCGCCCCGTGGCGCTACGACACCTCCGCGTACCGCGCCGCCGCCGAGCGCACCGGCGGTGCCGGCGCCCGCCTGACCGGCGTCCCCGTCACCGCCGTGTGGGACGCTGACCTACCCCCTGCCATGCAGGCCACCGGGTACCGCGTCGAGGAGGAGCGCGTCCTCGACGACCTCCTGGCTGATCTCGACGAGACCTCATAACCGAGGTCCGGCCACGAAGCACCGCCAGGTAGTTCGCGCCATCGCCGGCAGCTCCTCGAGGCGCTCAACGGGGGAGGAGCTTTTCAAAGTTGTGCGACCGGTAGCATCAGCAGCCCATCATGTCTAATACTTATGCATACGCGTCGCGAACACCAGAGGACCGTCGAACCTGGCCCATTTCCGAGGGTTTTCTCACGCTCCCTCGTCCAGCATGTCGGTCTGGTGCATGATCGCCTCACGCACGAGCGCGGTGACGGCCTCGGGTTCCGCGGCCGCCCGGTCGTGGGGGATCCGCCGCAGGTAACGGCCGTCGCCCTGCAGCATGCCGGCCGGATCGTCGAGCAGCGATCCCTTGTGGAACAGCAGGCTCACTCCTTGCCGCGCGACGGCGATCGCACACAGCCAGTGGTGCCAGTTCCCGTCGAGGGTGAAGGCCAGCCGGCGCCACTTGATCGCCTCAGCAATGCCATCTCCTGCGGCATGAACGCTCTCAGCCAGCCACTCGACCTGCTCCTGGTGGTCAGGGCGCCACTGGCTCAACCAGTCCTCGACTTCTCGCGGCCGGTCCTCCATCGGGTGTACCTCCTCGACGGTCCATCCTGGGCCCACACCACGATGTCGTACCCGGACCTCCGTCCGGGTCGAGCACGCTGAACGGCCGGACGTCCCGCCAGCCCTTCATGGCCGACCTCGACGACGCACTTCGCCTCCATCTCGCGTTCTTACGCTCGGCTCTGGCCCTTCTGGAGCCACGCGCCAAGCCTCTGGCGTTCGCCGCTACCAGGCGGGAGGTTGGTGCCGCTTCTTGACCGTGCCGTCCCACTCGCTCAGCGGTGCGCAGTGCCAGTACCAGTCGGGTGCCAACCGCTCGTGGCCGGTCAGCCCCAATCGGCCGTTCGCCCACAGCAGCGCCTTCCACGGATCCGCGTCTGCCGGTGCCCAGGGGAACAGTCGGGCCAGGATGCGGCGGCACAGAGGTGCAGGAGGCTCGAAGGCGATCCCAATGCCGCTGGCGATGTCGTGGGTGTGGATGAGGACCTCGTCGCAACCCATGGCGAGGAATCCGGCGGGGTCAGCCATGCCCGCGGGGTGGAACGCGCGGACGTCGGGCCCTGCACTGCGCGCCACACCGGCCAGAATTGTCGCGGCCGACACGAGCGTCTCCAGCAACTCCTCGGGTGTCGCCTGATCGTTTCCGTTTCGCAGGAAGGGCAGGCGAACCGTCGATTGTCGGGAGAGGTGGGTCGCGTACAAGAGCAGCGCGTCCGGGATGTGGTCGAGCGTTCGCCGGCAGGACCAGTCCAGGTCCCCGGCCGGTTGCTCCCAGTCGCGATCATCCGCCGCGGCCAGCGAACGGGCAGCCCGCGAAGCTGCGTCGACCAGGTCCTCCGCGGTCACCTTGGGAACGGTGCTCTCCTGCCCATCCGTCACCGGCCGATGGCCGCCCTCAGCGAGCGAATCCAGGCCTCGGGCGTAACCAGCACGTGCGCCCGAAGGCCGATCCCGTCGCTCATGCTCACCCGTCCTCTTCGGTCTTTCTGGTCGGACCGCATTGCCGGTGCGGCTCTGCGGGCAAACGACCGCTTGTCAGCGCTTGCGGGCGCGGCTGGGGGCGACCCGGGGCGGCTCGTCCGGCTGCTTGGGGTAGACCGGTGGCCAGGGGGCGTCCATGAGGCCGTTCGCCCGGTCGCGTTGGTGGATGGCGAGCAGCGGCTCCAGCGACTGGGGGTGCTGGTTCATGTCCTCCCAGGGGTCGCCGCTCGCCTCGAACCGGCTTGGCAGGCTGGCCATGGTGAGGTCGTCGGGGTGGGTCCCGCCGATGTCGTCCCATTGCAGGGGCGTCGAGACCTGCGCGCCCGGCCGGGCTCGCACCGACCACGCGCCGAACACGGTCTTGTGGGGAGCGTTCTGGTTGAAGTCCACGAACACCCGCGTGCCCCGTTCCTCCTTCCACCACGCCGCCGTGAGCAGATCCGGCCGCCGCCGCTCCAGTTCGCGGGCCACCGCGACGGCCGCGGCGCGGACCTGATAGGAGTCCCAGCGTGGCTCGAGTCGCACATAGACGTGCAGGCCGCGGTTGCCGGTGGTCTTCGGATAGGCCACGATCCCGAGCTCGCCGAGGAGTGCGCGGACCTCTCCAGCAGCCGCCCGCACCTGGGTGAACTCGGTGCCCGGCTGCGGATCCAGGTCGAGGCGGAGTTCGTCGGTGTGTTCCGGGTCGTCGGCGAGGTAGGGCCAGACGTGGAAGCCGAGGGTGCCCAGGTTCACCGCCCAGGCCACGTGTGCCAGATCGGCCACCACCATTGCCTGCGAGGTGGTGCCGTTCGGTGTGCTGACGATCGTCGTCTGCAGCCAGTCGGGTCGGTCCTTGGGCACACGCTTCTGGTAGAACGACGGGCCGTTCGCGCCGTGCGGGAACCGCTGCAGGAGCACCGGGCGCCCACCCATGGTGCGCATCAGGGGCTCGGCGAAGCGGAGGTAGTGCTCGACAAGGTCGCGCTTGGTCTCCCCGCGCTCGGAGAACAGCACCTTGTCAGCGCTGGTGATCGTGACCTCGCGTCCAGCGATGGCAAGGGAGTGCTCGGCAGTTGGCGCCACGCGATGATCCTAGCGGCGCGCGACAACGACCGGGGCCTGGAGTGCCGGCATGACCTCATCGGCGAGGCGCTCGGCTGCATGCGGCCGAGGGCCGACCT
>WHTC01000076.1 GCA_009379795.1 Nitriliruptorales bacterium | reverse complement strand
GATAACCCGCCATGATGTAGGTTGTCTACATGCGACCTGGCACGCTTCGGGGACACCTCGACGGGCTGATTCTGTCGGTGGTCGAGGACGAGCCTCTGCACGGCTACGCCATCATGGAGGCGTTGCGGCAGCGCAGCGACGAGACGCTCGACGTCCCGACCGGCACGCTGTATCCCGCCCTTCGACGCCTCGAACGGGCGGGGTACCTGCGCAGCGACTGGAAGACCGTTGGCGGTCGCAAGCGGCGTAGCTACCGGCTCACGGCCGCCGGGCGCCGCACGCTCGCGTCAGAGCGCTCGGAATGGCGCGATTTCGCTCGCGTGATCGAAGGCGTCCTGCGTCCGGGGTCAGCCACGGGTACGGCGTGACTCTCAAGCGATTCGCAGACACCGCCGTGCCGATCGCCCGACCCACGCCATTGGCAGCAACACGAAGGCCGTCAGCCACGGCAGAACGGCGAAGTCAAGCAAGCGTGTGACGTCAGGGCTCAGCGCCGTCATAAAGAGGCCGAGGCCGCTGACGCCGATTGCGACCGCGAGGCCGAGCATCCCGGTCGCTTTGACCACGTGGTGGCGGATGACGGGAAGCCGGACGCCGATGCCGCAGGCGATCACAGCCACCGCGGCGCCGACGATGGCCAGGCCACCGAGCCACTCGACGAGTTCCGACAACACCGCCTGGAGCGCAGTCGGCGAGCCGACGCTGACCTCACGAACCAGCGGCCACAGCACATCCCAGACCAGGGGTTGCACCCCGACGCCAATCAGGGCCAACAGAGAGGTACGGCGTGCCTGTACCAGGGTGAGCTCTTCCTGGTAGCCCGGGGCGACGACCGTGACCGCGCCGAACTCCTCGGCCGCCTGCCGCTCGGCAGCCAGACGGCTCATGCCCGCCGCGACGTAGGCCTCCGCCGTCTCCATCAGGCCTTCCCGCGCCTCGGAGAGCAGGTCCGCCTTGGCGTGACGGGGGCCGCGCAGGGCAGCGCTCAGCTCACCCAGATAGACATCGATCGCGCGCATGGCTCTCCTCGCTCGAGCAAGCGACTCGAGTATCCACGCCAGCGCCCCTTCGCGCACTGGGGGAGATCCCCCCGATGGTTCCCGGAACCGCTGAGACTGCCTCTGGGCGGTCGCGCGGCGAAGATCACCCCCTCCCCTACCCGCCATCCACGCGATCTAGCGAGGAGCCCGAATTGATGAGGCAGACAAAGCGGCTCCGGAAGCAGAATGAAAAGCACGCGGTCCGTAATGGTTCTTCCTCCAAGCCAAGCGCCGGGCTGGACTCAGTGGCGTCAAGGCCGGGGAGCGCATGTCGCAGTCCAACACCTTGGGCGGTGGCTGCAGCGTGGTCGAGCAGCTGCGTGGCGGAGTCGGCGTAGGCGCGGATGGGCTTGGAGATGCTATCCGCCCGGCAAGCGCTGTGCCTGAGGTGTGTCGCGGTTGTGGAAAGACGAAACCGCTGGTCAGAGAGGTGTTGCGCCCGCGGCAGGAATCGAACCTGCGGCCTTCTGCTCCGGAGGCAGACGCTCTCTCCCCTGAGCTACGCGGGCGGGGATCGTATCGGGGGGAGTGTAGCAGGCGGGATCCGCTGGGCGGGGTGACGGTTGTCCACACCGCCGGCCTCGCTTTCTTGTCGCCCGCCAGAGTTGCGGGGCTACGATGCCCAAGGGTCATCGAGTCGTGAGGGCGAGGAGCGCGTGTGGCGCGGGTGATGGCGGTCGATGACGACCCTGTGATCCGTGGACTGCTGGAAGTCAACCTGGAGATGGAGGGGCACGATGTGATCATGGCGGTGGACGGGCGTGACGCCCTCGACAAGGTCCGCGCGGACCCGCCCGATCTCATCCTCCTGGACGTGATGATGCCCGACATGGACGGCTGGCAGGTCGCGGCCGCACTCAAGGGAGACCGGGCCACAAGCGGCATCCCGGTGGTCTTCCTGACGGCCCGGGCGATGGAGGCCGACGTCCGTAAAGGCAACGAAATTGGAGTCGAGTCGTACGTGACGAAGCCCTTTGACCCCATCGAGCTCATGCGGTTGGTCGATCGGCTGCTGCAGGCGGGCACCAGGTGACCGGCCCGGAGCAGTTGGCCACCGCCGTCCGGCAGGCCCTCGGCGAGGCGGGCCTGCCCGACGCCGAGCCGACCTTCGAGCGGCCCCGCCAGCGGGAGCATGGCGACTGGTCGACCAACGTGGCGCTGGCCCTGGCGAAGCGCGCCGGTGTCCCTCCACGCCAGGTTGCCCAGCGCCTGGTGGCCAAGTTGCCAGCCCTCCACGGCATCATCGCGGTGGAGGTCGCAGGCCCCGGGTTCGTCAACTTCCGCCTCTCCCACGACGTGTTGGAGCAGGTCGTCCGGGACGCTGCCTCCCGCGGCCAGATGTGGGGTCGGTACGTTCCCGAGCGGTCCCCAGGCAGGATCCAGGTCGAGTTCGTGTCCGCCAACCCCACGGGACCGCTCCACATCGGCGCCGGTCGCTGGGCGGCTGTGGGGGACGCGATGGCCAACCTGTTTGAATTGACTGGTTGGGGTGTCAGCCGGGAGTACTACTTCAATGATGCTGGCGAGCAGATGGAGCGCTTCGGCGCGAGCGTTCAATCCGCGCTGGAAGGCAGGCCTCCGCCGGACGACGGCTATCGGGGGGGCTACATCCAGGAACTCGCCGAGGAGATCCTGGCCGCGGGCGAGACGGACGACCTCGCCGAGGCCGCCTACCAGCGGATGCTCCATCGCATCGAGGCGACTCTGGCTCGGTTCAGGGTCCACTTCGACTCGTACTTCGGCGAGCGGACCCTGCACGAGTCAGGGGCGATCCGGAGGGTGATCGATCGCCTGGTCCAGGAGGGCCATGCCTACGAGCTGGACGGCGCACTTTGGCTGCGGACGACTGCCTTCGGGGACGACAAGGACCGTGTCCTACGGCGCAGCGACGGTCGCACGACCTACTTCGCTGCCGACTGCGCTTACATGGCCAACAAGCTCGAGCGTGGCTTCGATCGCTGCATCTACCTGCTGGGGGCGGATCACCACGGCTACGTCGGCCGACTGAAGGCCATCGCCCTCGCAGAAGGTCTCGACGTCGAGCGTATCGAGATCATCATCGGACAACTGGTGAATTTCCTGCGCGGCGGCAAGGCCGTGCGGATGAGCAAGCGCAGCGGGGAGTTCGTCACACTTGATGACCTCATCAACGAGGTCGGTACCGACGCGGCCCGCTACACCTTTCTGCGCACATCCATCGACGTAACCCTTGACTTCGACCTGGCGGAGGTCGTCAAGGCCGACCGGGAGAACCCCGTCTACTACGTGCAGTACTCGAGCGCACGGATCGCAGGGATCATGCGCAAGGCCACGGAGCGGGGCGTGGAGCCGGGCACCGTCGACGACGCGCGGCTGGAACTGCTGACCCACGAAAGCGAGGCGGAGCTCATCCGGCGCATCGCCGCCTATCCTGAGACGGTGCGGTATGCGGCCGCCGAGCGGGCACCGCACAAGATCGCCCGGTACGCCGAGGAGCTTGCCGAGGCGTTCCACAGGTTCTATACGGAATGCCAGGTCGTCTCCGACGACGGCGAGCTTACCGTGGCCCGGTACTGGCTGTGCATGGCCACCCGCCGGACCCTGGTGAACGCGCTTGGCATCCTTGGGGTGTCAGCTCCGGATCGGATGTGAGATGCCAGCCGAGGCACCGGTTGAGCAGCATTACCGGCGAGTGCTCGAAGGACTGATCGGCGTCCACGCCACGCAGGGCAACGCGATCGATGTCCTCCGCAACGGCGACGAGATCTTCCCCGCGATGCTCGACGCGATCCGCGCGGCCAAGAGCACGGTCGACCTGTGCACGTACGTCTACTGGACCGGCCAGATCGCCTTCCATTTCGCCGATGCGCTCAGCGACCGGGCGCGCGCCGGGGTGCGCGTCCGGGTGCTGCTCGACGCGGTCGGGGCAAAGTCGATGAACCGTGATCTCGTGCACCAGATGGAAGACGCCGGTTGCCAGGTCGAGTGGTTCCGGAACCCCCGTGACGTCGGCATGGGCGACGTCAACAACCGCACCCACCGGAAGGTCCTGGTCTGCGACGAGGAGGTCGGCTTCACCGGCGGGGTCGGGATCGCTGAGGAATGGGAGGGCGACGCTGGGAATCCCTCGGAGTGGCGCGACACCCACTTCAAGGTCCGCGGCCCGGCTGTCGACGGCCTTCGCGCGGCGTTCCTGAGTAACTGGGCCGAGTCGGGCCGGCCGCTGTTCGAGCAGGCCGACCGCTTCCCGGATCAACCGCAGCCTGGTCACAGCATCGTCCAGGTGATCCGTTGCCCCTCGGTCGTGGGCTGGGGCGAGATGGCCACGGTCCTGATCGCGCTGCTCAGGCTCGCTCGGCACCAGGTCCGGCTCACCTGCGCTTACTTCATTCCCGACGAGTCCACCTCGCGGGCCTTGCGCGAAGCTGTGGAGCGGGGCGTGGTTGTCGACGTGCTGGTACCCGGCGATCATGTGGACAAGCGGGTCGTGCAGGTGGCCGGGGAAGCCGAGTACGAGGACGTCCTGGACGCCGGCGTGACCCTCCACCGCTACCAGCGGACCATGCTGCACGCCAAGATCCTCACCGTGGATGGGTGCGTAGCCTGCGTGGGGTCGGCGAACTTCGACCCCCGCTCCCTGGGCATCAACGAGGAGGCCAACCTGGTCATCTTCGACCGCGATGTGGTGGCGCTTCTCGATCGGCAGTTCACCGAGGACCTGCGCGATGCCGAGGTCGTCGACGCCGAGCAGTGGCGCGATCGCGGTCCGCTCCAGAAGGCCGCGGAGTCGGTGACCCGGATCGTCAACGACCAACTCTGATCCCACAATCCACGCTGACCTCGACCCCGGATCCGACTGTGAACCCACCCTGGCCGCGCACCGCCGTGCTGCACGCCGAGCCCCCCTCCCAGCGCCTGTTGGCCCTCGGCGGCCTGGGGGTGGAGGACCTTGCCGAGCGCTTCGGCACCCCGCTCTACCTGCTTGACCGCGCCGAGCTTGTCGGTCGCATGCGGGCCTATCGGCAGGTCTTCGGCCCGCAGGTCGATGTCGTCTACGCGGCCAAGGCCCTGTGCGTCGCGGGGGTGCTGCAGCTTGCCACGGCCGAGGGCCTGGCCATCGACGTCGCGAGCGCCGGCGAACTCGCCACGGCGATCCGGGCGGAGGTGCCGCCGGAGCGAATTGTGTTCCACGGCAACAATAAGTCCGTCGAGGAACTGGTCGCGGCGGCGGAGTACGGCGTCGGGCGTTTCGTGGCGGACAGCTTCGTCGAGTTGGAGCGCCTCTCCGAGCTCGGGACAGTCCTCGACCGTGATCTGACGGTGCTGGTGCGGATCACCCCTGGCATCCAGGCGGACACCCATCGCTCGATCTCCACAGGGCAGGACGACTCGAAGTTCGGGTTCAGCCTGTCCGCCGGACTGGCCCACGAGGCGGTGGCTCGGGCGCTGAAGCTGCCGGGGGTGGAACTCCTCGGGGTGCACTGCCACATCGGCAGCCAGGTGTTCGCCCTGGAAGCGTTCGAGCGGGCCGCCAGCCTGCTGGCCGGTCTGCTCGGCGACGTCCGGGATCGTCACGGGGTCGTGCTGGCCGAGCTCAACCTCGGCGGGGGACCGGGGATCGCCTACACGGACCGGGAGCGGGAACTGCCGCTGGAGCGCTACGCCGAGACGCTGGGTGCCGCGGTCCAGGCGGCCTGCGACGCACGCGGTCTGCCACTGCCGCGCCTGGCCGTCGAGCCTGGCCGGTCGATCGTCGGCCCCGCCGGCGTCACCCTCTACACGGTCGGTACGGTCAAGAAGATTCCGGGCGTGCGGACCTACCTCAGCGTCGATGGCGGGATGAGCGACAATCCCCGGCCTGCGCTGTACGACGCCCGGTACACCTTCGCCGCCGCAGGGCGGCCGCCCGGGGATCCGTCGCCGGAGACCCGCACGGTCGCTGTGGCGGGCAAGCACTGCGAATCCGGGGACCTTCTCGCCCGCGACGTCACCTTGCCCGCGGACCTGGCGGAGGGGGACCTGCTCGCCGTCGCTGCGACCGGCGCGTACACCTTCGCGCTGGCCAGCAACTACAACCGCCTGCCCCGCCCTCCCGTCGTGCTCGTCGGCGACGGCCAAGCTCAGGTCCTGGTCCGCCGGGAGACCCTCGACGAGATCCTTGCGCGCGACGTGCCGCTCTCCTGACTGCGACGGAACGCCGCTGGCCACCTACACTGCGGCGAATGAAGGATGAACTCACTGTTGGGCTGTTGGGCTGCGGGGTCGTGGGATCGGGCGTGGTCCGACTGCTGCGCGAGCACGCCGACGAGATCGCGGTGCGACTCGGTGCCCACCTGGAACTGGGACCCGTCGCGGTGCGCGATCTGCGCCGCACGCGCGACGTCGATCTCCCGCAGATCACTGACGACCCCCGCAAGGTCGTCGCCGATCCCGACGTCGACATCGTCGTGGAGGTCATGGGCGGGCTGGACCCGGCCCGGGCGCTGATCACCGAGGCGCTCGAGGCCGGCAAGAGCGTGGTCACCGCCAACAAGAGCCTGATCGCCACCGCCGGTGGGGATCTCGGCACCATCGCGAGGCGGCGCGGCGTGCGCCTGGAGTACGAGGCGGCCGTGGCCGGGGGCGTGCCGATCATCAAGCCGATGCGCGAGTCGCTGGCCGGCGATCGGGTGCGCAAGGTGCTCGGGATCCTCAACGGCACCACCAACTACATCCTCACCCGCATGACCGACGAGGGCGCGTCGTTCGAGGCGGCTCTGGCTGAGGCGCAGCGCCTGGGATACGCCGAGGCCGACCCGTCCGCCGACGTCACCGGGGCGGACGCCGCCGCCAAGACCGCGATCCTGGCCAGCATCGCCTTCGACGCGCAGGTCACCGCCGACGACGTGTATACCGAGGGCATCACCCGGGTCACCCCGACCGACATCGCCCACGCCCGCCGGATGGGCTACGTGATCAAGCTGCTCGGGATCGCCGAGGTGATCGACGGCACGGTCGGGGTGCGCGTCCACCCCGCTCTGGTGCCCCAGGACCATCCGCTGGCCAACGTCCGCGACGCCTACAACGCGGTGTTCGTGATCGGTGACGCGGCGGGCAGCCTGATGTTCTACGGGCGCGGGGCCGGGTCGCTGCCGACCGCCAGCGCGGTGGTCGGTGACGTGGTCACGGTCGCACGGGCGTTGCTGGCCGGGGAGCGCCCGCCGCTGCCCGCGCCGGTGCCGCTCAAGCCCGTACGCTCCTTCGACGCCACCACGGTGCAGTCCTATGTGCTGCTGGACGTGGCCGACGAGCCCGGCGTGCTGGCGGGGGTGGCCTCAGCCTTCGGAGCCAACGGGGTGTCGATCCGCAGCGTCTGGCAGGAGGGCGAGGGCGACACCGCCCAATTGCTGCTCATCACCCACGCCGCGCGCGAGGGCGCCGTCCGCGCGACCACCAGCGCGTTACGGCAACTGCCCAGGGTGCGGGACGTGGCCAGCGTCATGCGTGTGGAGGGCAGCGAGGTCTGAGCTCACCCTGTTGCACCTGAACCGCGGCATTGCGCGCGGGAGGTGCGCGGCACCCGCGGGGAGCCGGATTCTGGGCGGTCGTCCACCCGGGCCGCAGTTCAGCGCGGCGGAACGACCTAGACTGCGGGCATGACCGACCTCGCGGTGCCGGCCTCCGGCCCGGTCGCGCAGCATCGCTCCGGCGGTCCGCCCCAGTCCTCGCCAGCTCACGCGTTGGGCGGGAGGCAGTGGCGTGGGGTGATCGAGGAGTACCGTGATCGGCTGCCGGTCTCGGCGGACACACCCGTGGTCACGCTCCGCGAGGGTGGGACGCCGCTGATCCACTCGGCGGCGCTTTCCGCTCGCACCGGTTGCGACGTGTGGCTGAAGTTCGAGGGCGCCAACCCGACGGGGTCGTTCAAGGATCGGGGGATGACCCTTGCCATCAGCAAGGCGGTCGAACGCCGTGCCCAGGCGGTCATCTGTGCCTCCACGGGCAACACCTCGGCCTCGGCGGCCGCCTACGCCGCCAAAGCCGGTCTCACCTGCGCGGTGCTGATCCCGCGCGGCAAGATCGCCTACGGCAAGCTCGCGCAGGCACTGGTGCACGGCGCCACGGTCATCCAGATCGAGGGCAACTTCGACCGTGCCCTGAGCATGTGCCGGGCGCTTGACCGCGACTATCCAGTGGAACTGGTGAACTCGGTGAACCCCTCGCGCATCGAGGGTCAGAAGACCGGCGCCTTCGAGGTCTGCGACTTCCTGGGCCGCGCTCCGGACATCCATGTCATGCCGGTCGGCAACGCGGGCAACATCACCGCCTACTGGCGCGGCTACAACGAGTACGCCGCGGACAACCTGACCGACCGCCTGCCGGTCATGCACGGGTTCCAGGCTGCGGGGGCTTCGCCCATCGTCCAGGGCGCGCCGGTGGAGTCTCCGACGACCATCGCCACCGCGATCCGTATCGGCAACCCCGCCTCCTGGCAGCAGGCCGTGGCGGCGGCCAACGAGTCCGCAGGATCGATCCGCGCCGTCACCGACCGGGACATCCTGCAGGCCTACCGGACTGTGGCGCGCGAGGGAGTGTTCTGCGAGATGGCCTCGGCCGCCAGCGTGGCGGGGCTGCTGCAGCTGGCCTCGGCCGGGGATCTGCCGGAGGGCGCCATCGTGGTCTGCGTCCTGACGGGTCACGGCCTGAAGGAGCCCGATTGGGCCGTCGCCGGTGCGGCGCCCCCGCCGGTGATCCCGCCGGACGTGGGCGCCGCCGCCGAACTGCTCGGCCTCTCCGACGGTCCCGCGCATGCGTCCGGATGAACGCGTCGGCGTCCAGGTCCCGGCCTCCAGCGCCAACCTCGGGCCCGGCTTCGATGCGCTGGCCGTCGCTCTCGACCTGCCGCTGATCGCCTGGACGACCGATCGCGAGGAGCGGCGCGTGCTCGCCGAGGGCGAAGGCGCCGACGAGCTGCCCGCCGGCGAGGAGAATCTGGTCTGGCGTGCGCTGGTGGCCTACTGCGACTGGGCCGGAACACCTCCACCTGAGATCAGCGTGCGCGTGCGCAGTGCCATTCCGCTGCAGCGGGGCCTTGGCTCCAGTGCCGCGGCGGCCGTCGCCGGTGCCGCGCTTGCCCGGGCGTTCACCGGCGGCGGGGGCGGGGATCAGGACTTGATCGATCTGGCGGCTGCGCTGGAGGGGCATGCCGACAACGCCGCGGCGGCCGTGCTCGGCGGGCTGTGCGTGGTGGTGGACGGCTGCGCCCACCGCCTGGAGCCGAGCGAGACGCTCAGGCCGATCGCCTGCATCCCGACCGCACGCCAGTCCACTGAGGCCGCCCGCGGCCTGCTGCCGGACGAGATCCCGCTGGGCGAGGCGGCAGCCAACGCCGCCCGTACGGCAACGGTGCTGGCCGGGCTGAGCGGGACCATGGCCTGGCGACCCGAGGCGATGCGCGACATCCTGCACGAGCCGCCGCGACTGGCCGCGATGGTCGCGTCAGGAGCGCTGGTGGAAGCCGTGCGGAGCGTCGGCCTGGGCGCCTGCCTGTCCGGAGCCGGCCCGAGCGTGCTGGTCATCGCGCCGGCCGGGAACGGTGAGGCCGCCAGCCTGGTCGCCCGACTGGCCGGCCCTGACTGGATGGTGCGGTCGCTGCGCTGGGATCGCGCAGGGGCGGAGGTGTGTCCGCAGGCCATCGTCGCCGTGCGGGAATAGCGCCACATGACCGCGCGTTGACATGGCAGGACGAGCCGGTTCGGACGGTACAGCCTGTTGCCCGGTCGGACGGGCGCCCGCTACACTGCAGCTGACCACGTCAGGCTGGGCGGGAGAACCGCCACGGCACCCCGTACTTGACTCGACCGTTGAGGTCGTGCGCGGGGAAGCGGTCACCTCCCGGTATCACGGGTTCTCGGCGTGGTTCACGCGGTACCTCGCATCTTCACCGCACGCAGCACGGTTGCTCCGGGTTGCGGGTCATCGGACGTGAGGCCGCAACGCCGCGGCCGATCGCAGCGGAACTCGCGCACTTGACGAAGGCGCACCCATGCAGGCATCACTCCCAGCCTGGCACCCGGTCTCCGCCGGCACGGGACGGCGTCCCGTATCCGGCCCCGGCTCGTCCCCCCACAACGACCGAATCCCACAAGTACGTCCGGTCCCTGTTCCACAAGCCGGATCACGGTGAGTGGCCGCGGATCGACAGGAGCACGATCGATGGACCGAAGCGTCCTCGCAAGAAAACAACTGACCGAGCTGAAGGGCATTGCGTCGCATCTCCAGATGCGCGGTTACCAGCGGCTGAAGAAAGCCGAACTCATCGAGGCCATCGTCCGCGCCGCCGAGCGCTCCGGAGACGGGCGCCCCGCCGGACCGGACGGGTCGCCCTCGATCCCGAGTACCGCGGACGCGCCGTCCAACGGCAGGACCGCCGTCGCCGTCGCCGAGCGTCCCGACGCTCGCGCCGAGGGCGAGGACAGCGGGCGCAGCCAGAGTCAGCTGCCCCTCGACCAGCAGGGCGACGACCGCCGGCCGAGCCCGACGCCGGCGCCGGATGCCTCCGAGGAGGCGACGCGCACCCGGGTGCGCACGCGCAGCCGGGAACGCACGCAGTCCCCGGACGAACCGCAGCGCAACGGCGGACCCGGGACCAGCATCGAAGACCGTCAGAGCGCCCGCACCGAGCGGCCCGAAGCCGCCCAGGATCCGGTACGGCAGGATCGCGCCCAGCGTGAACAGCCGACCGAGGACGGCCAGCGGGGCGAGGGGCAGCAGATCCATGAGTCCCCGTCCGGTGAGGCCGGGGGGTCAAGGACCCAGCGCCAACAGCGGGACAGCCGCGACAACGAGGAGGGCGGCAACCGGCGTCGCCGCAGCCGGCGGGAGCGCCGTCGCAACAAGCAGCAGTCGCAGCAGGGGCGGCAGTACCGCGAGGACGACCAGGCCGCCGAGCCCGGCGAGGTTCGTTCGGGCGTGCTGGACATCCTTCCAGAGGGCTATGGCTTTCTGCGGACTTCCGGCTACCTGCCCGGCGAACGCGACGTCTACATCTCACAGAGCCAGGTGCGCAAGCACGGGCTGCGCCGCGGCGACGTCGTCGAGGGCCCGATCCGGGTTCAGAAGTCCAATGAGAAGGTTCCGGCGCTGCACCACGTGCAGATGGTGAACGGCCAGAAGCCGGACGAGCAGGGCAACCTGCCGCACCGTCCGGACTTCAAGGACATGACGCCGCTGTTCCCCGACGAGCGGCTGCGCCTGGAGACGCCCGAAGGCCCGATCTCTATGCGGATCATCGACCTGATGAGTCCTATCGGGAAGGGTCAGCGCGGCCTCATCGTGTCACCGCCGAAGGCCGGCAAGACGACCATCCTGAAGGAGCTCGGGCAGGCGATCGCCTACAACAACCCGGAATGCCACCTCATGGTCGTGCTCGTCGACGAGCGTCCTGAAGAGGTCACCGACATGCAGCGGTCGGTTCCGGGCGAGATCGTCGCATCGACGTTCGACCGGCCGGCGGACGACCACACCCAGATCGCCGAACTGGCGATGGAGCGTGCGAAGCGCTTGGTGGAAGCCGGTCGCGACGTGGTCGTGCTGCTGGACTCGATCACCCGTCTGGCCCGCGCATACAACCTGGCGGCGCCTGCGAGCGGGCGGATCATGTCCGGTGGTGTCGACTCGACCGCGCTGTACCCGCCGAAGCGCTTCTTCGGCGCCGCCCGCAATATCGAAGGTGGCGGCTCGCTCACGATCATCGCCAGTGCGCTGATCGAGACGGGGTCGAAGATGGACGAGGTGATCTTCGAGGAGTTCAAGGGCACCGGCAACGCCGAGCTGCGGCTGGACCGCAAGCTTGAGCAGAAGCGCGTGTTCCCGGCGATCGACATCGAGGCGAGCGGCACCCGCAAGGAGGAGTTGCTGCTGGACCGCGAGGAGCTGACGATCATCTGGAAGCTCCGCCGGGTGCTGCACGCGCTGGAAGGGCCCGCGGCCGTCGAACTGCTCATCGACAAGATGAAGCAGACCAGGAGCAACAACCAGTTCCTGGTGCAGATCCAGAAGTCCAACCTGCAGACGTAGCTCCCGCGCGGCTCGCTCCAGGCTCCGCCACGGGTGCTCTACCCTGAGCCTGAGCGAGCCGTCCGCATTCCCGACCGGCCTGAAGCAAAGGACCCGCGACACGTGAGCCAGGGCAAGCAATCGCCGCACTACTATGGCGGCCAAGCTGTGGTCGAGGGCGTGATGATGCGGGGGGCGTCGACCTGGGCGGTAGCCGTGCGCCGTCCCGAGGGCGACATCTACCTCGAACGCCACCCCGTCAGCGACTTCTCCAAGCGCTACCCGTTGTTCCGCAAGCCCATGTTCCGCGGCATGTTCGGGCTGATCGACGCGCTGCGGATCGGCATGAAGGCGCTGACCGTGTCGGCTGACCAGCAGTTGACGGAGGAGGAGCGTGCGCGGGGCAACACCCTCGGTGCCGGCAGCCTCGCCGTGGCGCTGCTCATGTTCGTCGGCATCTTCATCGTGCTGCCGAACGCTGGCCTGGCGCTCGCCTCCAACTCCCTGGGTGACGGAGTCGTCTACCACCTGGTCGAGGGCGTGGTGCGGATCGCCATCTTCCTGGGCTACCTGGCCGCGATCTCCCTGCTTGCTGACATCCGCAGGGTGTTCGCGTATCACGGTGCGGAGCACATGACGATCGCCGCCTGGGAGCACGGCGAGGTGCTGGAGCCGTCGTCCGTGCGCAAATACTCCACACTGCATGTGCGCTGCGGCACCAACTTCCTGCTCATGGTGATGCTGATCGCCATCATCACCTACTCGGCGGCGGGCGCGGTCGTGCCCGCGCCCGAGGGCGGCGCCGTGGTGACGACGATCTACCACGTCGCGCTGCGAGTGCTCCTGCTGCCCGTGGTGGCGGGGCTGGCCTACGAAGGGCTCCGGCTCGGCGCCGGCAGGGACAACGTCCTGGTCCGGGCGATGATGAAGCCCGGCCTGTGGCTGCAGATGATCACCACCAAGCCGCCGACCGACGACATGATCGAGGTGGCGGTCCGCAGCTTCGAGGCGGTCGCGCCGGCCGATGAGCTTGCGGGGAACGGCCAGGGACCGCGCATCGCCGGCAACCTGGATTCGCCACTGGTGTGGGGACCCGGCCAGGATCGTGGCCCTGCGACCGACAACGGCCAGGCCGGCCCGAGCGACGTGACCGGGGCTCCGATAGGCCGCCCTGACGAGGAGCCCAGCGCCGGGTTCTAGCGGGCTTGCCGACACCCGTCCCGCTCGCACCTCACCTCCAAGGACGCCTGCGATGCCTGATCCTGACTTGTTCCGCCGGCTGGACGAGCTGGTCCGGACGCATGCCGAACTGACCGCCGCACTCGCCGATCCCGCGCTGATCGCCGACCACGCCCGCTATCGCCAGACTGCTCGCCGCCACGCGGAACTGGAACATGTCGTCGAGGTCTACGCCGGCTACCGCCTGGCGGTTGCCGATGCGCAAGCCGCCCGTGAGTTGGTCCGCGAGTCCAGTGGCAAGGACCGCGAACTGTTCCGCGCTGAGGCGGAGGAGAACGACCAGCGCGCGGGGGCGCTCGCCGAGCG